>NZ_KB375270.1:2892272-3213636 GCF_000314735.2 Afipia felis ATCC 53690 | reverse complement strand
AAGCTGGCCGGCGTGCAATGGAGAGGAACATGTCCCGCATCGATATCCCGGGGCGCGACGACGCGCCCGCGGAATCCCAAGCAATTCTCGACAACATCAACAAGATGCTCGGCTTCGTGCCGAATCATTATCGCTTGATGTCAATCAGTCCGAACGCCCTCGGCGGTTGGGCTGGCCTGATGGGGCCGGTGTCGAAGACCCTCGACCTGAAGACCAGGGAGGGGATTGCGCTCGCAGTCTCGGAGGCTAATGGTTGCGACTACTGCCTTGCCGCGCACAGCTACGTCTCGACGAACATGGCAAAGATCCCTCCGGAGGAAATCGACCTGAACCGGCAGGGCCTCTCCAGCAACCCCAAGCGCCAGGCTGCGGTCGCCTTCGCGAAGGCGCTTATCGAGACGCGCGGCAAAGTCACCGACGCCCAGTTCGCAGCGGTCAAAGACGGCGGGTGGACCGACGCCAACATCGTCGAGATGATCGCGCTGACTGCTCAGTTCCTGTTGACCAATTTCATGAACAACGCGATCCAGACCCCGATCGATTTTCCTGCGGTCAGTCCCGCCAAGGAAGCCTAACGGAAGTGCCCTCCTTGGAGGGGAGAGCTGGAGAATTCAATGTCTCGACGGTCAATGCGGCCTGGTGTGAAACGCGTCTACGAGCAGCCCGAGGCCTCCGACGGCATGAGAGTACTCGTCGACCGCATCTGGCCGCGCGGGCTTACGAAGGAGCATGCCAGCGTCGACGTGTGGCTAAAGGACATCGCCCCGAGCGCCGGCCTCAGGACCTGGTTTGGCCATGACCCGAAACGCTGGCGCGAATTTCACAATCGATACTTTGAAGAACTCCGCGCCAATCAAGTCGCGGTTGAAGAGCTGACGGATCTTATATCAGCTGGCAAAGTCACGTTGCTCTTCGGTGCACACGACACGGAACGTAACAACGCAGTGGCGCTCGCAGACTATCTCGCGGCATACTAGTCGGGGTCGATGTTCGGGATTGAAGCTCGCTCAAGTCGTCTTCATATCTTGCCGCTCGCCCACCGCTGATTTTGTCGTTCGTACGGATGTCAGCGCTGAGGCCCAGCATTCGTCCGACGGGACACATGTCCGCGGCCTGCATCAGTTGGGCCCGCTCCTCATCGCGCAGCTTTCCTTCGAGCCTGATGGAGCGCTCGAACGAGTCCCGGCCGCCGTCCGCTCCGTGGTGATAGGACACAGCGACCTCGACATGAGAAAGCGGGAACTTACGCCTTCGCGCCTGAAACCGTATCGTCATTGCCGTGCACGCAGCGAGCGAAGCGCTCAGCAACTCGTAGGGATTCGCCCCCGCCGCCGTGCCCCCCCTTGCCGTCAGGGCCGCCGATCGAGAACACCGATCCGCCGGCACGGCCGTTGAGCCTGCCAGCGCCGTCAAGATCGTCGGCCACCTCAGCATGTGGGCGGGGAGCGCCATCATTGTTCGAATTTATCATCGTGCTTTCCTTTCAGACTTTGACAGAGCTCTTGGCTGGCTCGTCAGAGCAGGTCGCGGCAGTCGATCAGTTTACACGGCACTTTGCGGGAGCCTCCGTGACGCCGCTCGTCATTTCGCCGGGGCTCCTTGATCGTATGTCGTCGCTACCGTCTCGCGAGGGTGACCCTGGCCCCTCCACGGCTCGCGTCTGGGTGAACGCTCGGTCGAACTCACAAATGGTCGGGCCTTGCTGACGGAGCCGTGTCAGGCGTGGAGGGTCTCGCCGCCCTTGGCGTCTGCGTGGTACTGATGGGCGCGCTCTTTCGCCTGCCTTTCGTGCTGATTTACACGCACAACTATTCTGCCGCTGCGGCAGGAGCAGCATTCCTGCCATTTTCCGTAATCATGGCCGCTGGCTCGCGTGCGGCTGGAGGTCTTGCGCAACGCCTCGGGAACCGCACGATGCCTGCGGCAGGAGGCGTGATCACTGCCTCCGGCTACGTCGTATTCGCATTGTCCGCCGCGCGACCGGAGTACTGGCTCGGGTTCCTACCTGGCCTTGTCTTGACAGGGATAGGTAAGACGGCGCGTGTGGCGCCGCTTACAACCGCAGTCTTGGACGCCGCGCCGAGCGATCTGGGCGGATCGGCGTCCGGCATGAACAACGTAGCCGCGCGTCTTGGCGGCCTCCTTGCGGTCGCAGCCCTCGGATTAGCCTTCGGCGGGACCTCCGCCTCGAATGTCGCGTCGGTCGCAGTTGTCCAGACGTACGGGCGCGTGATGTGGACCGCAGCAGCTCTTGCCGTGGCCACCGCGTTGATGGCAATCGCGTGCCTTGGAAGTGATCCTCCCAAACGTCAGGCAAGCTGAGCCTGCCCGTCCCAGCGGACGACGGCGCAGAGGTCGCCCATCATGACCGATGCCCGACGAGTTGAGCCGATCCTTAAACGCGGACGAACTAACCTTGCCGATCTATCATGTGCACCTGTTCGACGAAGAAGACTTCTTCGTTGTTCTGCGTATCCCCTTCCCTTTTCGACGATATGGTCAAGGACGGTCGGATGCCTTCACCGCGTGTGATTAATACGGACACTGTCTGGGATCGAATTGAAGTCGATGAAGCTTTCGAGGCATTGCCGCAACTTTTGCGCTCGGCTCCGGTGGGAAAGTCACCACGATGTCCGATGCCGGATTGAGGCGTGCCATCGCCGAGGCAGCGAGTACTTTCTGAGCAGTACATCGGGACCATTCCTCCTAAGAAGGTAGGTTCGAGACCGCAAATCATCCCCCATTCTGTCGCCGTCGAGCAAAGCGGAGAAGCGGCCGATTAATCTCCAGGTGACGTTCGAACAAACGATCGAGGTGCAACTCCCGACAATCGACGCGAAAGACGAACTCGATGATATCGACTTCTCGGATCTGACGCGTGCCGAACTCGCCAAGATGCCAGCTCTTGAAAGCGGGTGGAGTAATTCGCCAGCGTCCCAGGTCGTCAGTTTTCTGCGCGAGACGCGGGAAGCACTTGAAGATCATGTTTCCCAAGCTGGTTGGCATCAGACTCTTGGCGGTCTGGCCGAAAGTGACCAACACCGATCCGACATTTCCGCCGAGCGTTGCTGATGGATGAAAAAACAGCTATCTGAACCGGAGGAAACGTCTCGGGACGGCAATAAGGAGGGCGCCAAGCGGCCCCTCACCGCCGCGTGCTAGAAAGTCCGCTTTGTGGCGCAGAGCTGCCGTCCGCAATTTGAAGAATGGATGTCGTCTTCGGGTCGATATCTGTCATTCGCACAGAGGTAACTGATGAGCTTACTCTGAGAAGCCGGTCAGTCGGCGCACTGGAAAGGCCCAGCTGATAATTGCCGAAGTGTTAGAGCAATGAATTGCCGACTACGATGTCATAGAATGAGCCGACGTAGATCTGGCGGATTTCATGCTTTCACGAATTTCGGAGGCAACATCGGCATGTGTTCCACCGTGGGCAATCAAGTCTTTGGCTCTAATCTCTGAAAGAACCCGCCCCGGTCTCCCAAATACCAAAATTCGTTCGGCCAACTCGGCAGCTTCAGTGACAGAGTGAGTGATGAAGATCGTCGTCTTTTTCTCTTCCCCGATCATGTTCAGCAAATCATTACGAAGCGCGGTCGCAGTAATTTCATCGAGCGCTGAAAACGCTTCATCCGCAAGCAAGAGGGGCGAATTGAGTGCAAATGTCCTTGCAATCGATACACGCTGGCGCATGCCGCCTGATAATTGGTGCGGATACGAATTTGCAAACCTCTCCAGTCCGACGCGGGCAAGCCAGTGCATGGCACTTTGTATACGCTCGGACTTCGAGATATGCAGAATTTCCATTCCGAATGCGACATTCTCGATCGCTGTGCGCCACGGAAGCAGACGATCATTCTGGAAGATAATACCGAGCCTGCCCTTCAAGGCATGGAATTCCTTGAATGGATCGATCGCGAGAACTTGTACCGAGCCGCGACTGGGTTCCTGAAGGCCGAGCAACAACGACAAGGCGGTCGACTTTCCACAGCCAGTTTCACCGACGATGGCAACTACCTCTCCGGGCTGAACTGTAAAAGACAAATCGGAACATGCTGTGAACGACACACCATCTTTGACGAAGGTCTTTGTTACGCCGGAAAATGCAACGATTGGATTCTCAGTCATCACGCCACCTCGCTTCGCGGACGCCAGGCAAGCAGGCGGCTTTCGACCAGACTGATAATGCCCTGATAGACGAACAACACGGCGACGAGGCTGAGCGTCCAGGCCACGGCTCCCGCCATATCGAATACGGCCTGTGCTTGCAGTAGCTGGAAGCCAACACCCGTGGTAGACCCGATCAATTCGGCGATCACGGCGACGCGAACCGCATTACCCAGATTCACTGTCCACGCGCTCATGATCTCAGGAACGATCGCCGGCATGATGATTTTGGTCAAAATCTGAAGACGATTGGCACGGAGCGCCTGACCCAAATGGATCAGATCCAGATTCACCGATTTGACCGCACTGTCGATATACAGAGCAAAGGCCGGGAGCGTGCCGATAATCAGAATGAAGGCAATGCGAATTTCAACCTGCGCAAACCAGATCACGGCAAACACGACCCAGGATAGTGCTGGCACACCTTGAATCATATGCAGCAACGGCCGCGCATAGGTTCTGATGCCGCTAAAGAGTCCCATTGTTACTCCCAACGCCGCTCCTAGGACGAAGGAGATGGTCAGACCGGCAACAACACGCAGTGACGTTGCCAGAAGACTGACAAGGTTGTCCCCTTGGGAAAATATCTTCCAGATCGCATCGCCGATATCCTTGAGCGGCGGCACGATGGCAGGGGAGAAGTAATGGGTAGAAATCTGCCACAGGGCAGCGACCGCAATAAGATCAATGATCGCGGGTCGATGCTGGGCCAGTCGCGACCACAGAGTCCTTCGCTCAACTGGCTGTATGGCAACTGAGCCGGTTATCTTACCGTGCATGATATCGACCTCCTGGTGCACGTCATCAGTTTCGGGGGTCATACAAGATGCCGTCAGTGGGTTTGGTTTTCAGATAACCTTCGCTAATCGCGGCGTTAAAGACTTCATCAGCTGCGTGCTTGTTGTCGGAGGCCCAATACAGGTTCAAGCGGAGCCGATCGGATGAAAGCAAATCCTCGATAACCGGGGCGCTGACCTTGAGGCTCTTTGCAATCAATGCAGACGCCTCTTTGGGGTGACTTTTGATGAACTCTGCCGCTTTTTGATAGGTGGCAAACAGCTTCGGAATGACGGCTTTGTTCTGATCGACCCAGGCTTCGTGGGCGGCGATGCCAAGATAAGGAAAGGCATTCTCGTTCGTTTTTTCCTTCCACCGCGACATTACGTCGATGCTACGGAAATCATGATTGCCGTAGGTAAGAATGGTGTAGGCCGGCTCCCACAGTTGAACGGCATCCGAACGCTTGCTTTTCGCCGTCGGTACCAACGATGACGAATCCGCATTGCGGAGCTGCACGGAATTCACGTCAAGACCGCCGAGCTTCGCCAGATAACGAAACATCGGAAAATTTGCGGTGGGTAGGGACGCGGTAAGCGTCTTTCCCTTCAGATCGGTGATAGCGCGAATGCTGCTCTCCTCCGGCACCACCACAGTGGCCCAGAAATCGAAGACATTAAAGAGATAGGTGACTTTGAGCCCCTTATCTCTCAGCAGCGCAGCGTCGGCCAGCAACGTCCCACTCCCTCCCAGTTGGTCCGTACCAGCCGCGAAGTCGGTTCTATAGGTCGCGGTTGGCTTCTGCTGGAAGGTAAGATCGAGCCCGTTTTGCTCGTCAAACTTCTGTGCCTTGATCACCGGGCCCATAAAGGCACCGAGCGAAGGTGCAGGCAACGTAGGGATCGTCAGCTTGACCAAATCCGCCTTTGCCGTTCCAACGGAGAACACAAAAGCTGCGGCAAGAATCGCACGAGCGTACTTTGGAAAAGTCATCAGTTGGCCTTTCGCTTGTCGATGAAGGAAAGTTCCTTAGCTCTTGTTCGTCTTCACAAAGTCGTAGCCAGTCCACGGCGCATGAATCAGCAGAAAGCTGAAAGGCTCTGTATCGCTTAGATTGCAGACTTCATGTTCGTAGCCGGGAGGCATTGCGCAGAACGCGCGCGCCGGCATCGGCACCACACCTTCGCCCTCCTCGCCCTTGTAACGAATTTCGCCCTTCCCCGAGATCACCATGAATAGATCCCAGGTCCTGGTATGGATGTGGCGCGCGAGCTTTTCACCCGGATGCACGCTGAACAGGCTGGTTTCAGACTCAGGAACCTGATGCAGGACAGCCTTGGAACAATTGCCGTGCGCATTGTGACCGACGGATTCCAATACGTCTTTGACAGAAACAAGTGACGGACCGCTCATATATTCCACTCCCCGTGATGAGAACTGCTATCTCAATTTGTCATGTCAGTTACAAGCCGATATTGCGAGCATCAGCAGCTTCATTTTCAGGCAGGCCTCAATCAATGCCCGCGACGACTGAATTAACTGCACGCTTCTCATTTTTGTCGACGTTCAATGAGAAAACGTCGGGACGGCTGTAGTGTCCAACTGGATCGAAATCGTAGAGAGCGCGCGTCACTTGTGCGACGTCGATCTCTGCGGTGATGATGCCCTCCTGATCCCATAAGGGCCCAGCCAATATGTTTCCCAACGGATCGACGATGCAACTTCCGCCACGCGAGACGATCGCATCAGCCTCCATCGGCAGGTCGGACGGATAGTCGACAGGATAATCGCTGCGGCGGCAAAACTGGTTACTCGACAGCACGAAACAGCGCCCTTCGAGCGCAATGTGCTGCATCGAAGGAGCCCATGTCGGACGGCCATCCGCCGTGGGCGCACAATAGATCTGGATGCGCTGCGCATACATAGCGGCCCGCATCATCGGCATGTAATTTTCCCAGCAGATGACCGAGCCAAGCTTTCCGATTTCAGTGTCGTAGACCGGAAGCGTCGAACCATCACCGAAGCCCCAGACCAACCGTTCCGATCCTGTCGGCATTAGCTTGCGGTGCTTCCCAAGAAAGCGTCCATCGGGCGCAAACGTGAGAACGGTACAATACAAGGTGCCGCCATCGCGCTCGATTACGCCGATGACCAGATGAATGGAATTTTGCTTGGCTATACTTGCCAGCACTTCCACCGCCGGCCCCGGCACATCGATCGACGACGCATGATAGCGCCGAAACATCTCCCGTCCTTCGGCGGTGCGAGCGCCAATTGTCGCGCCGAAATTCGCACCGCGCGGATAGGCCGAGACGAATGCCTCGGGAAACAGAACAAGTTTCGCGCCTTGCCGCGCGGCATCGGCGGAAAGATCCTGCGTTTTTTCGAGAGTTTTCTGCAGGTCGAAAGCCACCGGCGCAGCCTGAACACAGGCCGCCAAGTACTTCGGCTCGGCCTGCATATTTAGGCGGTTCAGCGCCTGCGTATCGTTGTCTGTCAATTTATTCATTGTCATTCACCTAGCGTAACATTTCAACCTGACATGTCAATTTAGATAAACGCAACGCTATTTGCGCCGCAATGTTCTTTCCCGCTTCTCGCTGTCAGTCAGCGTAGCCAGGATGGCGCTCTCGGTCGTCATTACATGCGTACGCAAAGCATTTTTCAGCACCTTGGCATCACGCTTCTCGAGCGCCTTAACAATCGTCTCATGTTCACGATGACGCGCATCGGCAGCTTTCTTGTCAAATCCTCTACGCAAAAGATATGTGACGATTTGCAATTGAATTTGAAGTTGTGAAAAGAATCGAACCAGAAACGGATTTCCTGCGGCCGCGACAATCAGCGAATGAAATTCGACGTTCGCACGCACAAATTCCGCAGTGGTGTTCGATCTTCCCAATTTCTGAAGACACTTCCTGATCTCGGAAATATCCTTAGTGGTCGCATTCTCCACCGCCCCCTCTGCTGCAAAATCTTCAAGCGCGCGACGCAGGGCGAAAAGCTGCTGGGTCTGCTCGCGGTCAATGCGATTGACCATGGTTCCGCTTCGGCCCGCTACCGAGAGCAGACCTTCCGTTTGCAGACGCGTAATTGCCTCCTTTACGGGGGTACGGCCAATATCCAGACGCGCGGCGAGAAGGTTGACAGAAGTGCGTTCGCCTGGCCGCAATTCGCTGTTCAACACCAGATCGATAATGCCACCGTAAGCAAGGTCAGCCGCCGATAAGTCCCTTTCGCTATTTGGGGCTCGCTGCAACATCTGGATCCTACTGCCTCCGTAATCCCGCCAGCTTCCTGGCTACAATTCGATATGAATTCATTTTCGAATAAATCCTACCGTAAGCCAATCGCCGGATTTCGGGAAGTGGCGAGTTAACCTCAAGAAATCGCAGCCGCGATTGCCGAACCCACCTCTTCGGTCGAGGCCTTGCCCCCCAAGTCAGGATTATGTGGCCCTTCGCGCAGAACCGTCTCGATTGCAGCCACCACAGCCGCACCAGCCTCCGGATGACCGAGATGCTCAAGCATCATAGCCCCGGACCAAATTTGGCCAATCGGATTGGCGATTTTCCTGCCGTAGATATCCGGTGCCGAACCGTGAACAGGTTCGAACATCGATGGGAATTTCCGCTCCGGATTGATGTTGGCCGCTGGCGCGATGGCAATTGTGCCCGCACAGGCCGGACCCAGATCGGAAAGAATGTCCCCGAACAGGTTGGATCCCACCACAACATCAAAATATTGCGGATTGCGAACAAATTGCGCAGTCAAAATGTCGATATGGTACTGGGCGGTCTTGATGGCTGGGTATTGTTCGGCCATAGCCGCGAACCGTCGGTCCCAGTACGGCATAGTGATCGCGATGCCGTTCGACTTCGTCGCTGACGTAACGTGCTGACGCCGTTTTCCTGCAGCCTCAAAGGCATATTTCAGGATTCGATCGACGCCTTTGCGGGTGAAGACGCTTTCCTGAACCGCGCGCTCATTCTCACCGCCCTCATCCTTGACGCCGCCGATCGACGAATACTCGCCTTCAGTATTCTCGCGGACGATCACCATATCGATGTCCTTAGAGGTACGGTCCGCAAGCGGGCTGCGCACACCAGGCATCAGGCGCACCGGCCGAACGTTGGCATATTGATCGAATTCACGACGAATCGGAATGAGCAGCCCCCAAAGGGAGACATGGTCAGGGACGCCTGGATAACCGACGGCTCCCAGGTAAATAGCGTCATGCTCCTTGATGAGATTGAGTCCATCCTTCGGCATCATCTGCCCGGTCTTATTAAATCTCTCGCAAGACCAGTCCAGTTCGTCCCATTGGAAACCTATGCCGAATTTACTTGCGGCAGCTTCCATGACCTTGATGCCTTCCGGCATCACTTCCTTGCCAATTCCGTCCCCAGCGATGACCGCGATCCGATAAGTCTTGGCCATTACGCCACCGCCTTTGCCTGCAGTGCCGCACGGCGCTGTTCGTAAGCCTGAACATGAACGAAGATGAACTGATGGAGCACGAAATCGACGCCGTGGTGCTTGGCTTTGTTCAGCATGAAACCAAGAATATGATCAGCCTCGATCGAGCCGCCGCGCTCGATGTCACGCAGCATCGAGGCCATGTAGAGCGACGACGTGTCATGAAACAACTGACGGTACTCGGCCAGAAATGCCTCTGATGGTGCATGCCCTTCGCGCCCTGCGATTTCAGCATTCCGCTCAAGAAGCTGTATCATCATTGCAGTGCCATCCTGCGTGCGCGCAATATCGCCGACACTGGCGCGCATTGCACATGTCATCCCCGCGACGGTCGAGAGATGGACCACTTTCTCCCACATCATCTGCATGATGTTTGGAACTGCCGTCGCAAGGACGGAGGTTTTATCGAAAGCCGCCTTGAGACTGAGAACGCGGTCGCTCATCTCCCCGTTTTGCTCACCCATCGTGATGTAGCGCCAATCGTTGAGATGCTTGATCGTGCCGTCGGACGCGAGTGTCGCCGAAATCTTCGCTACGCCACCTAGAACTCGTTCGCGTCCAAATTTTTCGTTCAGAACTTCCATATGCGCAACGCCATTCAACAACGGCAGCACGGCGGTGTTCGACCCGACAAATGGAGCAATGGTCGCAATCGCGCCAGGCAAATCATACGCCTTGCACGTCAGCAGAACTATGTCGTACTGGCCCTTCGCTTCATTCGCGGTAACCGCTTTGACATTCAGATGGCAGTTTCCATACTTGCTCTCTATCCGGAGTCCATCGGTCGTAATTCGCGCCTTTCGCGCTTCACGTACAAGAAATTCGACGTCAGCTCCACTCTCTACGAGTCTACCGCCGAAATAGCCGCCGAGGGCGCCCGCGCCTAAGCAAAGAATGCGCATAAAAACAACTCCTGAATTCCGTTAGCTAAGCTGATCTATATCGTGGATATTAACATGTCAATTTGGCATGTTATTGAAAAGCTCACTCGTCCAGTCTCGCGCCCTTTGTTTCGCCAGCAGCAAGCGCCCCGACCACAAATAGCGCACAGGCCCCACAACAAAATATCGCGAGTGACATAGGGATATTCGCTGTCTCGCGGCTCACGAGCGAGACGACCGTCGGCATCATCCCCCCTAGCGCAAAGCCGATATTCCAGGACAGGCCCGTGCCACTCGCTCGGAGCGCCGTTGGGAAGCGCTCATTGAGAAAGATCGGAACCGGCGCGAGCACCGCGTTACCGAAGAACGAAATGACGAACGCATAAATGGCGATCGTGGTGACGTCCTGTGTCTGGGCCATCCACAGATACATCAGCGGCAGCAGAATAAGACCCGGCAATCCGACTGCGAGGAACGTCGCCCTTCGTCCGATCAAATCGCTGATGAAGCCGACAATGGGTCCACTGATTGTCGCAATGAGGGCCGAACCGATCAAAATAGCCGATATCGAAGAATTCGGTATTTTGCTGATCACCTTTAGGAAGGTCGGCAAATAGCCGGACGTTACATAATACGCTGAACCAGCGCCCGTAGTAATAAGGAGGTTGATCAGCAAGGTGTTTCGAAGCGGCCCTGAAAACAGTTCCCCGACCGGGGATTTTGCCTTTTGCGATCCTCGCGCCGCTGCGCGACGCGAGCTTGCGGCAAGCCAAACCGGCGATTCCTCAAGGTATTTGAAGATCAGAAGACCCAAGGCAGAACTGAGAATGCCTGAATAGAACATCACCCGCCAACCCCAGACATCGAAGTCCGAACCGGGAAAAAGTGTCGTGGCAAACCAGAATGCCAGAGACGCCATAAGCGCACCCAAGCCGGCGCCGCCCCCACCAACCAATCCGGAAACCGCACCGCGCCATTGCTCAGGAACCGATTCCGTCCCAACCGTATGAGTCGTAGCAACGACGCCGCCGACAAAAACGCCCTGGACAAGGCGCAGAACGAGGAAAAGGATAGGAGCGAAAACGCCGGCCTGGGCCAGCGTCGGAAGCAGACCGAAGGCCGCCGTTGCAAGGCCGACGCCGGACACCGCGACGAACATCGCAGATTTTCTGCCATGCCGATCAGCGTAGTTGCCAAAAATTGCCGACCCCACCGGACGCATCAGCAGTGTTACCGTAAAGGACGCATAAACTGCAGCCAGCGAAAGCGTCGCGTGAGTGGAGGGAAAAAACAACTTTCCGATCACCGGCGCGACATAAAGCAAAACGAAAAGATCGAAAAGATCCAGCGACCAGCCAAAACAGGACGCGAATACGGCCATTAGTCGCTGCCGATCCGTCACCCTAACGACTTCGGCCCCATCCGTTGCACTAACCATGCTCATACCTCCCTATTGGCAATCGATAGCTAGACATGAGGATCCTTCAATGTCAAACTAACATGTCAGATTTTAGGTAAGGAGCATATATTGAAGGGGAGAAACCCCACCCCGGACGAAATCAGGGCGGCTCAGCATGACCGGCCGGTTATCGAAGAGATTCGACCAGACCGCACAATTCGCCATATTCCATTGCAGCCCCATCAACTTACGGAGCGGATAACACCGAACGACGACGTATTCATATTAGGCCATGTTGGCGTACCGCGCGCCAAAGCTCAGGACTGGTGGCTTGATATTGCTGGCCTTGTGGAGCGTCCACGGCGCTGGAATCATTCAGAGCTTTCCGCCCTGCCTAAGCGCACGGTGACAGCACTGCATGAATGCGCAGGATTTCCATTGAGACCAGACATTGCAACCCGTCGCTACGCCAATGTCGTATGGGGCGGAGTCGATTTGGCTTCCCTCCTCCACGAGACAGGAGTCAAGCGGGAAGCCAGCTTCCTGTGGTCGTTCGGAGTCGATAAGGGTGTTTTCGAAGACGTGATATCGGGCGTGTATTTGAAAGACATGCCGCTCCACAGACTCGCTGCGGGCGATATCCTTCTTGCTTATGAAATGAACGGAAAACCGCTGGACCAAGAACACGGCTTTCCGTTGCGACTCGTCATTCCCGGCTACTACGGCACGAACTTGGTGAAATGGCTCTACAGGCTCGAGCTCTCAGACCGACGGCCCGACGGTCCTTACACTACGAAATATTATAATGATCCTATACCCCCAAACGCTGATTACCCGTTGGGTGGCACCACACCGCTTTGGGAGCTTCCGCCAGAATCCGTCATCGTATCGCCATCGCCACAGGATAAGCTGGAAAGAACCAACATAGCGATTTGGGGCTGGGCCTGGGCCGGTGCCGGTCTCGCGCAGGTGGAAGTCAGCGTTGACGGAGGAAACCACTGGGCTGCAGCCGAACTTGAGCCTGAAGCCGGCTGGGCATGGCGCCGCTTTACATTTTCATGGCGCCCCGCCAACGTCGGATCTTATTCTCTCGCCTCACGCGCGTTCGATAAACGAGGCCTCAGCCAACCGGTGGATAAGGCACGCAATGCAATTTATTATGTGATGGTGGCGATAGGGTAGTTTTCTGCCGACGTCTTGCGCGAGCCAAGAACACAAGGAGTCGAGCCTGTGACACCGCCAGAGAGAAATTGCGCCGGCAGGTTAGCTCATCAACATCTTGAAACCAGCAGAAGATAGGCTCGCTCTTCGCCGAGGTTCATCATTTCAAGGCGGTCTGTCCGAATAGAATTTTCTTAGACTGCTCATTTACTGTCGGCGCATTTGTGGGATTTATTCTCTTCGCAACATCATACGCCCGGATAGTTGCGGGCCGCGCCTTGATCGTTTCAAACCATCGCCTCAGATATGGAAAATCGTCGAGTTTCTGGCTCTGGCGCTCATAGGGAACGATCCATGGATAGATTGCCATATCCGCAATCGAATATTCTCCTGCGACGAACTTTCTCTCAGACAAGCGCTTGTTTAAGACTCCGTATAGTCGATTAGTCTCGTTCACGTAGCGGTCGATCGCATACTGAATCCTTTCAGCAGTATATCCTGCGAAATGATGGTTCTGCCCGGCCATGGGCCCCAGCCCACCCATCTGCCACATTAGCCATTGCAGGACATCGAAACGTTCGCAGGTCCGAGTCGGCAGAAATTTGCCGGATTTTTCTGCAAGATAAATTAAGATCGCGCCAGATTCGAACAAGGCCAATGGCTCACCGCCATGAATCGGATCATGATCGACAATGGCTGGAATTTTGTTGTTCGGTGAAATCGCCAAATACTCAGGCCTGAATTGTTCACCCTTCCCGATTTCTACGGGCTTCACCAAATAACGCAGGCCCATTTCTTCAAGGCAAAGCGAAATTTTATGCCCGTTTGGCGTGGTCCAATAATAGAGATCGATCATCGTCGCCACCTGCAGTCAATAGTCCCAGATTGGATCAGTTGATATTTCGGCCAAATCAATCACGTTCTGTCCGCCTTGTTCTGATGAGACCGAAGAAACGACACGTAGCCGCCGCGTCGTTTCGTTTTTGATTGGCGAGTCGCAAATATCCATTTTCATCGACTGCTCCATCCCAGCCTCATCGGCAGCTTTAACTAACTTCAAATAACTCACTCGTCTCATTTGCAATACTCGTAAATCAAACTCGAGGCGCATCATCAGCAACAACGAGAAGAGTCAGGCGTCTGATCAGAGGGGCCGCAAGTAACACGAATGGCACCATGATTATCCAGGATATCAACCATGCTTTAGACCACCGAGTGAAGAAGCCCCCTTCTTCAAGTGCATTCAAACTCGCAATACCGCTCGCGACGCCGCTGGTTATTCCAGATTGAATCATCCCGTAGACGAAATGACCAAGCCCACTCGACAACTTCCTCATGTAGTGCGCAACTCGGCTTCTGCGAAACAGCATGCGGGCTTCATTTTGTAGAGAGCGGCCAGGCCGTTTGACACCAGCATCTATTCCTTCGACGGAGAGATAATAAGCGGCACATCAGGCCGCAGCAGAATGACCGCTAAACTTCCGGCAAGCAGGATCCCAATGCCCGACGCAAAAGGCACATTCCAATTTCCCGTACGGTCGATAAGCCAGCCAAAAACCACTGGCGATACGATACCGGAAATGCCAACGCCCATGATCACGTAAGCACTTCCAAGGCCCGCGTAGTCTTTCGAGATATCCATCGGAATGGCGTACATTGGTGCAATCGTCAGCTCGAGAAAGAACATTGCACAAGCTAGCAATGGGACGACGTAGTACAAATCGTTGATGAACATCGTTGGTGTAATGAAAACAGCGGCTCCAACGAGAGATACGGCGATCACGCTGCATCGAGCCAACCGATTGCGTCCCGTTTTTCGTAGGATTCGATCTGATACGACGCCTCCTACGGTGTTACCGATGAGCCCGGCGAAGAACAAAGCGCTCGTCAGAAGTGCTGAGTTTTTTAGATTGGTCCCGTGCTGGTTTACGAAGTAAAGCGGTAGCCAAGATACAAACACCCAGTACGTCCAACCGTACGCGAACATCACCAGCGTTACCGGAAACATACGCTTGGTGAGAACCCATAACGGCGTTTTGGCGCGACGATTGGGCAGTGAGACTGTGAGACCTTCAAGACATCGGGGATCTACACGCGGGTGAGTTCTGGGATCATCCTGGAAAGTCGACCACCAAAAAAAGCACCAAATGAGCGCGCTGGTCCCGCACACGACGAAAGAGACCCGCCAGTCTGCCCAAATGATCAGCGCAGCCACGATGGGAGGAGCAAGTGCCGCTCCAAGGCGCGAAGCGCTATGCGTAATGCCTTGGATATAGCCGAAGCGGTCGGGGGGATACCAATTCCGCATAGCCTGAGTTGCCGCGGGGAACGCAGGACCCTCGCCCAATCCAACGACAAGTCTGGCCACGAAGAGAGTTATAAGACCGCCTGCGAGTCCCGTCGCGATCGTTCCGATGCCGACGACGATCACGCAGACAATCAGAGTTGATTTGGCGCCGAACTTTCTCGCGCCCCAGCCGCCAAATAGGACCGATGCCAAGTAGGCCCAAGAAAATCCGCTGAATATGATGCCCATTTCCGCATTCGTGAGGGAAAAATGATCCTTCACAGAGGCGGCGGCAGCAGAGATATTCACCCGGTCGAGATACATAATCGCAAAGAGAATGCAGAGAAGCGTCGTAACCAGGGTATGAGCACTTATGGATGAGCTTGGTGATGCGGCATTTGCCGCTACACCTTCCGCCTCCCGCGTAATAGCCATTGTTTCTCTCCCGACATATTTTTGATTTTCAAATGCATTGCAGAAGGTGGCCGACTACTCGGCCGCCTCTCCCATTTTGTTGCTCGGAGGAAGATTTCCGTTGAGAGTCTCGATGGCGGCATCGAGACCTCCAGATCGGTAGGGAATTCCGGTCGCCTTCAGACCGACTTCAACGGCCGCAAGTGTGCCCAGCACCGAGGCCGCATTGAAGTCGCCAAGGTGGCCGATGCGGAATACTCGATCTGCAAGAATTCCCAGTCCATTACCCAGCGAAGTATTGGTTCGCTCCAAAATTTCCTTGCGTAACCGGTCAGCGGAATGACCCTCAGGCAGTCTCACCGCCGTTAGCGACGATGAATACTCGGCCGGATTGCGGCACTGAATTTCGAAGCCCCAATGCTCAACCGCGCGGCGTGTCGCCGATGCAGCACGGTCATGCCGAGCGAACACTTCGTCGAGCCCCTCTTCTTCGATCAGGTCGAGCGCGACCTTCAACCCCTGAAGGAGGTTCGTGGATGGTGTGTAAGGGAAATAGCCGGTTGCGTTGGCTGCGAGCATCTCGTTCC
Organism: Afipia felis ATCC 53690; assembly: GCF_000314735.2. Lineage (NCBI taxonomy): Bacteria > Pseudomonadati > Pseudomonadota > Alphaproteobacteria > Hyphomicrobiales > Nitrobacteraceae > Afipia > Afipia felis. The sequence continues at coordinate 3,197,484 of NZ_KB375270.1, read as the reverse complement.
AGCCCAAAAAGCTGCGGGGCAACTTTGCCTGCTTCGACGCCTCCAGCGCTTTGTTCGAAATCGCATTGAAGGCAATGCCTGGCGGAAGCATCAATCCCTTTTGCGAACCACCAACTGTGACATCCACACCCCACTCATCATGACGAAAGTCGATCGATCCAAGCGAGGAGATAGTGTCAACCAGTAACAATGCCGGGTGCTTGGCGTTGTCGATGGCCCTTCGTACCGCCGCTATATTAGACACAGCACCCGTGGAGGTTTCATTGTGGACGACTGCCACCGCTTTGAACTTGTGCGCTGTATCGGCGAGAAGAGCAGATTCGAGCGCCTTTGCATCAACGCCGCTTCGCCAATCACCTTTGATAAACTCGGGCTTCAAACCAAGAGCCAAAGTCATCTTGCTCCATAAAGTGGAGAACCATCCGGTTTCATACATCAGCACGTGGTCGCCAGCGGACAACGTATTGACGAGTGCCGCCTCCCAAGCTCCAGTTCCAGAGCAGGGATAAATAATGACGGGCCCCTTCGTCTTGAACACGCCGCGGATACGTTTCAGAACATCCAGGCCGAGTTCACCAAACTCTGGACCGCGATGATCAATCGTTGGTTTTGCAATCGCTGCAAGAATGGGTAGAGGCGTATTCGTCGGCCCCGGAATTTGTAGAAAATGACGTCCCGGCATATGTTTCATGTTTTCCTCCCAGATCGCTGATAACCACTACGCTTACGGCAGCCCGTTTCGGCCGTGCTTGCGGAACGCTGGCCGCTCCGTCATCAGTTCGTAATAAGCAGCGACAGCGGGGTAATCCGGCCGTTTCAAACCGGGATGGGTGAGGTTGAACCAGCGGTTGACGACTAGGCCCACGGGAATATCTGCGATCGTAAAGCGATCGCCCATCACATAGGGCCCGTTCTCCGAGAGGTGCTTGTTCAAGAGACCCATAACGTGAATGAGCTCTTTCTGGCCTTGCTCGATGTACCAAGGATGATCGTACGGGGCTTCCCTTAGTTGACCGCCAAGAAATGCTCCGCGAAGTGCATGCGTGACGTCGTATGCGACCCAATCCATCCACTCCTCGATCGCCTGCCGACCAGCCGGATGTTCTGGGTACAGGTCGGTGGCGCCATGTTTGGCGGCGAGATAGCGAACGATAGTGTTCGACTCCCGCATCACGCGATCGCCGTCGATAATCACCGGGACTTGACCCGTCAGATTAAGCTCGAGGAACTCCGGCGTGTCAGTCGGCATGAAGCCGCGGCCGTAATCCTCTCGCGTGAACGGGATTCCGATTTCGTCGCAGACCCACAAAACCTTGCGAACGTTGAAGGAGTTTGAACGTCCAAGAACGCGAAGAGGGGCTGCTGATTTTGAATGAGAAGTCTGAGGAGACTTACTTGGAGTCAGTGTATCGATCATGAGGTATCTCGCTTCGTTGAGAACCTCCATTGAATGATGAGGTCATTTCAATGTAAAATTGAAAGATCGCATCAACTCATGAGTTTTTATTATGAATGTCGGATTACGTCAGCTGAAGGTGTTTTTGGCAGTTGCCAGACACCGCAGTTTCAGCCGCGCAGCTGAAGACATTGGCTCGTCGCAAAGCGCCGTAAGCCTTGCGATCCGGCAAGTCGAAACCGAACTAGGTGTTAAACTGCTCGACCGCACAACACGACAGGTCCGGTTGACGTCCGTTGGTGAAACATTAGTGGCAACAAGCGCCCGCTTACTCAATGAACTCGACACTGTTTTGCGGGAATTGCGCGATATTGGGGTTCAGCACCGAGGCACAGTTGCAATGGCCTGTGTACCCTCAATTGCACGCAGCTTAATGCCAAGGTGCATCGAATATTGCTCGACGAAATGGCCGAACGTCTCTTTTTCAATAGAAGACGTCGCTGCCAAGGAAGTCGTTCAAAAGGTAGTACGCGGAGAGATTGAGTTTGGAATCTCCAGCGGCTTCATTGCAGAATCTGATCTTGAGATTCATACGCTCATGAACGATCCATTCTTAGTGGTTTGTCGTCGCGATGATGTTTTCGCAAAAAAGCGCGCTATTCCGTGGCCTCGACTGGGCGATCGTCAGCTTGTTATGCTGAACAATACCTCAGGTAGCAGACAGCAAATTATTGACACTCTCGCGCGCCTGAAGATTAACGCGCATATCGTTCTGGAACTTGCTCAGCCGAGCTCCGTCCTGGGAATGGTGGAGGCTGGCCTTGGCGTAGCTGTCGTCCCAGAGATGGTGGCGCCCTACGACAGTCACCCTACCTTAACCACCCGACCGCTGATGCGCCCTCAAACGAGTCGGAATATTCTGCTTTTCAAAAGAAGGGACCGATCACTGTCTCCAGCTGGGCTGGTGGTCTGGCAGACACTCTTTGAGCTCTTTGGAAGCGACACGAAGGGAAAAACAAAAGGAGGCATGGCCCGGAAAAAATGAGGCATGGTGTTTAGCGTTAGAAACGTCGCGGTCGGGTTAAAAATTTGTCCCACGGTTGAGCCTGCCAATGTCCGCTAAGGTCTCTCCCGCGTCAGAGTCAAAGTAAGACGCTGAATAGCCGGTGCAGCGAATAGCACCAAGGGCACCATCAGGGTCCAAGAAATCAGCCAAGACTTCATCCAGTGCGCAAAGAGTCTTTCTCCCTGATAACCGAACGTGGCCACGCCGGCAGCCAAGCCACTCGTGACCCCCGACTGAATCATCCCAAAGACGTAATGACTGTATTTACGTGGGACCAACATCGCTTGCCCTAAGCCGCAGCCTTCTTCCGATTCGCCTCCAAACGCTTGTCGACAAGGGCCACGATGGCGTCGAGCACGGGGTGGCTCATGCCAATCTCGCGGGCCGTCAACTGCACCAGCTTGTCGGCCCGTTCGATGTTCGGCGCGCCGTTGTTGAGCGCGCGCGCGGCGGAGGCCGGGCGTGACAGACTTTCCGCTGCCGCGGCGTATTTCTCGAACGGCACCATGTCGTCGCGCGAAGCCCCGAGCTTCACGCAGACATCCACCACGAAATTGTAGATCGAGCGCGATTCCTCGAGATTGGAGTGAACCGCCTCCTGCGCGGTGCGCATGCCGTCCGGCGTGATGCAGCGATAGTTGCCCGCCATCAGCATCGCCCATTTCGCGAGCGGCACGAACAGCGAATCGTGGAAGCGCAGCTTCACCGGGAGCTCGATCTTGCCCTCCGGTGCGTCAAAACGTATCGCCTGGATGTCCCGCTCCAGATTGCGGAGGATTTCGTTGCTCGCCTCGTCATCGAAGCGCGCGACCTTGAAGTTGGTCGGCAGCGTCACTTGCAGGACGTTGACCTTCTCCTCCGGCGGGCGGATCGCCTGCGGGTCGGGACTGCACAACGTCAGCCTACCCGGATCGAAATTCGCCCAGACCTCGGGCGCGGTGTAGGCCGGCTTCAACGGCCCGGCGTCGAGGTTTGGGATGCGCTGCATGTAGGGCAGCGGCGGCATGTTCATGATCGACATGCACGGCACCCGCGACTTCGCGACGGCATCGAGCAGTTCGCGCACGCCCGGAGAACCGTATTGCGGCTCCTGCATCGCAAGACCGATCAGGTCGTAGTCTTTGGGGTTCACGTCGGCGGGACCGGCGGCCGAAACCTTGCCCGGCAATTTCCGGGAATCGATCTCGATCTCGTCCTTGCGGCCGCGGATCGGCATTCGCACACGAAAGCCTTCCGCGTTGATGAGATCGGCCTCCGCCGGCAAGCACACCAGCGTGACGTTATGGCCGCCGAACAGAAGTTTCGAGGCCAGCAGTGAGCCGTAAGAGGCTCCGAGGATCAGGATGTTGCGTTTAGACATAAATATTTCCCAGAATACGTCGTTTATTTTGCAACCAGGGCTGCTAGTTCGTTTGCGCTTAAACTACAGTTGCTAGTTCCGACAGCGTATGGATGCGATGGTCTGGTTGAAACCCTAGCTCATCCATCTGGGTACGGATCGCTTTGAACATCGTCACAGGATAGATTGGCGCATTCGGTTTGACTTCCGCCGCCATCGCCTCCGGCGTCACCCTCTCGATCCATGCAACGTTAAGACCGAAGGCTTTGGCGCCCACAACGTCAAACGGATTTGATGAAACGAAGACCACTTCGCTCGGCTGCACCCTGAGTCTTTTTTCAATTAGCGCATAAGCTGCAGGGGCCGGCTTGAAGATTCGCTCGCTGTCGATGCTAATCGTGGCGTCAAGTATGCGGTCAAGGCCCGTATTCTTCACAAGAGGACCCAGCATATCCGAACTGCCATTCGATAGAATAGCGAGCTTGTTCGGCTTTAACGCATCGAGAGCAACCTTCGCATCCGGATAGAGATCAAGATGAACGTACTTGTCCATGATGCGGTCAAACACCGCCTGATCGTAGTTGAGGCCAAGAAGCTTTAGTGAGTAGACCAAAGACTCCCGCGTCACTACAGAGAAATCCACATAACGCTGCATCATGCTGCGTTGCCACGTATATTCGAGCTGCTTCATACGCCAGACTTGCGTAATGACCTCACCATAGCCAGGGAAGGACTCATCCGTTACGGCGGCGACGGATTGGATATCATAAAGTGTGCCGTAGGCGTCGAATACGAAAGCTTTGATAGTCACGGGCAGACCCATTTTTTTGTTAGGAGCAGGATGGAATGCAGCCCGACGAAATCCGGGCCGCACGGTGTTATGAGGTGGGATCAACGCCGGTGTGGACGCGGACCGTAAAATCCTCAAAACGCGTTTCATTGGCTTTGTCGCGACCGGCGATCAATGAACCGATAACGGCACCGAGGAAACCGAGCGGAAGTGAAACTACCGTTGGATTAACCAGCGGCCACAAAGCATCTGCGCCACGCATTGCCGGCCCTATCATCGCCAGCACGACCGACGAGATAAGACCAAAGCTCATGCCACCGATAACTCCCCCGGTGTTGAACCGCTTCCAGAACAGCGAAAGGATGAGGACTGGGAAGTTGGCGCTGGCCGCAACGCAAATTGCAAGAATCACCAAGACGGCGACGTTAATGCCTTGGGCTAGAATGCCTAGCACGACAGCAAGAATGCCGATCACCACCGCCGAGATGCGAGCAACCATGACTTCGCGCTTAGGATCGATTTTCCCCTGGTTGAGCCAGTTAGTGTAAAAGTCGTGCGCCACAGTGCTTGATGTCGACAGCGTAAGGGCCGAGACAACGGCCAGAATCGTCGCAACAGCGACAGCTGCGACCAGCCCAAGCATCACCTCGCCACCTAGCGTGCCTTTTCCGCCCCCGAGATATTGGGCCAGCAGAGGCAGTGCAAGATTGCCTCCCTTATCTGCTGCGCGAATAACGTCCTGACCAACGAAGTCAGCTGCTGCGAGACCAAAAAGTGTCGTACCCGCGAAGAACAGACCGGCAAGGAACATCACCCAAACGACTGACCGTCGCGCCGTCTTGGCATCCGGCACGGTATAAAACCGTGTCATAACATGAGGGAGTCCCGCGAGACCGAGCACATAGCCAAGTCCAAGGGAAATCTGGTCAAACGGATTTTTAAGGTAGTTGCCGGGCAAAAGGTACTTCGCGCCGTATTTGGCTTCTGCGTTGTCGAACAGGGTCAGCGGATTGAAGTTGACTAGCCGCAGTGCCATTCCCAGCACGAGTGCCCCGGTCGCAAGCATAAAGACGGCCTTGATGATCTGAACCCAAGTGGTGGCGAGCATGCCGCCGAAAGCGACATATACAATCATCGCGATACCGACAAAGATGACGGCCCAGTCATAAGGAATGCCTGTCAACAACCGAACGAGTACTCCAGCGCCCGCCATCTGAGGCATTAGATAGGCGAAATTGACGACAATAGTGCCGGCGATTGTGGCAAGCAGTGAAGACCGCGTCTGCATTCGGCTTCGGATAACGTCACCCAATGTATAGCGGCCGGAATTGCGAAGTGGCTCCGCAACTAAAAAGAGCACAGTGCAGAAAGCGACGAGAGGCCCGATCGCATAGAACGCTCCGTCCATGCCATAAAGCGCCGTCAATCCAGAGAACCCGAGGAAAGCCGCCGCGCTGCACCAGTCGCCAGCCAAAGCAAATCCGTTTTGCGAAGCCGTCAGGCTACTATCCGCTGCGTAGAAGTCCGCGGTTGTCGCTGTACGTCTCGCGGCCCAGTAGGTTATGCCCAGCGTGATAAGGAGAATGAGCGCAAAAATACCGAGGGTAATCATCGATGTTTCCCTGCCGCTTTGAGTTGGGAAACAGCCTTGGCAGCAAGAGGATCAAAGACATCGTTTGCGACGCGAACGTAAATCAGCGCCAGGACCCACGATAGCAGATAGTTTAATGCAATCAGGAGGAAGCCGAGATTGAACGCGCCCCACACGCGCATTCCCATCGTTTCCCTTGCAAATCCGGCAAGTATGACCGGTCCCATGAACGCCACCATGAAGGTGATCGTCATCGGGATCAGATACTTTTTCTTCTCAGCTATCAAAACTCGAATAGAGGCATACGCAGCCCCCGTCAGCGTTATGTCACGCATTGCGCTTCCCCTCGTTGTTCTCTTTTTGAACGAATTATTCGAGTTGCGCGCAGCGGAACATCCGCGCCTCCCGTTTCGCGATTTGATCCCGCTTGTGCGGGTTGGCCGGACAGCGCCGACATTGAACTGTACGAAATCCCCCAAAAGTGACAAAATTGATTAATTCGATGTTCAATATCATTATTTCCGATAGAGAGAGAGTTCCATGAATTTCGACATAGATTGCCTCCGCACATTCCTGATTATTGCTGATACGATGAGCTTTTCACGTGCAGCAGAGTCGGTGGGGCGCACCCAATCGACAGTCAGCCAGCAGATCAACAAGTTGGAAGCTCAGGTCGGCAAGAGTGTCCTCGAGCGCCGCAAGGGCAGAGTCCTTGAGCTAACAAGCGAAGGTACTAAGCTGGTGCAATATGCGCGGCGTATTTTGCAGCTCAACGACGAGGCGTTCGGCTCAATGTCGGATGCGGCTCTCACGGGCTTTGTTAAGCTCGGTGTACCACTCGATTTCTTTGGCCGTGATTTCACCGCTTGGCTGACAGCGTTTAAGCGTTCACATCCGATGGTAGGACTGGAGGTGGAGGCTAACCAGTCAGAGAACCTGCTCAAACGTACAGAGCGTAGCGAGTTCGATCTTGCCTTCTTCAAGCAAGATGCAGGAGCTTCACACGGCACGGTGGTACTCAAAGAACAATTGGTTTGGGTGAGCGGACCATCTTTTGTGCCCGAACGCGAAGGATCGCTGCCCCTGATTCTCTTTCCGGAAGGCTGTGCTTATCGTCGTTCGGCGCAAACAGCTATGAAGAGAGAAGGACGCACCTGGCACAGGAGTTTCGTCGGACCGAGCTTTGAATGTCTGCGGGCCGCTACTATTGAAGGAATGGGAGCCACTGTATTAGCTAGAGCGCTGGTCGAAGCGCCTCTGCGCGTTCTAGGACCTCGTTCAGGACTTCCGCCATTACCGAGCGTGGAAGTAGTTTATGCTTATGGCCGCCGCGCCAACTCACGGGTCGTTTCTGAATTAGCTTTGTTTTTGGCCGACTGCCTCAGTAATTCGGGAGTAAGCAGACCCCCCCAACGCCCCCTCCAACTATCAAGAGCACGAAACACCGCGGCGCGACTGTAACGAGTTGCGTGCGCATTAGAAACATTGCTTACCAAGGCAGCGTTTTGTCGGTGTCTACTCTTGTGCCTTCGCGCGTAAGATTTTGCTGGATTCACACTTGATGTTGGTGGCGGACACTCAGGGAATGAGTCTCCTACATGACCCTTTCTTAAGCTCGCATGCATAATTGATGAGTTCGTGCAAACGAGGGATGTTCGTTGTCATTATTTGGTGTATTTATTTTGGGTCGCGTCTTCAGCGTTCGTGAACGCCTGCTTCAGCCGAATAATGGCGATAGTGATGTCTGCAATGAAGCGGTTGTACAGGAATAGAAGTCCGGTAAGCCCCGCAATTTGCTCCGCTGAGAGCTTCTCCGTCATATTCCGCCAGGCCACGCCAGCGACTTCATCAAAGCCCTTGACGTGATCCCGCGCGATTTTACGAATGCGGCGGGCCGTTTCCTCATATTCGGCGGACAAGACGACCGGTTGCAAAGAGTCCTTGAACGCCAATTCCAAGTAGTCCGGCCAACGCCCCAGCACACGGTAGTCGCTGGCGGGACCGTGATGCAAAGACGCATCCCGAAGATTTCGTAGGATTGTCTGGGTCCGCTCATCGGCTTGATCGGGATCGAGGAGGTTAAACTTCTTCACTCCGGCTGGCAGGCCGTAAGGAATTTTTTGGGCGTCGCGACCGCTCAGCTTTGCAAAATTTCGCCCGCCTGCATTACGCTCGTGCCAGGCCTCGTTGAAGGCGGTGATGAGGATGAGATATTTCGGATTTCCGTAGTTCAGCAGATCGAGTGACGTTTTCAATTCTTCGATGTCGGCTTCTTTCCAACCCATCGCCAGCAACTTGGGCGTCGGATTCGGCATCACGGGACCGGGCACGATCGCGTTCAGACGAACGAGATCAGCGCCGTCCTCAGCATAGCGGGTCGAAATATGTGGCTTGAGAGCGGCCCACGCGTCGGGAATGAAATCAGGAAATTGCGACATCACCCGAATGGCGAAGGCGACCCATGGCACGCGAAGCGTTTTGTGAATGTCCTCGTAAACGTCGGCGAGTGCTCCGGATGCCTGACCATGGTCGACCTGAGGAAACTTGGCCAATATCGTTTTGACTGACATCTTCATCTCCTGTGCGAACGACGATGAATTGGTGCCTTACTTGATGAGACCGGCGCCGCGCGCCCACTTGTACTTCGCACCGAGCACTTCCACGGGAAGTTCGGTCGAGTACGCATAGGCCGGGATGCCATTCTGGTAGAGATATTCGGAGGCTTCCTCGACTTCGACGTCGCCTGCGAGCGATGCGACCATCGGCTTCTCGAAGCCTTGGGCCTTCATCTCATTCTTGATCTGAACCATGTTCTTCGCGAACACCATCGGCGGGGTGACGATCGTGTGCCAGTAGCCGAGGATCAGCGAGTGGATGCGATCATCGGTGAGGCCGAGCTTCACGGTGTTGACGTAGGTGATCGGCGGCTCGCCACCAGTGATGTCAACCGGGTTGCCCGAAGCGCCGAACGGCGGGATGAACTTGCGGAACGCCGCGTCGAGATCGGCAGGCATGGCCATCAGCGACAGGCCGTTGTCCACCACAGCGTCCGACAGCAGCACGCCCGAACCACCGGCACCCGTGATGATGAGGACGTTTTCGCCCTTCGGGGTCGGCAGCAACGGTACGCCGCGTGCGAACTCGAGGAGCTGGCGCAGCGAACGGGCGCGGATCACGCCGGACTGCTTGAAGACATCCTCGTAGATCTTGTCGTTGCCGGCAAGGGCGCCGGTGTGCGACGCCGCTGCCTTGGCGCCCGCTGACGTGCGGCCACCCTTCAGCACGATGACCGGCTTCTTCTTCGACACGCGCTTGGCGGCGTTCGCGAAGGCGCGACCATCCTTCAAGTCTTCGCAATGCATCGCGATGACGTTGGTGTTCTTGTCCTGCTCGAAGAAGGCGAGCAGATCGTCTTCGTCGATGTCCGACTTGTTGCCGAGACCGACGATCGCGGAGACGCCCATCTTCGCCGAACGCGAGAAGCCGATGATCGCCATGCCGATGCCGCCGGACTGCGACGACAGCGCCGCCGAACCCTTGACGTCGAAGGCGGTGCAGAAGGTCGCGCAGAGGTTGGCCGGGGTGTAGTAGAAGCCGTAAATGTTCGGCCCCATCAGGCGGATGTCGTACTTCTGGCCGATCTTGACGATCTCTTCCTGAAGCTCAGGCTCGTTCGCTTCGGCGAAGCCCGACGGAATAAGAACGGCGCCAGGAATCTTCTTCTCGCCGCACTCGGTCAGAGCGCCGGCCACAAACTTCGCTGGGATCGCGAACACCGCGACGTCGACTTCGCCGGGAATGTCCTTGACGCTCTTGTAGGCCTTGTGGCCGAGGATGTCGGCTGCCTTCGGGTGGACCGGATAGATCTCGCCCTTGTAGCCGCCGTTGATGAGGTTCTTCATCACGGAGTTGCCGATCTTGCCGTCTTCGGCCGATGCGCCGATGACCGCTACTGACTTTGGCATCATGATGCGGTTCATCGCCTTGACGATTTCCTCGTCCGAACGAGGAGCAGCCTTCGGCTTGTAGTTGAAGTCGACGACGATGCGCACGTCGGCGGCAATCGCGTCCTTCTTGGTGGCGAACACCGGGTTGAGATCGAGCTCGACGATTTCAGGGAAGTCGGTCACGAGCTGCGAGACGCCGACGATGATGTTGGCCAGCGCGTCACGGTTCACCGGATCGCCGCCACGAACGCCGTGCAGCATTTCCTTGGCCTGGATGCCGTCGAGCATCGACAGGGCGTCTTCCTTGGTCGCGGGAGCGAGGCGGAAGGTAATGTCCTTGAGCACTTCGACGAGAACGCCGCCGAGGCCGAAGGCCACGAGCTTGCCGAACGAATCGTCGGTGATCGAACCGATGATGACTTCGGTGCCGCCGGTCAGCATCTGCTGAACTTGGATGCCCTCGATCTTCGCGTCGGCCTTGTACTTCTTGGCGTTCGCCAGAATCTGGTCGTAGGCAGCCTTCGCAGCCGCGTCGTCCTTGACGCCGACCACGACACCGCCGGCTTCGGTCTTGTGCAGAATGTCGGGGGAGACGATCTTCATCACCACCGGATAACCCATGCCGCCTGCGAGCTTGGTCGCTTCGTCGGCCGACTTGGCCACGCCTTCGCCGGGGACGGCGATGCCGTACGCGTCACAAACCAGTTTGCCTTCCGGCGCGGTGAGGCTGTCACGGCCATCAGCCTTGACCTTGTCCAGAACCTTGCGAACGGATGCTTTGTCGATTGCCCCCATAGACGAACGAACTCCCTGGATTGTTTGATGTTTACTTCAATGGATTATGATTGTTTTTCAGTGATCCCAGATCGGATCGACTAAAGCTTCCGCCCTCCGCACGACCTCCAATCTATCCTCCTGAGTTGAAAGCATGGCAAATGCTCGAAGAAGACGAAGACGAAGATCAGTCTCAGCCGTGGAAGGCTTTAAATCAACAATCCCGCTTTGCTTAGAATTTGAAAAAGAGCTTATGAGACGTAGATGTGTCACTGCTAACAGCCGCACGTCAGTGCAGTCCTCCTATAGGTGATGATCAAGGCTCGTCGTGCGCTATAAGAAGCGTCAGCCGGTGGATGAGAGGCGCCGCAAGCAACACCAACGGCATCATCAGCGTCCACGAGATGATCCAGGCGTTGACCCAGCGCGTGAGAAATAGTCCATGTTCCAGATAACCAACGCTTGCAATACCGCTCGCCACGCCGCTCGTGAGTCCGGACTGAATGGTGCCATACACAAAATGACCGAATCGGCGAGGCAACTTTTTCATGTAACTTCCGCTTGTTGTTCGCTTGTAAACCTGATGGCGTTTTGAAGAAGCCAATTAGTTGACAGCCTGTGTCGGTATTCCGTTAGTGGTTTACGCCTACATTCCCTTGACGATGTTCTCGGCCATCTTCTTGGCATCGCCGAGCAGCATCATCGTGTTGTCACGATAGAACAGCGGGTTGTCGACGCCGGCATAGCCGGAGGCGAGCGAGCGCTTGATGAACATCACTGTGCCGGCCTTCCAGACCTGCAGCACGGGCATGCCGTAGATCGGCGACTTCGGATCTTCTTCCGCCGCCGGGTTGGTAACGTCGTTGGCGCCGATCACGAAGGCCACGTCGGCCTGCGCGAATTCCGAGTTGATGTCCTCGAGCTCGAACACCTCGTCGTAAGGCACGTTGGCTTCCGCCAGCAGCACGTTCATGTGGCCTGGCATGCGGCCCGCGACCGGATGGATGGCGTACTTCACTTCGACGCCTTCTTTCTTCAGCGTATCCGCCATTTCGCGAAGCGCGTGCTGAGCCTGCGCGACCGCCATGCCGTAACCCGGCACGATGATGACCTTCTGCGCGTTCTTCATGATGAAGGCCGCGTCGTCGGCCGAGCCGAGCTTGACCGGACGTGCCTCTCCGCCGCCTGCGGCAGCCGCTGCTCCGCCGGAATCGCCGCCGAAGCCGCCGAGGATGACCGAGATGAAGGAGCGATTCATCGCGTGGCACATGATGTAGGACAGGATCGCGCCCGACGAGCCGACCAGCGCGCCGGTGATGATGAGCGCCGAGTTGCCGAGCGTGAAGCCGATGCCGGCCGCGGCCCAACCCGAATAGGAGTTGAGCATCGAGATCACCACCGGCATGTCGGCGCCGCCGATCGGGATGATCAGCAGCACGCCGAGCACCAGCGCGATGATGGTGATGAGCCAGAAGTCCACCGCGCTCTGCGAGACGATCAGACCGTAGATGAAGAACACCAGCGCCAGCGCCAGCGCGATGTTGATGATGTGACGCGCCGGCAGGATGATGGGCGCGCCGCTCATGCGGCCCGACAGCTTCATGAATGCGATCACCGAGCCGGTGAAGGTCAGCGCGCCGATGGCGACGCCGAGGGACATCTCGATGAGGCTCTGGGCGTGGATTGAACCATGGGTACCGATGCCGAAGGCGGTCGGCGCGTAGAACGCACCGGCCGCGACCAGCACCGCGGCCATGCCGACCAGCGAGTGAAAGGCAGCGACCAGTTCAGGCATCGAGGTCATCGGCACGCGCTTGGCGATCACCGCACCAATGCTGCCGCCGATGGCGACGCCGAGGATCACCAGGATCCAACCGGTGGCGCTGGTCGGCGGATGCGCCGCAAGCGTGGTGGCGACCGCAATCGCCATACCGATCATGCCGAAGAAGTTGCCCTGGCGCGAAGAGGCCGGACTTGAAAGTCCGCGCAGCGACAGGATGAAGAGAACACCTGCCACCAGATAGAGCAGCGCCGAAAGATTAGCGTTCATGGCTTAGCCCCTGCTCACTTCTGCTTTTTCTTGTACATCGCCAGCATGCGCTGGGTGACAAGGAAGCCGCCAAAAATATTGATGCATGCAAAAACCAGCGCGATGAAGCCGAAGGCACGCGCCCACAGCGGGCCGTTGTCGTCGCCGACAAGTGCCACGCCGACCGCGAGCAGCGCACCAACCACGATCACCGAGGAGATCGCGTTGGTCACCGACATCAGCGGCGTGTGCAGCGCGGGCGTCACCGACCACACCACGAAATAGCCCACGAACACCGCGAGCACGAAGATCGACAGCCGGAACACGAACGGGTCGACAATCTCAAGACCATGCATGGCTGGACTCCTTACGCCTTCGGCTGGAAGTTCGGGTGGATGACGGCGCCGTCCTTGGTCAGCGCGGTGGCTTTGACCAGTTCGTCGTCCCACTTCACGGCCAGTGATTTGGTTTCCTTATCGAACATCGTCTCGATGAACGACTGCAGGTTGCGTGCGTACAGGCTTGAGGCCGAAGCCGCGACCTTACCCGCGAGGTTGGTGTACCCGATGATCTTGACGCCGTTGACCTCGGCGATCTCGTTCACCTTCGCGCCCTCGACGTTGCCGCCGCGCTCGACCGCGAGATCGACCAGCACCGAACCGGGCTTCATCGACGCGACCATGTCGGCGGTGACAAGCTTCGGAGCCGGACGGCCCGGGATCAGCGCCGTGGTGATGATGATGTCCTGCTTCTTGATGTGCTCGGCGGTGAGCGCGGCCTGCTTGGCCTGATACTCCTTGGACATTTCCTTGGCGTAGCCGCCCGCCGTCTGCGCGTTCTTGAACTCTTCGTCTTCGACCGCGAGGAACTTGGCGCCGAGGCTTTCGACCTGCTCCTTCGTCGCGGGGCGAACGTCGGTGGCGGAGACGACGGCGCCGAGGCGGCGCGCGGTCGCGATCGCCTGGAGGCCGGCAACGCCGACACCCATCACGAACACCTTGGCGGCCGGCACGGTGCCCGCAGCGGTCATCATCATCGGGAAGGCGCGGCCGAAGGATTCGGCGGCCTCGATCACGGCGCGATAGCCCGCTAGGTTCGCCTGAGAGGACAGCACGTCCATCACCTGCGCGCGGGTGATGCGCGGCATCAACTCCATCGCAAAGCCCGACACGCCGGCGGCGGCCATCGCCTTGAGCGCGGCTTCGTTGCCGTACGGATCCATGATCGCGAGTACGAGCGCGCCCTTTTTATAGGTCGCGAGTTCGCTGGCTTCCGGACGCTTCACCTTGATGACGATGTCGGCGTCCTTCACGGCGTCTGCGCTGACCACGGCGCCCATGGCTTCGTAGTCGGCGTCCAGCAGGCCGGACTTGATGCCCGCGCCCGGCTCGATCGCAACGTCGATCCCCAGCGCCTTGTACTTCTTCACGGTATCCGGCGTCGCCGCAACACGCGGCTCCCCACCATCAACCTCATGAGCTATCCCTAACTTCATAAAGCCTCCCGCCGCAAGGCAACCCTCGCTGACACGATCGGCACTATCGGCGTGAACCGGCCGGCCGCTATCTAGATATTGACATTCCGATCCACGGACGCCGCGCTATAGTGAACGCGACCAGTATGTGAGGATGCACATGACGCAAAAAGCCACCAAACCCGTTATCGAGACGCCGCCTCGGCTGACGAGCCTCGCTCACGGCGGAGGTTGCGGCTGCAAACTCTCGCCCTCGGTTCTCCATGACCTGCTCTCGGCATCGCCGCTCGCTTCGCCGTTCAAGAACCTGCTGGTCGGAAGCGAAACAGGAGATGACGCCGCCGTCTGGCAGATCGATGACCGGACATGTGTCGTGGCAACGACCGACTTCTTCATGCCCATCGTGGATGATCCAACTGATTTCGGTCAGATCGCCGCGACAAACGCGGTCTCGGACATCTATGCGATGGGAGCGAAACCTCTCATGGCGCTGGCTATCCTCGGCATGCCGCTAGGAAAGCTGCCGATCGAAACCGTCCGCGATATTCTGGCGGGCGGCGCGCGAGCCTGCGCGCAGGCGGGAATTCCCGTAGCCGGAGGACATTCGATCGATTCCGCCGAACCGATCTACGGTCTGGCCGTAATTGGCACCTGCCGCCCGGATCAAATCCGGCGCAACAGCGGCGCGCAGGCCGGCGACAGCCTGATTTTGACCAAGGCTCTTGGCGTGGGCTTCTACTCCGCAGCACTGAAGAACGGCCAGCTCGACGCGGACGGCTATCAGGACATGCTGGCCTCGACCACCCAGCTCAACGTGATCGGCACCAGCCTCGGAGAAGACAAAGATGTGCATGCCGTGACCGACGTCACAGGCTTCGGGCTGCTCGGGCACGCGCTGGAAATGGCACGCGGCTCCGACCTGCGCCTGAAGATCGATTGGCCTCGCGTGCCGCTCCTCAAACAGACGGTGGAACTCGCAAAAAAGGGCTTCATCACCGGTGCTTCAAAACGTAACTGGAGCAGCGTCTCCGAAGGGGTCGTCTTACCGGACGACCTGCCGGAATGGCGCCAGCATCTCCTCACCGATCCGCAGACATCCGGTGGGCTGCTGATCGCCTGCACCGCATCCCACGCACAAACCCTTCTGGATCGGATAAAGGTGGCCGGCTATCGGTCCGCATCTATCATCGGCTCCGTCGAAAAGGGGCAGGCCGGTATCGACGTTCGGAGTTAGGCGCAGCGCCGGGGTCGGCCGGATGCGCAACGGATGGCGGAAGAGAGCGGGAGTCGAACCCACCAAGAACCGTCCGACGGTCCTTCCCGGATTTGAAGTCCGGACGTCCCACCAGGGACGATTCTCCTCCATTATCCGGCCGTTGCGAATTTCGGCGATTTGAAAAGGCCGAGTTTTGGCTGATTCAAAACGCGAAAGTCGCCGCGCCTGATCGTCACGCCGTGCCGATCGAAGAATTCCAGCAAGTCGATGGCGAGCTTGCGTCCGCTGTCAAGACGATCGCGCAGATCCGCCACCGTCACGCGGCCTGAATTCTTTTCCGCAAGCTCTATCACGACGTCAAGTATTTCGACGACGGTTTCGCGCATAAAAAAATGATCCTGCGAAACCTCCTGGACCTTTCCCATCTTGGCAAGCGCTTTCAGCAGCCGGCGAATGTCGTACTCTGTCAGTGCAAGCCGCTCGCTGAGTTCTCTCACCCGCGATGGCCGGAAACGCTCCGTCCCCTCCAGAAGGGGTGAAAGCTTGCACCATACCCGCTCGTCGGGAACCGACAAATGCATCGCATGGGACGCAAGCCGCACCCAGGCACCTTCGATCACCACGCGCCGCGCGCTCACCAGTTGCTGAAGAAATCCCTTGAGCGCCGGCGCCGGCAATCTTGGATTCAGCCCGATCCTCAGCTTCTCGAACCCAAGACCAATCATCTCGGCATGATTCCGGTGATGATCCTCGAGAACCGCAAGAATATCGGCATCGAGCTTCTGGGCCGTTTCCCGTGAGATCGCAAGACGATCCGCTCCGTGTGGAAGCACTGTCAATCCCAAGTCGCGCACAAGAGCGTCTGTCTGAGTTTGCGACAAAGCACGGTCGCGCCCGAACGCTGTCAATGCAACGTAATAGGGGTGGACTGCGAGCAATCCGGCAAGCGTTTCCTTGAGGGATGGCTTCAGCAAGGCGTTGAGCTGCGAGACGCGCTGTGGTGAGCGCCGTTTGCGCGTCGGCCCCCGCAGATCGAGAAACCGCCCGCCCCCGATCGTCCGCTGATCCGATATGTCCCGGACGACGAAGCGTTCGCCGACGGTCGCGGCTGTCGGCCGATCGAGGACGAGCTGCACAAATCCATCGCTGCCTGGCGGCAGCGGACCGTCGGCCAGAATGACGGTACGAGCTACCACCTGCGCGGTGCCGTGATGAAGCTTGACCGGCGTCCAGTGCGGCAGAGGCCGCCGTTCGCTCGCCAACAAATGTAGATGGACGTCGAGACGGTCCGCGGGACAATGCAGGCCTGGATCCGCAATTACGTCGCCGCGCGAAATCGCCTCGCGGCTGACATCGGAGCCTACGAGATTGAGCGCGCAGCGATCGCCGCGGCGACCGATCTGTGTCTTGCGGTTTTGCGCATGAATGGAACGAACCTGTGCTCTAATTCCGGACGGGGTGACGACAACGTGCCCGCCTGTTTCGATCTGGCCCGACATCACGGCGCCAGTTACGATCGTTCCCATTCCGGTCAAGGTGAAACAGCGATCCACCGCCATGCGAAACCGGCCATCGCCGTGCGGCATGGATTCGACATCATACGCATCGAGGATCAATCGCCTTAATTCGTCGATGCCGTTTCCGGTAACGGTTGAAACCGGGACGATCGGAATATCGCCAAGGCTGGTGGATTCCAGCCGCTCTGCAATCTCGTCCGAGATCAAGGCCAGCCGTTCCACCTCCACGAGGTCCGATTTCGTCAATGCAACAACGCCGCGCGACAGGCCGAGCAGGTCGAGAATCTGCAGATGCTCCTCGGTCTGCGGTTTGATGCCCTCATTGGCGGCTACGACCAGCATAGCGAAATCAATGCCAGCAATACCGGCCAACATGTTGTGAATAAAGCGCTCATGACCGGGCACGTCGACGAAGCCGACCACACCACGCTCGGCCGTAAGGTAGGCGAAGCCGAGGTCTATCGAGATGCCTCGCGCTTTTTCTTCCTTCAGGCGGTCGGTATCGACGCCGGTGAGCGCCCGCACAAGGGCCGTCTTGCCGTGATCGATGTGTCCGGCGGTGCCGACGATCATTCCAGCGTCCTTGAGTCCAGATCGGTGCCCCCCCGCGCCAACTGCATGAAGTTCATCGAGAAGGCCGTCACGTCCTCCAGGCAACGCATGTCAAGAATGAGTGCATCGCTTTCAATGCGTCCGATGACGGGAATCGGCAGTCGTCGCAAAGCTGCCGCCAATTCGATCAGGGCTCTTCCGCTCCCCCGCGTCGAGCGGATCGCAAGACCAACACTTGCGATCTTTTCCGTCGGCATCGCGCCGGAACCGATCTCGCCATCACAGTCCGATATCTCGACTTTAAATTCCGCACCCAGTTGCTGGCGGGCGAGGGACAAAAGCTGCCGGGCGACGTCGCGCAACTCATCGCAAGAGCGGCGGATTAAACGATAGGTCGGCAGCCGCTGCGCAAGCCGGTCGGGATCGCGATACAACCGCAAAGTGGCCTCGAGCGCGGCCACGCGCATCTTGTCGATACGCATCGCGCGTTTCATCGGATTTCGATTGATCGCCGCAATCAGATCCTTGCGACCGGCGATAAATCCAGCCTGAGGGCCTCCCAACAATTTGTCTCCGGAAAAAGTCACCAGATCGATACCCTCACGGAGAATTTTGGAAACGGTCGGCTCGTGCGCCAGGCCGAATCTTTCAAGGCCGAGCAGGATGCCGGACCCCATATCGTACACGCTCGGCAGTTTCGCTTGCTGCGCAATGCACGCCATATCCGATGTGCCGACGGCCGTCGTGAATCCCCTGATCACATAGTTCGAGGTGTGAACCTTCAGCAGTAAACCTGTTTGCTCGTTGATGGCAGACGCGTAGTCGCCGGCATGTGTGCGATTGGTGGTCCCGACCTCATGCAAAATCGTTTCGGCTCTCTCCATGATCGCAGGCAGTCGGAAAGAGCCCCCGATCTCGATAAGTTCGCCACGCGACACAATTGTTTCACGTCGATGCGCCAGCGTATTCAGGACAAGGAAAAGAGCGGCAGCATTATTATTAACGACGGTCGCGTCCGCGGCGCCGGTCAATTCGCAGATCAGATCGCGGACGTGATCGTCTCTTTCCCCCCGCTGACCGCTGTCCAGATCGAATTCAAGCGAAACCGGATGACGCATGGCATCCGCGGCCGCCGCGATGGCCTCTTCGGCCAGGACAGCGCGACCGAGATTCGTGTGAAGAACGACGCCGGTCATATTGAAGACATGCTTCAGATGCGGCATCGCCATGGCCGTGGCATGCGCGGAAACTCTTTCTCCAAACTGCTCTGCGCTCGGCATCGCGCCTTCACCGCGGCCTCGCCTGACCTCGTCCACGACGACGCGCGCAGCAGCCAGGGTCGATGGCCGTCCGTACAGCGCGCAAGACTCCACGGCAGGAGCAGTTTTCATGATTTCATCGACAGATGGAATGCGACCGTGCGTTTCTCGACTCACGATTGGAAGTCCCGATCGTTCGGGATGGGTTCTTCATCTGCTCGCAGCGAGAAAATTTTCATCACGAACCTCACGGGCCACGTGTTCAGATCGATCAAATCCGGGTTGAACGTCACATCCTAAGCGAACTATCTCTGTCAACTAATCGACAGTACTTTCAAAGCTTGAGAAATTTTTGTTGACCTTGTGCAAGAGCCGACGTTCTCATAAGGGCGTGACATTGAAATCGGCTCCCGAGTCTCGGGGCTTGTGATACGGCGCTCGCACTCCAGTGACTGGGAGGGACTACGGCGCACCCGCTCGTGGCGGAACGTTTTGCAAAAGCCCGGTCCAAACGGATGTTTGGCATGGCTATTTCAGTGGTGGTGTCATCTCCGCTCGCACAAGCGGAGGAATATCCAGGCAAGGGAGCGATGACGGCTTCCACAATGACCCTCCACCTGACGTAGACAAGGATTTGCAACAATGATGTGGACTAGACGCAAGGTTCTCGGCACCGGATTAATGGCCGCCACGGCCGCAACGCTGACAACACCCAAAGCCATCGCAGGCGTGGTCTTCTCTCCCAAGCCGGGCGAGTGGAGCACCTATGAAGTGACGACCCGAATGGCGGTGCCGACCCACGGGAGCCCAGCGCAGGCATGGCTCCCGCTTCCCTCCATCCATGAAGAAGCCTGGTTCCGGTCCGGCGGCGACAGCGTAACTTCTAACGGCCATCATACGGACTGGCACGATCCGCAATCGCAGGCCAGAATGTTTCACGCGACATGGACCGGTGCCGAACCAGTCGCCGTTCTCGAGGTGACGAGCCGGTTGTCCCTGCGGGACCGCGCGATCGATTTGTCAAAGCCGATGGGCGCCTACAAGCTGTCCGAAGACGAACAGCGGCGCTACACCACCTCGAACGATCACATTCCGCTCGAAGGAATTGTTCGGGAAACTTCGGACAAGATCATTGCCGCAAGCGGCGCCAAACAACCGATCGAAAAGGCCCGCGCGATCTATCAGTGGATGGTCGAGAACACCTATCGCGAAGGCAGCGTGCGGGGCTGCGGCACCGGCAACATCGTCGTCCTGCTTCGGAGCGGCGATATCGGAGGCAAATGTGCCGATCTCAACGCCCTTTTCGTCGGCCTTGTACGGGCGCAAGGAATCCCTGCGCGCGATCTCTATGGAATCCGGATTGCGCCTTCCGCCTTCGGATACAAGAGTCTCGGTGCGAATTCGAGCAACGTCACCACGGCGCAACATTGCCGCTCGGAGGTGTTCCTGGCTGAATTCGGCTGGGTGCCGATGGATCCCGCCGACGTCCGCAAGGTCGCGCTCGAGGAGTCGACCGGCCATCTGTCCATCGACGACCCACTCGTGGTCGCCGCCCGGAAAACGCTTCTGGGCGCCTGGGAAGGCAACTGGATGCCATACAACACGGCCGACCTGATCGCCCTTCCCGGAGCCAAGTCCGGCACGCCGACATTCGTCATGTATCCAGAGGCGGAAACCGTCGCCGGCCGGCTGGATTGCCTCGACTCGCAAACATTCGCCTATACGATCACTTCAAAGAGGATCGCCTGAATTCCGCCCGGCGCGTCGTGTGCCGCTATTTGAGGAAAATCAGATGTCACGCCTTTCTCTCCATACGGTTGACGACGCGCCGGAAGCGGCTCAAGCAGGTCTTGAACTTGTCGTCAGCAGGAACGGCTTTCTGCCGAACTTGTTTCGAATCCTGGCGAACTCACCTGCGGCACTCGAAGCATACCACTCGCTGTCTGCTATCCTGACCAGGGGCAACTTCAACGTCGGCGAACGCGAAGCCATCCAGATCACCGCGGCGGCGACGCAGAAATGCGGCATCTGCGTCGCCGGCCACACGGCGCTGGCCTACCGCAAGGCTGGGCTGGAGCAGCAGGTGGTCGACGCGTTGCGCGACAGCAAGGACGTTCCTGATGCCCGGCTGGATGCGCTGGCTCACTTCACGCGCGCCATCCTGCAGCGACTCGGGAATGTCACGGACGACGAACTCAAAGCATTCTACGCAGCCGGATATGATGAGGGGGATGCAGTCGAGGTCATTCTTGGCATCAGCCTCGCAACGCTTTGCAACTTTACCAGCAATCTCGGCCGGCCCTCGCTCAACCCCGAGCTTGCGCCTTACGCCTGGAAAGACACCGCCGCGCAACCCGGCCGCTCCTAACGGTCATAGCGGGCGGATCGGCGTCTCGCCCCGGCATCTGCAACAGGAAGAGCCGCTCCTTCGGGCCGAAGGAGCGGCTCTTCTGTAGCCTCATGCGATGTCCTAGATCTCGGCTCCCAACCCGGTATGGGCGCGGACCGAAATCTCCTCGAAATTCTTGTCGTCTTGCGGATTCTGACTGATCATCAGCGATCCTATCACAGCACCGAGGAAACCGAGCGGCATAGTCACGATCGTTGGAACGACAAGCGGCCATAACGCGTGGGGACCCAAGAACGCAGGCCCGATCAGCGCCAGCGTCACCGAACTAACCAACCCCACAACCACAGCGCCGACCACGCCGCCGACGTTGAAGCGCCTCCAGAACAGCGAGAGGGCAACCACGGGGAAATTAGCGCTTGCGGCGATCGAAAAGCCGAGAATCACGAGAACCGCAACGTTCACGCCCTGCGCCGCGATCCCAAGAATGGTCGCAAACGCGCCGACGCACAGCACGGAAATCCGCGCGACGCGGACCTGAAACCTTTCCTCCACATGTCCGCCCTTGATCGCATTGACGTAGATATCATGCGCCACGGCTCCCGACGTTGCCAGCGTCAAACCGGCAACAGTGGCCAGGATGGTCGCCACCGCCACCGCAGAAACAAAGCCGAGCGTCATGTCACCGCCGAGTGTGTTGGCGCCGCCGCCAAGATATTGTGCGAGCAAAGGCATCGCCAGATTTCCTCCCTTGTCCGCCGCCCGGATGGCCTCGGGTCCGATGAAGTGTGCCGCGGCCAAGCCGAAGATCGCAGTCGCGATGAAGAAGGCGCCGGCAAGGAACATGACCCAGATCACAGAACGGCGCGCAGTCTTGGCGTCCGGCACAGTATAAAAACGTGTCATGACGTGCGGAAGACCGATGATGCCGCAGATGTAACTCAGCCCGAGCGACACTTGATCGAACGGGTTCTTCAAGTAGTTTCCAGCCTGCAGAAACTTCGGACCGTGCTCCCTTTCCGCGAGATTGAAATACTCGACAGGATTGAAGCCGACCGCCTTAAGGCAAAGAACAAGGACGACAAGACCGGCCGTCATCAGGAGAACAGCCTTGACAATCTGCACCCAAGTCGTCGCCAGCATGCCACCGAAGGCAACATAGACGATCATCGCCACGCCCACGAATGCGACTGCGAGGTTGTAGGGCAAGCCGAGCAGCAATTTGATAAGCACACCCGCGCCGGCCATTTGCGGAACGAGATAGGCCAAGTTCACCACAATGACCCCGATAGCTGTCATAATCAGGGCGGTACGACTTTCCATGCGGCACCTGACAATATCGCCCAGAGTGAACTTGCCGGCGTTCCGCAAGGGTTCAGCGAACAAGAGAATGGCGGTGCAAAATGCGACCAGAGGTCCGACCGCATAAAGTGCGCCATCCATTCCATAAAGAGCCGTCAGGCCGGTGAAGCCGAGAAAGGCAGCGGCGCTGCACCAATCGCCGGCAAGCGCCAGACCATTCTGGGAGGCGGTGAGAGAGCGTCCTGCCGCGTAGAATTCGCCCGTCGTTTTCGTTCGCTTGGCCGCCCAATAGGTGATGACGAGCGTCATCAAGATAACGGCGCCGAACATCCAGATGGTGATTGCGCTCATCGCAGCATCTCCCGCATATGAATTGACTTCACTGCTGCGTCTTTCAGAGGATCGAATTCCACCTCCGCAACACGCACATACCAGAGCGCCACGCCCCATGCGACGAAATAGGTCAGAAGAATAAGGGCGTAACCGATGGAGAACGAGCCGATGAGCTTGGCGTTCATGATTTGCGGCGCAAATCCCGCGAGGCCAGACAGCACAATGTAAGTGAGAAAATATAACAAAACAGCCGGACGTATTCGACTCGCCTTGGTTCGCAACAGATGCTGGAAATTTTGGTCATGATAGGCCGCCGACCAATTCGAATCCTTGTGATAGGCCGGAACGTCGATCGGGTTCGCCGCAGTCACACTGATATCCATTTTGTTTCCTCCCGCTGCCCCCTTTTGTCCGGCATCTTTTGATGCACTTCTGGGGGCAGCTTTCTGATTGACGACAGTCGTAAGTAACCTCGCTTCCCTGAAATCCTTTTTGCGACACGCCGGTTCAGGAGGCGATCGCAACCTCTTCATCAAAATTCTTAAGCGGCAGCGCCGCCAGGTATTTTTCAGCGTCGAGCGCAGCCATGCAGCCGCTGCCGGCGCTCGTAATGGCCTGCCGGTACACATGATCCTGAACGTCTCCGGCTGCGAACACGCCGGGTACGCTCGTGCAGGTGCTCCCGCCAGTGGCCCCTGCGCGCGTCACAAGATACCCGCTGGGCGTCATTTCAAGCTGGCCCTTGAAGATCCCGGTGTTCGGCTGATGGCCGATCGCGACAAACACGCCACGCACGTCAATAGTTGAGGTCGCATCGGTTCTTACATTGCGCAGCCTCGCCGATGTCACCGATACATTGTCACCGAGAACCTCGTCCAGCACGGTTTCGCGCATGATGGCGATCCGGCCTTCCGCTTCGGCGGCCAGCAGGCGATCTATCAGAATGGCCTCAGCACGGAATTTCTCCCGGCGATGGATGACCGTGACGCGCTTTGCTATATGAGACAGATACAGCGCCTCTTCGACGGCCGTGTTACCGCCGCCGACGACGCAGACATTTTCGTCCTTATAGAAGAAGCCATCGCACGTCGCGCAGCCCGAAACGCCGCGTCCGAGATAAAGCTGCTCCGACGGCAGACCGAGATACATCGCGGATGCGCCGGTCGCGATGATCAGCGCGTCAGTCGTATAGGTCGCCTTGGCGCTTCGCAGCACAAAGGGGCGTTTCTTCAGGGACACAGACGTGATCTGGTCCGTTATCATTTCCGTGCCGAACCGCTCGGCATGCTCTGCAAAACGCTTCATGAGTTGCGGGCCCTGCACGCCGAAGGGATCGCCGGGCCAGTTGTCGACATCCGTGGTCGTCATCAGCTGCCCGCCGCGCGCGAAACCGGTAATCAGGCGGGGCTTGAGATTGGCGCGAGCGGCATAGACTGCAGCGGTGTAGCCGGCGGGGCCCGAGCCAATGATCGTCAGTTTTGAATGCACTGTCCTATTCCTTAGCTTCGACGACTTGAGTGTGATGGAGAGCTAGGCCGATAGCAGTCAAATGTTTGACATGCCGAACAGGAGATAAGCCGGCGGCGGACCTGATCGCCGCCATCTTTCGCTGCCTATGGGTATCGCGCCGCAACACGCGAGTCGGACTATCGCTAACAATCTGTCAGCGCTCACAAAAAAGGACGTCTTCTTGCGAAGACGCCCGAGGCTTGGGGGATTCTCGGAACGGGGGATTTAAGCCGCGTTCTCCATTGTTTCGAGAACCGTCGGTAGTTCCTTCAGGGAAGCCACGACATGATCCGGGCCATGGCCGATGTCCTCTATCCGCATCCTGGTTGCCTTGAACATGGTGCTCGGGGAGATGACCGAAGCGTCGCGAATCTCCTTGTTGAGCGCCTTCGGCGTCACACGCTCGATCCTCGCGACGCGGAATCCGAAGCGCTTCGCACCACAGACGTCAAAACCGTTGGACGACACGAACAACACTTCGTCCCGCGCCAATCCCATCTGCGCATGCACCGGCTCATAGGCGCGCATATCTGGCTTGAATGCCTTCACGGGATCAACGCTGATCCAAGTTTCGAGATGCTTGTCCAAACCGCTGTTTCTGGTGAGCGCATCAAGCATTCCCGGACTGCCGTTGGACAGGATCGCGAGACGATAGCCTTGCAGGGCCATCAAGGCTTCCTTCGCGTCCGGATAAGGCTTTAGATTATTGTACGCTTCGGCGATCTCATCGAAATGCTTCTGATCTGCCGTCAATCCGATAGTCTTTAGCGTGTAGGAGAGCGCATCTCGCGTACAGGCCCAGAAATCCTGGTAATCGCCCATCATGGTCCGGAGCCAAGTGTATTCGAGCTGCTTCATGCGCCACACTTGCGTTATGTAATCCCCGAATCCTGGGAATGCCTTATCGGTGACTGCTGAAACTGTTTGGACGTCATACAGTGTCCCGTACGCGTCGAATACGATTCCCTTGATGGACATTGTTCGGCTTCTCCCTATTCCTCGTTACTATCTTCGTGTCGCACAGCTCGCGCCTCACAGGCCGATCAACTCCTTGATGCGTTCGATTTCAAAGCCCACGATGACTTCGCCGTCGATTACGGTCGTCGGGATGGTTTTCGACCCTAGCGAGATCAACTCTTTCCGAGCGTCAGTGTCCTCGTGGACGTTCTTCGGGATAAAATTGACATTGTTGTACTTCAGATACTCCATCTCCTCGTGGCAGGCGTTGCAGTTGTTTCCGTGATAGAGGGTGATATCCATAGCCGCCTCCTTGCTTCATACTTTATTCTGCGAGTGCATCGTGTAGCCGCTCTCGCCATATCCCCGCGGCACCATTGCGCGGGCGATCATCCAGTTCGGATCCTTCTTCCGGTCGGTCGTTTCGATCACACGGCCTCTTGCCGCAACGATGAGACTTCCCATTCGCGTTTCGTACCAGAGCCAATCATTGTACTCGGTCGAGTTTTCAGAACTCTGCCCTTTACGCTCCGACAGCTTCGCTTCGAGATAGTAAGCCTTCAGGTCGTCGGCGCAGAGCCTGACGAACGCATTCTGCGCGACCGCGCCGTTGTCCGTCCCCTGCGAAAGCCCGGCCGGAACTGCGAGTTCCTTTCCGTTCACGTAGTCATGCAGCCTCTTCGCCGCGATCTCGATGGTGCCCGGCGTCACCTCCGAATAGCCGACCTGGGTCCGCCCGCTGTGATCGCGCATGTAATCGTCGTGATGTGCCTTCAGCGCGGCGATCTCCGCACAGACACTCACGAAGTCTCCATCATACCTAGCGATCTCCCTTGCCGCCGGCTCCTCTTCGCTCGCCAGAGCGTCGTCGAAGTTGCAGCCTTTCGTGCCGCATTTCTGCCCAATCTTCTGATTGCGAGCGTCGAGAGGTTCCTCATCCTTGGTCAGGACAAGGTCTTCGAGCACGGGTCCTTCCGGCCTGCTCAGCAGATCCAGCATCGCAAAAATGACCTTGCGCTGAATCGCCTTGTTGTTCGGCGCACCGAGCGGGCGTCCGAAGGGAAATGGCACCCACAATGCGCGCGGCGGCTTCACCTTTTCCGCGAACCCGCGGAACAGGCTGATGGACACGGTGCTGACACCCTGTGCTTCGATCTGACGCTGGATCACACTCACGGTGTGAGGACAGAGTGGTCAGGTAGGGACCATCAGGGCGATGTCGACGCCCACCTCTTTCAACTGACGCCCGACGTCGGGCGCCGAATTTTCGATCAACGGGTCAACATTGAAGATCGCGCCCATAAAGGCGAAATATTTGTCGGCCAGCGAGCCGATCACGCCCTCGGCCACAAGCTCGCGCAGCCGGTCGGCTGGGAAAATCACGTTCACGTCCATCGCGAAGCCGGAGCGGTCCCAGTTCGTGCTGGTATGCGAAAATGTCAACTCGCGCGCCGGCGTATCGGAAGGAATCACGCGATAACTCGTATCGCCTTCCGCATTTGAAAGGTCGAACGGCTTGTCCGACTTCCGGATGAGGCCCGAGGAGGTGACGATCGCAACCTTGCACTCGCGCAACGGCTTCGTCAGTGGCGTCCAAGGCGGCGGGCCATCTTCGCGGCATTTGAAATTCGCGAAAAACTGCTGGGAATCCGGATCGAGATCTTCAAAACGAGGCATTTATGGCTCCGCATTGACGCCGCAACGATTTCAACCCGAACGGTTTAGGTGAACGGCTGCGTCATAGCTGTCTTTCAGTTGACAGCCCGAAACGGAGCGCCGAATACAATAAGGTGCATGTATTACTGGCATGCCAGTCTGGCACCTGCGTTCGGCTTCGGAATGCTGGAGCGGCCATATCGGTGCAAGGAAAGAGCACGAGTCGCATGGCAAGCCGTCCTTTCCCAACGTTCCATCTGGCTGCATCAAACGGTAGCCCGAATGAGGCTGTGGCTCACGACATTCTCGATCGGCTGAGCTGGAGGGAAGACATTCTTGGCAATATCGGCCCACAGGAGCGGGACGAGTTGATGAAGCGTGGAGTTGTGAAGAAATATCGCAACGGTGAGCTCGTCTTTTCCCAGGGCACCGCCCACCAATATACCTACTTCATCCTTCGCGGCGTGATCCGATCGTCATACATCTCTCACAATAGCAAGGAATACACCGTCGCCTACTGGTCGAAAGGTGACGTCGTGGGCGGGCCGTACTTCATCAACGATGCCACCACCTATCTGTGGTCGGGTTATGCCAACGAGCCGACGGAGGTGCTTGCGATATCAGGTGCGCGCCTGCGTGAACTCGCCCTCGAGATGCCGGCGCTTGCCATCGCCATGCTCGATGCGATGAGCTTCAAGCTGCACTGGTTTTCGCTTCTCCTGCAGGTGATGGGCACACAATCGGTCGAGGGCCGGCTCGGTATCCTGTTGCTGGGCCTCGCCGCGGCCTACGGCGCCGAAACCGAGGAAGGCTTGCTAATCCGGTACGCATTTACCCAATCGGACCTTGCAAAGATGATCGGCGTGAGCCGCCAGTGGGTCAACAACGCCTTGGGGCATTTCCAGCGCAAGGGTGCACTCTCGATCGTCAAGGGCCGCTTCCTGATCCGTAACAAGACAGTCCTCAAGGAGTCGCTGGGGCCTGTCGAATAATTGATAGCCATGCCGTGCATGGCGTTGTTCGATCCCTCATCGCCATGCAGATGTGTCGTTGCTGTTGCTGACGTCAGCATCTGCTCCCCTGATGGAGTAGGAAATGTCCAACTACAATATTCTCATTCTCGGCGCGTCATATGGCTCGCTGCTTGCGTCGAAGATTTTGTTCGGCGGCCATTCGGTCAAGCTTGTGTGCCTGCCCGCGGAAGCGGACCTGATCAACTCGGAAGGTTTTCGTGTCCGCATGCCGGTGCGTGGCCGCAAGGATCAGGTGGAAATCGATTCGCGCAAGCTGCCCGGCAAGGTTTCCGCTGCTGGCGCTGGCGATGTCGATCCGAAGGATTACGACTTGATCGGGCTGGCGATGCAGGAGCCGCAATACGGCTCACCGGGCGTGCGCGAACTGCTCGATGCGGTCGCGAAGTCGGGCGTGCCTTGCATGTCAATCATGAACATGCCGCCGCTGCCCTACATGCAGCGCATTCCCGGACTGAACGCTACGACTTTGAAACCAGCGTTCACCGCTCCCGAGGTCTGGCAGAATTTCGATGCCGGAAAATTGACGCTTTGCAGTCCCGACCCGCAAGCGGTGCGTCCGCCGGAGGAGAAGATCAACGTGCTGCAGGTGACGCTGCCGACCAATTTCAAGGTTGCGCGCTTCGACGATGAGAGAAGCAATGACATCCTGAAACAGTTGGAAAAGGACATCGATTCGGTGCGTTTCGATACGCCGAAAGGCAAGATCGAGCTGCCGGTAAAGCTGCGCTTCCACGAATCTATCTTTGTCCCTCTCGCCAAATGGGCCATGTTGATGGCTGGCAATTATCGCTGCATCACAGATGACGGCATGCGCACCGCGCAGGAAGCCGTTTACTCTGATCTGGAAGAATCACGCTCGGTCTACAACTTCGTGGTGGACGTCTGCGTCAAGCTCGGCGCTGCGCCCGGAGACATGGTGCCGTTCGAGAAATATGCCGCCGCGGCCGAGAGCCTGAGCCGCCCGGCATCAGCGGCGCGTGCAATCAACAACGGTGCGCCGAACATCGAACGCGCCGACAAGCTGGTCCAGCTGGTGGCGAAGGACAAGGGCATGATTCATCCCGTTCTCGATGCCATCGTTGCACGCGTCGACCGCCGGCTGGAAGCCAATCGCAAGGCCAAAGCGGCGGCATAAGTCAGACACCGTCGAGTCGTTCGTTGTACAGACAAGCGGCACCGTCGGACGGAGCAGAGGCTTTGTCCGACGAATCTCGTAAATCGACCATTACATTTGACACCCACGCCGTATCCGGTAGCGCAGCGTTATCAACGTAAAGACATCCACCGGAGTCTAGCGCTAAAGTTGCTTCCGGACCACTACAGCTTCGTTTGGTAATTGACGCGGGGATACACGTTCCGAAACTCAGTCCAGTGTGTGTGCCCTTGCCATTACATGGTTTGAAACAACTACAACGCGGCGAAATTGGTTCATGCTAGAACATAGCTCATTGCTATGGCATCCGAAGGCACCTGCCATCTCGGAGACCGCCGACACAGAGCACGTTGGTGTCACGTCAGATTAGTCGCCCGGCCTTATTTGCGCGGCAGGAACCATGAAGGTACTAACGATACGGCTTAATCGTTCGTCATCGCTCGCCTGTAAGACTTTTCTCAACATCCGAATCGCACTTCCGGTTGCCGTGCTGTTCCAGAACCAGTCCCTGAGCTGTTTGCTCGACGGCTTTCTTTCACCTGCCGCCGCCTCTAAGCAATAAGCTTTTAGATCGTCCACGCAGAAACGCAGCATCATTGGCGCCGACAGATCGCTCCATGGGCTTGGCCTCGCATCCCCCGTCATCCAGCCTGCGACGTAACGGGCGCATTGACCAATAGGCAATCTAGCAAGTCCGACCGTAGTGCGATTGTGCCGAGCGATCCATCGTTCATGCACATGTGCTAGCCTCCGAATTTCTTCCTCCATCAGTTCGGCAAGCCTAGCGTTCGGTCTTCCCGCGGCAAAACTGTCGGTCGATGGAGGCTGCCAAGTTCCATCCGCAACGCTACGCGGATCTTCTTCGCGAAAGTCTTCAAGAATGCCCGGACCGTCCTCGCGCTCAAGCAACCGTAGGGCGGTTCGAATTACTTGCTTCTGAAAAACTGGATCGCTTGGCGGTCCAATGGGGCGGCCGAGTTCGAACGGTACCCATAACGCGCGTGGCGGTCTGGTGTTTTCCGTTTGCGGTCGAATAAGACTAATCGCAACCGTTGCGATGCCTTCCTCTTCGAGATAGTGAGCCAGCGCGCTCACGGCGCGCGAACAGATGGGTCAGACAGGACAGAGCAGGATTGCTTCGACGTCTTCTTGCTTCAATCTGACCGCCAGCTCACGAACATGACCTTCGGCTTCGGTCGGATCGATCGCCCCCATAAACGAGTAATGCGTCTCGGCAACTGAGCCAATGAAACCCTCCTCCGCAAGCTCCAGCAGGCGGTCCAAAGGAAAGATCACGTTCCAGTCTTCCTGAAAAGCGGTGCGATCGAAATTAATCGAAATATGGCTGCACAGAACGTCGGCAGCGGACGTCCCTAAGGGGATAGCTCGATAATCGGCGTCACGTCCACGAAATGGAGCAGCTTCGCCTTTGACAAAAAGTCCGGCGGAAGAGATGGCTGCTATCCGACGTAAGGCGAGCGGCGGCCCGCTTACCCATGGCGTGGTCTGGAAATCTGGACATTCCAAGTCAGCGAGACGTTTGGCTTGTCCTTCAGGTAGATCCGTCAGCCGTACCAATTCTCAACTCCCTGATTACCTACCGGTCGCCTAACCATCAAGCGCCTGGACTACGATGAACACCTTTTGCCACCACGGACTTCGCTAGTTTGGCAGCAAAAGTACACGGCATGAAGTAATTTTCCGAGCACATCGGCGAATTTGTTCTTAGATCTCGGAATAACGACCGCCTTTTTACCGAGCGCTTCAAGATAAACTTGCGCCGCGCAGATGGCGGCGTCCGTCGCACGAGATCAGCTAAGCCGAAGACCATCGCGCGAGAAAAGAGATTCGGAAGCTAACTGCCCCGTACCGGTGCTGACGCTTAACTGCAGAGCGCTATTAACGAAATGGCTGTATTTACGTGGGACCAGCATCGCCTGCCCGAAGCAGCAGCCTTCTTCCGATTCGCCTCCAAACGTTTGTCGACAAGGGCCACGATGGCGTCGAGCACGGGGTGGCTCATGCCAATCTCGCGGGCCGTCAACTGCACCAGCTTGTCGGCACGCTCGATGTTCGGCGCGCCGTTGTTGAGCGCGCGCGCGGCGGAGGCCGGACGCGACAGACTTTCCGCTGCCGCAGCGTATTTCTCGAACGGCACCATGTCGTCGCGCGAAGCCCCGAGCTTGACGCAAACATCCACCACGAAATTGTAGATCGAGCGCGATTCCTCGAGATTGGAGTGAACCGCCTCCTGCGCGGTGCGCATGCCGTCCGGCGTGATGCAGCGATAATTGCCTGCCATCAGCATCGCCCATTTTGCGAGCGGCACGAACAGCGAATCGTGGAAGCGCAGCTTCACCGGCAGCTCGATCTTGCCCTCCGGTGCGTCAAAACGTATCGCCTGGATGTCCCGCTCGAGATTGCGGAGTCGCGTAGAGCTGGCGGACCAGAGTGATTGCGTGATCACGCACTAGCGCGCGAGATTGGTGCCATCGTTTTTTTAGTTGTGCGCGTACCGATGTTGCTGCTTGCATTCCTTGGGCCAGATCGAAGAAGTTTGTGCCAAAATCCCTAATGCGCGCGGTAACAGAACGGATACCCATATCTGAGATGTCCAGACTAACTGCCGATGCGACTGTCACCCGCATGGTTTCCCCGCCCATCGAAACCGGACCAGTCGTTGCATACGCTCTGGTTCTTCAGCTTCGAGCCCGAGCTTTTCTGGATCGACGACAATCGCCTCGGTATCCAGCAGAAATATGCGATCACCGATCTCTACCAAAGCCATCGCACCCACGCCGGCATCGCACGGCTTACGAGTAGAGGGGAATTACTCCACTGTACGTAGGTAATGAGGCGGAGATTAGCTGGATCATTAGCATCGACCGGAGTGATCACCGTTACGTCGTGACGATCTTCGAGACCCATAGCAAATGCTGATGCGCGAGCAATCTCATCAAGCGTCTGATTTCCAGTCCCGATCTGAGGTGGATTGGATCGTATCTGAATCGCTCGGGGTTGTCCGTCCAAGCTTTGCAGATGGCCTCATATGGCGTGAGGCCTTGTAAAGTCTCCAATCGCTTGGCGAAGTTTATCCGCTTCTTCGTGTTGCGAAGCAGGGATGCATTCGTCGGTCATTTGGATTGGCATTCTGTCGGCGGCGACAGAACGTTCTCTCCATCGACACGCGGCCGTCCGGCACGATACGCAGCTCGTGCGGCCTTCAGGGCACCTTCTGTCATAACCAAAGGACATGCAAACTATAACTAACGCGAGTGCGAGGTGATCTGAGCGATGAGCTACAATCAGGAACTATCGGGGCAAGCAAAAAGTGGTGCAACTGAACATGTTGGCAGGATGGCAAGCAAGGCATCCGACGAGCGGAAGTGTCGACAAGGCACACTTCTGCTCGGGTATGGTATCGGGGCAAAGAGCTTTAATGGCGCCCCTGTCCAACAGTGTGGGTGCGAGTCAAGCATACGAGTGCCATTTCCGCGACGCGCTGGAGCGTCTGCACGGCGAGCAGCGCTACCGCGTCTTCGCTGACATCGAGCGCATCGCCGGTCGCTTCCCGGCCGCCAAATGGCGCCGGTCCGACGGGACGGTCACCGAGATCACGGTATGGTGTTCGAACGACTACCTGGGCATGGGGCAGCATCCTGAGGTCGTTGCTGCAATGACGGCGACGGCACACCGCTGCGGTGCAGGAGCAGGCGGAACCCGCAACATTGCCGGGAATCATTCACCGTTAGTCGACCTGGAGAGCGAGATTGCCGACCTGCACGACAAGGAAGCGAGTCTCGTCTTCACCTCCGGTTACGTATCGAACCAAGCCGGCATCTCAACAATCGGTAAGCTGATTCCAGACTGCGTAGTCTTGTCTGACGCTTTGAACCACAACTCGATCATCGAGGGCGTGCGCCAATCAGGCTGCGAGAAGCGGGTTTTCCGGCACAACCATCTCGGTCACCTCGAGACGTTGCTGCGTGAGGCCGGTGACCGTCCCAAGCTCATCGTGTTCGAGTCCGTGTACTCGATGGATGGCGACGTGTCGCCGATCGGCGCAATCTGCGACCTTGCGGATCAGTACGGCGCGATGACCTACCTCGATGAAGTTCACGCGGTCGGCCTCTATGGTCCTCGTGGAGGAGGGATTAGCGAGCGCGACGGGCTGATGCACCGTGTGACTGTAATTGAGGGCACTCTCGCCAAGGGATTCGGTTGCGTCGGCGGCTATATTGCGGCCTCGCAGGTGATCTGTGATGCGGTGCGCAGCTTCGCTCCCGGATTCATCTTCACCACGGCGATGCCTCCGCCAGTTGCAGCCGCGGCTCTTGCTTCCCTGCGTTACCTCAAGCACTCAAGTGCCGAGCGCGAAGCGCATCAACGACAGGCCGCTGCAACGAAGGCTGCACTACGAGCCGCCGGGCTTCCGGTTCTGCCTACCGAGACCCACATTGTTCCGATTGTCGTGGGTGACGCAAAGCTTTGCAAGGCTGCCGCCGACCACCTCTTGGAGCGCCATGCTATCTACATCCAGCCGATCAATTATCCGACCGTCCCCCGAGGCACAGAGCGCCTGCGCATTACCCCCTCGCCATTTCACGGTGAGGAGCACATAGCAAAACTCGCAGCTGCGCTCGCCGAGACCTGGGATACTCTCTCTCTTGCCTGAGAGCCGTTCTATGGGAGCGCCTCCTTCGCAGCCATCTCCTCCCGGGCCGTGCATCGAGCGAGCGACAGTTACTTGGCGGCGCAGACCATGCTCGGAATGCGTCGCGCGTCCCAGGTTGCGGCTGAGCAAGCGAAGGCCGACGGTGTCGATTCCAGAAAAGCTGACTGGCGGCGTCCGCGCCACTTTTTCGGCACGCCTCTGGAAAAAAATGTGATGTCCCTCGATCGAGTTCCTTTTCGCGCGTCCAATTTGCGTGACTCATTCCATAACACACCTTGTTGGCCTCCTTGCCACCGGGTGCTCACAGTTTTGGCCTTCTACGTGGCCCCCGCCATCCTGATCTGGAGCGTCAGCGCTCCCATGACATGGTCACGCACAGCACCATGGTTGCTGGGTCGACGAATTACAGACCTGGGCAATTCTTTCAAAGGCGCGCGCTTACACTTCAATGCTCTGGCCAAGAGCGCTCTCTCGGACGAGCCACGGGCCACACGTTGGAAAAAAGCGACCTGAACGCGACAATGACTAGCCGGAAACGAAAATGGACATCAAGCAGTCGTGCCGTCTCCTGATCGAGGATCTGTCCGTCGCGCGCGGTGAGCGCGTGGTTCTCGGCGACGTTTCCTTGCGACTGGCCGCTGGGGAAATTGCCGAAGTGACGGGCTCGAACGGCGTAGGCAAATCTACTCTTTTGCGTGCGATTGCCGGCTTCTTGCCGCTGGCATCCGGCCGCATGTGTTGGGAGGAGGAGACTGGAGCCAAAGATCCGGCGCCTCTCGCAGAGCGACTCCACTATGTCGGCCATCTCGATGGGCTAAAATCTGCGCTGACCGCGCGCGAAAATCTTCAGCTCGGCCTAACGATCTTAGGGGGGAGCCGCCTGACCCCGTCAGAGGCGCTGGACCGGATCGATCTGGCCCATGTTCTGGACCTGCCGGTCGGCTATCTCTCGGCAGGGCAGCGCCGCCGGGTTGCATTGGCCCGACTCTTGGTCGCCTATCGTCCCCTATGGCTGCTCGACGAGCCACTGACCGCGCTCGACCGGCACGCGCGGGCCTTGCTGAAAACTATTGTAGCCGACCACCTCGGAAGCGGCGGCTTGATGGTCGTAGCAACGCACGAACCGCTCGGTCTGCCGGGAACACTCGAAATCAGGCTCGAGGCGAAGTGAGCAGCGTGCCGTTGGAATATGTTCGTCCGCTGGGCGCCGGTTCATCCGGGAGCCAAGATGAAGATCGCGTCCCACCTCCCATTCCGTGGGTGCAGTCGCGCCGCGATGGCGACACCAGGTGGAGACCATGACCCGCATCCTCCTTGCCGTTTTTCTTCGTGACCTCATGCTGGCGCGGCGCGTTGGTGGCGGCGGGGTCCTCGGCATAATCTTCTTCCTCAGTCTCATCACGATCGTGCCTTTCGCGATCGGACCCGACTTGAATTTGCTGGGGCGCATTGGTCCGGCCATTCTGTGGATAGCGGCGCTACTCGCGAGTCTTTTAGGCCTTGACCGCCTGTTCCAAGCCGATCACGAGGACGGTTCTCTAGACCAGATGCTGCTGTCGCCGGCGCCCTTGGAGCTCATTGTCCTCGTAAAGTGTCTGGCCCACTGGTTCGTCACGGGGCTGCCGCTCGTGATCCTCTCTCCCTTGTTCGGCCTGATGTTGAACTTAGACGGCCCGGCGCTCCGAGCAGTAGCAATAACTCTGTTGGTTGGTACGCCGGCCTTGACCTTTCTGGGCGCAATCGGAGCCGCCCTCACCGTCACGTTGCGACGCGGCGGCCTTCTGCTCTCGATCCTCGTCGTGCCATTAGCCGTACCGGTTCTGATCTTCGGCGTCTCGGCGGCGGAGAGCGGCACAGTGCCTTTTTTAACCCCCTTGGTGATCCTCTGCGCGCTCAGCCTCGCATCCTTCGCGCTCTCTCCAATTGCCGCCGCCGTCACGCTTCGCGGGGCGGGAGAATAACGAGCGCCGCTTCGAAAAAGGCTCGTTGTTAAGGAGGGGCGGTTCAGCCGAAACGACATCGCGTCGGCCTCCCACAGGTAATTCGACCGTCCGGGATGGCTATGGGGGAGCATCGGCGTTTAAAACAATCGCGAGCCGGTCGCGTTCGGCTTGGCTCAAGGGGGCGGACGGTGCTGGCTGCTGCCGGCGGCGCAATCCGAAAAGAAGAGCGATCGCGCCGGCCGCGAACACAAGAGCCGGCATTCCCCAGAGTAGAGCGGTTTCCAAGTCGAATGGCGGCTTCAACAGGACAAAATTTCCATAACGCCTCACGAAAAAGGCGCGTACCTGCTCGTCGCTCTCGCCGAGATTCAGCCGCTCGCGAACGAGCAGCCGGAGATCCCGCGCGAGCTCCGCATTCGAATCATCGATCGACTGGTTCTGGCAAACCAAGCAGCGCAGTCCGGCGGAAATCACCCGCGCCCGCGCTTCGAGTTTCGGATCGGCCAGAACCTCGGCCGGTTGCACCGCGCTCGCGAGTTTCGGCGCGAGGCCTATCAGCACGATCAAGAGCAGGAGAATGTAACGAAGTGCAGTCATTCTGCAGGCTGCGGCGCTGCGGGGTTGGCACCGAGGACACGAGCTGCACGGCGCGCAAAGCCGATTCTAAGCCGCCTGTCGGACAACGAGACAATCCCTCCGAATGCCATGATGACGGCGCCAATCCAGATGGCCGTGACAAGCGGCTTCCAGAACATGCGCGCGTCGATCGAACCATCTGGGTGCTGCTCCCCGAGCGAAATGTAGACCTGGCCAAGACCCAGCGTCACGATGCCCGCTTCGCTGACGGTAGTCTGTCGTACCGGAAAACTGCGCTTCGCGGGCTGGACGGAGGCCACGGTCACGGCGTTCCGCCTGATGATCGTATCGGCCAGGACTTCGGAATAATTTGGCCCCTCTTGCGAACGAAGACTCACAATGGTGACTTGATAGGGACCGAGATCGACCCCCTGGCCCGGCTTGACAGCCTCGATCCGCTCCGTCCCCCAACCAGTTGCCGCCAGGCCCATGAGTGCCACGCCTAGGCCGGCGTGAGCGATTGCCGCACCCCAAGCGGAGCGCGGCAGCCCGACCGCGCGAGCGAGCATCACCCTAGCGGGCTGACCACGAGTCCAGACGCGCGACGCCACATCGCCGAACGAGCCGATGATGAGGTAGGCCGCGAGGCCGAGACCGACCACGGCAAGGACGGGGCCGCCGCGGTTGACAGCGACCAGTACAATCGCGACCACGAGGCCCCCCATAGCCGCGAACGTCATCCGCTGAGCCGCGCCCAGCAGGTTGCCGCGCTTCCAGGCCAGCGATTGGCCGATCGGCATCAACAATAGCATCGGCACCAGGAGCGGACCGAGTGCTAAATTGAAGAATGGTGCGCCAACCGAGATCTTGTCTCCGGTCAAGGCCTCGAGTGCGAGCGGATAAAGCGTGCCGGTCAGCACCGTCGCGCAACAGGTAGTGAGAAGCAGGTTGTTGACGACGAGTGCCCCCTCCCGTGACACGGGCGCGAACAAACCACCGCGGCCTAGAGATGGGGACCGCCAAGCATAAAGCCCGAAGGAGCCGCCGATGAACAGGGTCAAGATGATCAGGATGAAGACACCACGCGCCGGGTCGCTGGCGAAGGAATGGACCGAGGTCAGCACCCCTGAGCGGACCAAAAACGTGCCGAGCAGTGATAGCGAGAAGGTGAGAATCGCCAGGAACAGCGTCCAAACCTTGAGGGCCTCACGCTTCTCCATGACGGCGGCCGAATGCAACAGCGCGGTGCCCGCGAGCCAAGGCATCAGCGACGCGTTCTCGACCGGATCCCAGAACCAGAACCCGCCCCACCCCAGCGTGTAATAGGCCCAGTACGAACCCATGGCGATACCCAAGGTGAGAAAGATCCAGGCGATCAGCACCCAAGGTCGAACGTAGCGGGCCCAGGCCGCGTCCAGTCGGCCGCTGATCAGGGCCGCCACCGCGAAGGAGAACACGATCGAGGAGCCGACATAGCCGAGGTAAAGTAACGGCGGATGGATGGCGAGGCCCGGGTCTTGAAGCACCGGATTGAGGTCTTGCCCCTCAAGGGGTGCGGGAAAACGGCGCGCGAAGGGATCGGAGGTGAACAGAATGAAGGATAGGAACGCAAGGGAGATCCAGCCCTGGACCGCGAGCGTGTTGGCGCGCAGCTCCTCCGCCATACCGCGCCCAAGAGTCGCCACCGCGGCCCCGAAAGTCGCGAGAGTCAGAACCCAAAGCAGCATAGATCCTTCATGATTGCCCCAGACGCCGGCGAACTTGTAGACGAGCGGCTTGGTGGTTAGCGAGTTCTCGACGACCGTCACGAGACTGAAGTCGGAAACCACATGCGCGTAGGTTAGCGCCGCGAAGGCAAAGGCCAACAGTAAGAACTGGGTGATCGCAGCTGGGACCGCGACGGAGGCGAGTCGGGGATCACCGCGGTGAGTTCCCCAGATCGGCAGAACTGACTGAAGCAGCGCGACTGCCAAGGCCAGGGCAAGCGCGTAATGTCCGGTTTCGACGATCACTCTGTTAATCCCATAGGCCGATTTGGTTGATATTCTTGCGCCTGCGCGGATTTTTCGTCGTTGCGCCAAGTGCCGGTTCGCTTGAGCTTGTCGGTTACATCCTTGGGCATATAGCGTTCATCATGTTTGGCGAGCACGGCATCGGCATGGAAGAGGCCCGGCCCTTGCACCGTGCCCTCGGCCACGACACCCTGCCCTTCCCGGAAAAGATCCGGCAGCAATCCGGTATAGCTGACTTTGATATCTCTCTTTTGATCGGTGACCTCGAAGGTCACAGTGGACGACCCGCCACGGATGAGAGAGCCCCGCTTTACCAGGCCGCCGATGCGCAGCCGGGTCCCCGGCGGCGGTGCCTTTTCGGTCATTTCGGTCGGCCCGTAGAAGAAGACGATGCTGTCACGCAACGCAAACAGGATGAGCCCCACCGCGATCGCCAAAGTAAAGCCTGCCGTGCCGATCAGAGTGAGGCGCCTGTGCTTTCTGGTCAAAGTCTACCCTTTCAAGCCGAGCTGTCTGACGAGTTCATCAATACGCGTCGCCGCTCGCGCGTCGGCTGAGAGCTTGGTCCGCGCCATTGCGACGGCCGCCTCGGCCTTCTCGTGCTCATTCAACATTGCGTAAGACCTGATCAGTTTCAGCCACCCCTCGAGATCGTGGCCTTCCTTCGCGAGCTTTTCGGCGAGCCCATCCACCATTCCGCGGATCGCTTGGGTCCGCTGCTCGGGAGAGAGCGCTGCAACGTTAGCCGCCGCCTGGCCCGAATGCGCGGCTTCCGCGTCCGATTGCGGCACTTCAGAAAGACTAGCCAGATGTTGAAGGATGGCATCCATCCAAGGCGCATCAGATGGCGTGTCGGCCTTCAACGCTTCCCAGAGTTGTCTCGCTTGATTTTTGTTGCCATCTCTCTCAACCGCGATCGCCTGGAAGAAACGCGCTATGGGCTGTTTGGGGTCTTCCACGAGCGCCTTGTCGAAGGCGGCGCGCGCCTCCGCTGTCACGACGCCGTTGGCCGCCATCACCAACGCCTGCCCGAGAGACGCGCGCTCCTGTGCATTCTCACCGAGCAGGCGTAGCGCCGCCTCGTAGGCGCGCGCCGCATCGTGAAAACGTCCCATGCGCAGATAGATAGGCGCAACCGCCCGGAGGCCGCCGCCGTCGTTGGGATCGATCGCGAGGTGCGCTTCGATCTCGGAGATTGCAGCAGCCGGTGTAAACTCCACCGTCCGGCGCGATGCGATGGGCATGTCCGGATGACCGGGAGCGCCAACCCTGAGATAAGACGCGAGCGCGAGAATCGGCAGCACCACGACTGCCGCCGTCGCGGCGGCAGCGCGCCTCGGCCAACGGCGCTGCGACACACGCGGCCGGCCCCCGGACGCAGAGTCAATCGACGCGAGTAGCCGGCGTTCGAGCTCGGCCCGGGTCGTCGCCGCGTCCTCGGGCGCGACTAGACCACAGCGGACGTCATCATCTGCCTCGGTCAGGAGGCTGCGATAGAAGGTGATGTCGGAAGCGCGGGCGTGAGGCTCTTCGTGCCGCGCAAAGAGTGGCCAGATCAGCGCCAGCACGACGGCGGATGTCATCATTGCGATGGCGACCCAGAGCATGTCTCAAGGCCCCCAGTTTGCTTCTGCGATCGCGTGACGCTCCAAGACATGGGGCATCCGCCGACCTCGAAGTTCGAATTGTTTCGCGCAGTTTTGCCTCCGCGGTCCGATCCGTCGTCCGCGAATAGCGCGGACAAGCGATGACCCGTGCAGATGTGAGAGATTGCTTGTCGAATCCGCTGCGAGGAAATCGGCGCGTTGCAGGGCGGCTGTCATGGACGCTCTGCCTTCGCGATCGCGGCCATCAAAGCAGGTCGGGTTGCATCCGAGATGCCGCCAACAAGCTTGTACACGATCGTACCATCACCTCTGACCACGTAGGTCTCGGGGACCCCGTAGACGCCGAAATCGATCCCCACTCGCCCGGACCGGTCAGTACCGACCTGTGCAAAAGGGTTTCCCTTTGCAACGAGATAGGCCAGCGCCTTCCCAGGGTCGTCCTTGTAAACGATGCCGGCAACCTTCACTCCCCGCTCCTGCAGCGCCCGGTCGCCTGCCAATGTCAGAAGCGCCTGGTGCTCGTTGTGACACTCGGTGCACCAGGAGGCGAACACATTCACGATCGTCACGTGCCCCGACCGCAGGTCGGCGCTCGACAGGCCGGGCCGGCCGAGTGTGGAGAGCCCGTCGAGCGGCGCCAACGCAAATTGCGGCGATGGCCTGCCAACGAGAGCCGAGGGTACGAGCGACGGATCGCCGGCGCCGAGTCGCACCAGGAGTAGCGCCGCGATCCCGAAGGAGACCAGCAGCGGGATTGCCACGCAAACGCGGAGCAGCGCGTGCCGAGGCGCCGTTGCGTTCGATGGGGAATGCATAGAAGTGGGGGTGTCGGTCATGAGTGATTGGGCCGATCCGAACGGTCGGGAGCGAGCCGACGTAAACTACGGAGCTGAACACCATAGTTGATGAAGGTTGTCACGATCATCCCGGCCAGGACCATACCCGTCACCAGAAACGCCGCGATGATCGATCCGCCATGCTGAACCATAATCTGCTCAGCGCGCCGCTTCGAGCGGCCGCATGCCGGCCATCGTGGGTTCACCGCCCGCAGCCAGTGTGATCGCAAGCCGCCGGACGCGGCGCCGCATGATTTCGTTGCGGACCGCCATTACGTGGAGAGTCACGAACAAGAACGTATATGCGAGCGCCATAACTATCAGTGGCCACAGCATTGAACTGGCGATGGCCGGGCCTTCCATTCGGAAGACGGAAGCCGGTTGGTGAAGGGTATTCCACCAATCCACCGAAAATTTCACAATTGGGATGTTGACGAACCCTACGAGCGTCATGACCGACACGGCCCGCGCCGCCTTACTCGGATCTTCAATCGTCTGCCAAAGCGCGATCAAACCCAGATACACCAGGAACAGAACCAACACAGAGGTGAGCCGAGCATCCCACACCCAATATGTACCCCACATCGGCTTGCCCCACAGCGAACCGGTGACGAGGCAGATAAACGTGAAGGCAGCGCCAAGAGGCGCAGCTCCCTTCTGTGCTGCATCGGCGAGTGGATGACGCCAAACCAAAGATCCGAGCGCGGATACGGTCATTAGAGTGTAAGCAAGCATTGCTGCCCAAGCAGCAGGGACGTGAATGTACATAATGCGTACAGTCTCGCCCTGCTGATAATCGGACGGCGCGATGAACGTTCCGAACAGACCGAGCGCGAAGGCAAGAATCGTCAAGCTCCACAGCCACGGTAATAGCCGCGCTACGACGCGCAGGAAATTGCCCGGATTGCTGTAGGCGGTGAGAGACGCCCTCAATTTCTGATCTCCTCAGGTGCATCCGTGGGGCCGGAGCTCGGTCTTGCGGGAAATCGACGGCGTGCCGAGGACGCCGCCTCTAACCCGCCACTGTACGTTGCTTTACAATACCTTACATTGAGGCAATTCGGCCAATAACCACCGGTTATCATTTCAATGCTGGGTCGCCTATCAACGCTACGTCACTTGAGTGATCAGCTATGCCTTCTGG
Organism: Afipia felis ATCC 53690; assembly: GCF_000314735.2. NCBI lineage: Bacteria > Pseudomonadati > Pseudomonadota > Alphaproteobacteria > Hyphomicrobiales > Nitrobacteraceae > Afipia > Afipia felis. Next base: position 3,155,450 of record NZ_KB375270.1, on the reverse strand, counting down.
CTCGATCGACGAGCAAAGATATCTGCTTCTGAATTTCTTGCGCGTAGCGTGCAATTGGCCCGACATGCTGACATCGCCAGCAACGAAACGATCCGCGCGTCGTGTGGCTCTGTGAAGCGAGGCTATGAAGGCTTCGGCAGCCTCTGACGTGGCGTGAGCGATGACTTCGCGAGCATCTATCGAACTAGAAAACTCAATGTCGACAGTTTCGCATTCATCGCCCTTTGCTCTTCGTTCATCCTGGCTTCCCTCTTTTGTGTACCTGCGATCAGACGCACCGTTCAGGCAGTCGAAGAACCTAGCCCATAGTGCGTCCTTTAATTCGGAGGACAAGGACGCCCCATAAAACGCGGAATCAGACAGCGCCTTCTGGACAGCGACAGAACACGCTGCACGTTGCGTGCTGAACTGCCCTTCGCGGATGGACGCAAGTGCAAGAACGACCCTCCGCCCGCATTCGCCAAAACCACGCCGAACTCCAAGCGGCTTGCTTGATACATCGTAGACATAGTCGAGATCGGTGAGATTGCTTGAATCCACCTGAATACTCACGGTGCTGGCGCCGATCTCCTTCGTCGAAGAATCATTCGTTGGTGAAACCCACGACTGGGCAGTTCACCAGAATTCCAGTCGTTTTAACCGGACCTCCGACAGGGCTTACCAACAAGCCAGCTTCGCTTTTTGCTACAATGTCGTTACCGTCAGTAATCAGCTTCCGTTGATTGTTCTTAACAGCCTCTTTGGCCCACTCGGCCAGTTGAACATCCCACATCGGTGAATATCCGGCACTGATCTCCTTGAAATGCGCAAGGATGTCGAGTGAAGGGCCTTCGCCACTGAGCGCGCTGTTAAGCCCTTGGCGCTCAGGATCCTTCGGCCCGGTCCGACCATTTACGACTGTGTAGATAATCTCCGTTGCGCCGCTTTGGAGGACGTCGCTTTCGGCAGGCGCAAAGGTAGATGCCTCGAGTGCAGCTGATTCCTCGGAGTTGGCGTCGAAACTGAGGTACCGCAGGTGCTTGCCGTCCGCAAATCCGAAGCGCAGCTTCAAGTCGACGGTGCCATTGTCAGGGCAGATGCTTGCCACGGAGTCGGTCACAACCGAGTAATCGGGATTGCCGCCGCAAAACGAGATTTTCTCTGATCCGACGTTGAAGGCGATCATGGGGGCATTGAAAACAATGTCATTACGGTTTGCCACCCGGACCAATGGGCTGTAGTGCGCATCCCCGACAGATCCGGCCCGCGCCAATCTAGGCGGGAAGAAATTTGGCGTCTCTCCAGCAGTCAACGTTTGAACTGGTGAGAAATCAACTCGCCCCGATTTGAAGACGAAGTTATTGGACTCATCCATTTCCGCAACCCGCGTGCTCGCGAGGTCTTTTGCCTGACTGAGGCTTGGCGCCCATGTGAGGCCCATCTTTTTGGAAGTGGCGAAATCGCTTACGTCGGTGAGAACGAACCAAACTGTCTCTCCGGAGGAAAGGCGACCGCGATGAAGCGGCAATCTTACCACTTCTTTTGCAAGATCGACTTGGCCTGACGTGAGGAATAGCTTGGTGATTCTCTTTTCGACCGATGTATCCGCCGCCGAACTCCCCTCAGTCGCGAAAAAAGATACGAGAAGAGCCATCATCAGTCCGTAAACGCACTTCCTAAGACGGTTGTTCATAATCGCTCCGATCACTGGCTTTCATGGCCGGCCTTTGGCCGGCCCTCCCCATTTTGGCGATTTCGCACCTACTTCTTCAGCCCGGGATAACCGGAGACATAGATCCAGTCAGTCCCCTTGGCTGGAATGTGACAGCCCAGACAATCAGTACGAAAATCCTTCGAGGTGGTCTTGACCCGATTGTCAGCATCGAACCAGGACCAGCCCCAGCCGTTACCCCACAGCTTGTTGTCAGGGTGGCTGTTCTTGCTGTCCTTCACCATCATGAACCAGCCCTTGAGACGATCTACATGGCTGACGGTGCCCGTGGTCATTACTGCAGTTGCTGTGCTCTGGACCTCTTTTACCAAGATCGATCCATCAGGAAACTTGCCCGTAGCGCGATAAGCCTCCGCAGCTCCCGGCGAGGCGTAAACAGTGTGCATCTCTTTCGCACCCTTCTCGTCGCCCGCGACAGACCAGCTTCCCAAGTATTCATAGCTTGTGCGGTAATTGTCCGGTATGCGCATATTGCCAGCCGCGTCGACGGGTTGGACTTTCCCAGAGGCGGCCTGACTGGCCGCTGGCAGTGACACAAGGTATCCAACGCCCATCACAATTATTGACGCCGACAAAGCCGCCATCGTTGACTTGAGGATCTTCATCGCAGCCTCCTACTTCTTTTTCTGGTCGGCGGGGACGGGTACGTTATCAAGCAGGGTATAAAACTGTGTCCAGACATCATCGCGTTTAGCACTAGCGATATGACAATACGCGCACTCCTCCAGCGGCCTGACTTTGGCGGTGGCGGCCTTCGGCTCGAAGTGGTTGAAGTTGTAGTAACCCCAGCCATTAGTCGCGGGGTACCGTTTGCTGTCTTTGACGGTCACGTCGGCGCCGTTAAAAGGCCCCGGAAAAAATCCCCGGCCAGAGGGCTCTTGCCTCGAACCGTCCGCACGATCGGCGGGCAGCATAAGTTGTAGCTCCTTGACGAATATGGTTCCTTCGGGGAAGACGCCCGTCTTCTTATAGATTTCATAGGAACCAGGCTCGATGTATACGTTGTGGAACTCCGGGAAGTTTGCCTTCCCATTGTTCAATACGTTTGGTGTCAGAGGCGAGCCAACATAAACCCATTCATGGAAGTTTTTCGGCAGCAGGAGAGCACCATCACTCGTGTATTCCGGAAGATAGCGCCCAGTTGCATGCCAGTCGTCCGGCGGAGGAAGCTGTGGTTGCTGCGCGAATGCCACCGTCGCGATCGCGCCGACAGCAAGAACGCTGGAAAGGAATACTGACACCTTGTGCTTCATGATTGTTTCTCCAGTCAAACCGCGATCCGCTCGCGTCGGCGATGAGAATGACTTTCCTCGGCCGGAACAGCCAGACTTAACCGAGGTACCCCGCGTCGCGAAAGTGACATGTGGGCATCGAGTCGATGCCCATTGGGAATGCGGAGCCTGGGCACCTTGCTGCCTTGCAAGGCGGTGGCAATTATGTTGCAGTTCGACGAGGCGATCTCTGCGCTCAACGTCGCGAGCGTGCACCTAGTCCAGCACTCACTAGCAGTCTGCTGAAAAACCCCTCGCCGTAGCGAGATTTGCTGATTCACTTTTTTATCACGAATTTTTATCAGAATTGGCGAAGGCTCGTACGCGGGCACATTTGTGGATCAGGGCCGGCTGTTTTCGTGCATCTCGCCGAGATGTTGGAGCCGCAGAACCATCCGCTGAGAAGGATTCGCGCGCTTGTCTGTGATTTGCTGCGAACTGAACCATAGCTTTGGTAAGCTCTATTCGAATGAAGGATGCCCCTCGATCCCTCCGGAGCAATTGCTGCGCAGGCAAACAGACGGAAACACTGTAACGCGCCCTGAGCGCTCATGGCTCTTTCTCATAGCGGCAGCGCTAACCGGATAGTCAGGCCGCAATCCTCATTCCTTTCTGCCCAGATCCGTCCACGATACGCCTCTATGATGCTCCGGCTTCTGAATAGGCCTAAACTCATTCCAGAGTCTCTTGTGGTGAAGAATGGATCGAACAAACGATTCATATCGTTCGTGTTTGTTCCTGAGCCACCACCGCAATCGCGAAGTGCCGTTAACATTTCGACATCGTCGGCATGGCACGATATTTCCAGCCTTCTCGGCCGGCCGTGCACACCCTTCATCACATCGATGACGTTTCGCAGCAGGTTGAAAACAACCTGCTGTAGCTGCAAGCGATCTCCCCTCAACTCCGGCAACCCTTCATCGATATCGGCACGCACGGAAATGGATGACTCCTCCAACGCGTCACGAAACATGCCTAATACTTCCAAAATGACGCCGTCGATCCTGATGAAGCTGAGGTTTGCCTGCGCCTCCTCGGCCAGCACTTCCAATCCACTCACGATCGCAACATCCCGCTTTCTTTTGTTTACAACCTGGTTAGCGGCTTCGACCGCCTCGGATATCTCCACTGGATATCTTGACAGCCAACGGCGGCAGGCCTCCGCGCTGGTTTTCAGCGCGGTCAGAGGTTGATTCACCTCGTGCACGATCGAGCCGGCAAGCTCGCCCAAAGCCGCCATGCGCGAAGCGGTCGAAAGCTCGGCCTGAGTTTCGGCAAACAACCTTTCGGCGGCCTTCCCTTCTGTAAGGTCGATGACGATTCCCCGATACAGGAGATCTCCATCCCCGTTCGTCTCCGGATGACCTTCCGAGTAGACATGACGCACCCTACCATCTTTCATGATCCGGTATTCCAGCTGAAGGGTGCTCCCGGTCGCGACGGCAATGGAGGTTTCGCGTTCGACACGATCTCGATCGTCCGGATGCAGTTTAGCGATCCAGATTTCCAGATCGAGCTTCTCCGCCTCGGGTGAGACACCGAATATCCGAAAAAACTCTCTTGAACCCATCGACGCTCCCGTCGTGGGGTTGAACTTGAAATGACCTATCTTTCCGATGCACTGATGCCGAAGCATCGAATCATAAATTTCGTCGCGACTTGCCTCTGCGTGCTGCCTTAGCCGTGTTTCTCGCGCGAGATCATCGGTTAATCGAAAGTTTGTCAGAACCGCGGCAGCCTGGATTGCGATGGCGCTGAAGCTTTCAATGGAGGCTGCTCCGAAGCTCCCGCCTCGATCCGCTTCCAGGTAGATCAGACCCACTGTGTCCCCTCGATACCTTAGAGGTATCCACAAGACGGAAAGGTCGATGCTGGTGCCATCGAGCCTAGAAAGAACTTCGTTCATCGAAGTGGGATCGGGCATCCTGGCAGCATGCTCAAGAGCCCCAAGGTCCAACGCAAACCGCGAGGAGGAAAACCGAACACCCCTCACAGCATTCTCGGCCCAGTTCGACGTGGCGAACGGTACGAACTGACCGTTCTCGTTGAATAGCACAGCCCCAGCTGACGCTCGTGACCGATGAAGAGCGATCCCGAGTAGTGCCTTTGCAAGTTCTTCTCGGCTTCTCGCCTCGAGAAGAGCGAAGGTCGCGTTTTGCTCTTCCTCGGCTCTTTCGCCCCGCACACTTATCGGCATGGCCAATTTGGTCTCGCAGGTTTTGCGGAACACATCATTGCTGAAGATGACTCATGAGAAGTTTCCAGGTGATCGAGCGATCTCGTCGGACTTTTCATTGAGAGCGAAGTGTCTCGCATCCAGGATGTCACCATCCCAGAGTGCGAGCACATGCTGAAATGAGGATTGGGAATGCTACCGATAATGACTGGTTATGCACTTCCAGGAAACGCGTTACATCATGCATAAATGCGCGGTGACCAGCTCCAGATCCGCAGCGCGGACGAGCGCGCTCACCGGCAGGCGAGCGGGAATGAAACCTCGATTTATTCATTTCCCCTTCCTGCGAGAGCACTCTCCTGCTCGATTAATGTCGCCCCTGAATTTATCTAATTTGACTGCGAGCTACGCGAGCCGGAGCAGCTTCTTCCGCGCCTTCCGACAGGTCTATGGTCACGATCCTTCAGGTTACCGTGCTGTGGCACGCCAATTGCCGGACGGGCAGCAGGACTGACGATCCATGCACTGGCCTGGTCCGCCCGAACGAATGTACGGTCAAATCCCATGCGATCGGCGATAGCGCACCGGTGGCCGACAGGTCGGTCGGGCCGCGATTGAAGCAGGCCAAGTTCGGTATCCCGGGCCCGCAATCTCGCCGGGCGCATGCCCCCCAATCTCCGCCGCCGCTGCGATGATCATCTCCCTCTTTCAGTCCGGGTCGAAGAGTGCCGGACGCTCGGACACCGATTGAGGACCCCTGGGCAATGGGTTCGCCATAAGGTAAGAGGGGCGCCGGGGGAACCAGCCAGCTTATCAAGCGCTCAAATCTCTGGCGACGCGCCGCCACCGTTCATCAACCGCTGCGGCGGGCTCAAGATCGGAGATGATCGGTTTGCGCAGCACCTCCTCTCGCTACGGCGCCGCCGCCCAAGCCTTCCATTGGCTGACCGTCATGCTGGTTCTCGCCGCCTATGTGCTGAGCAAGGGCGACCAGGATTCGCTCTATTCCGCCGCCGCGGACGGGCTCCGCAGGATTCACGAGGCGCTCGGGGTGCTCGTCTTCATTGTCGTCGTGCTGCAGCTGCTATGGCGGCTGATCGACAGCGCGCCCGCGAAGCAGCCGATGCCGCGATGGATGGCTGCGGCCGCGAAGCTCGTCCACTTCGCGCTTTATGCGCTCCTCATCGCGATTCCAGCAACGGCAGTGCTCGGTACCTGGCTCGAGGGGATTCCCCTCACCCTTCCTGGATTCGACATCGCCCCCCAGATCGCGAAGGCGCATGGACTGGGGCAGCTGATCATGGAAATACACACCACCCTCGGCGATGCAATCCTCTGGGTTGCAGGCGTGCATGCAGCCGCGGCTCTCTTTCACCACTTCTATCTGCGCGACGAAGTCTTTCAGTCGATGGCTTCCGGGCGGATGAATGATTAGTCCGAGCCACTGCGGCGAGGCGTTTTCCCTCTGAATGTCGCGCTGCCCTTCAAGGAACGGTAGTTCCTTGGACGGCTCACCCACAATTGGTCTTGCCGATGGTCCAGCCCATGCCACCTTGCAGGGCGGCGCGTGCGGTCTGCAATCTCCCCAGTGCCGCCCGCAACCGACCGCCAAGCGCCAGGCCGAGGTGATGAACAATAGATCCATCCTGAAATCGAGAGAGCGATTGAAGTCAGCCGCCCTGTGGATCATTGCGAGGTTGCAGTGCGCGCCGGTCACCAAATCTTGAGGAGCACCGCATTTGAACTCGCGGCTGTCTTTTACGAGGGCAAATGTCCGCGCTCTGCACATGAACGGCGGCGCTTCACTTAGTCTACCGGTGCGCGGATCATCCCTCGATGATCACTGTTGCGGGATTAGAGCATGTTCGCATCAGGACGGGCGTTAGATCGCGTATCACATTTTTCACGTCGAGCGAACCGATCCGCGGATGAATGGCAAGGATGACTTCATCGATGCCGTGTCGCCGCGGGGCCTCTATCTGATCTCTTACATCCTTCGGGCAGCCTGAGAAGGCAAAGCGCCAAACCAATTAGTCGGGAATTAGCCAAGCAAGTTCCGCCAACCAGCCGCGGTTGGCGTTCGTCGTTGTCCGGTGCTATTGCCGCCGTAATTGCGAGCGAAGCGACGCAATCCGAGCCTCACCTGTGACTCTGGATTGCTTCGTCGCTTCCGTTCTCCACAATGATGCTCTGTCACACCGGCCGGCCGCGCTCGATGATCTCGGCAGCGCCTCTGGCGAGCAGCTCCATTCCCACTGCGCGGCCGAGTTCGCGCGGACGGCTTGCGCAGCCAACACGCGAGGCCTCGATGATGCGACTGCCCGCATGATCGAGCACGGATGCGGCGAGCTGCATCTCCGTGCCCATGATTTCCGCAAATCCCGCAATCGGCGAGTTACAATGGCCGTTGAGCACCCACAGCACCTCGCGCTCGGCGTCGGCGCACGCGTGGGCCGACGCGTCGTCGATCGCTGACAGGATATAGCGCGTCTCGAAATCACGCGCGGCGCATTCGACTGCGACGATCCCCTGCCCTACTGCCGGCAGCATCTCGGCAATCGAAAATTCGTACGCGATCCGGCTCTTAAGCCCGACGCGCTCGAGGCCTGAGCGCGCCATGATCAACGCATCCGCGGGCCCCACCGCACCGCCATCTGGCAGCTTCTGCTTTGCGCGCTGGTCAAGCTTGCGCACGCGGCTGTCGGCGGCGCCGCGGAAATGGATGACCTCGATCTCCGGAAACAGTCGCCGCACATAGGCCGCGCGGCGGACGGAGTTGGTGCCGATCTCGAATCCCTTGCCACGCGTGCGTTTGAGCTCGTCGACCGAGGTGCCCGGCCGCAGCACTAGGACGTCGCCGGGCGGATCGCGCGAGAGCGCTGCGCCGATCACAAGCCCGGGCGTGTCCTCATTGCCCGGCACGTCCTTCAGCGAATGCATCGCGGCGTGGAGCCTTCCGTTAAGCACTGCCTCGCGAATCTGCGCCACGAAGGCCCCACCTTTGCCGCCATGCGGCGAGAGCTTGCCAGCCTGGTCGATATCGCCCATGGTCTCGAACTTGACGATTTCGACCTCGGTGCCGACGGCTTTCAGGCGTCGTGCGATCTCCTCAGTCTGGGCGATCGCCATTGCGCTTTTGCGCGTGCCGATCCGCAATCGATCCGATGCCATAAGTATCCCCTTCAAGGCCGCGGGCCTCACACCCGCGCCTGTTCGGGCCTTCTAAACTCCGCGTGAGCTTTCTCAAAGTCCTGGAAGATCTCTCGCCTCTGTATAATCCGACTAAACAGGGGAGCCGGATGTGCGGCTGCTCCGTTGGTCTCGGCCGGCGGCTACGGTCTCGGAACGCTGTGCGTCATCGACGTGCAACCGAGACGGTCGACCAAGCGCTCATCGATGATTTGTCGGACTTGGCATCTTGCTCTGTCCAGAGCCGTCTGCGCGGAAAAACGGAGCTCCAGTTGGTCCAACATGTTCACGTGGGTGAACTTCGCTTTACCGACGTGCCATCAGGTGTTCGTTCAGATCGTCCGATTGCTCCCAAAAGATGTCCACGCGGACGTTGCGCGCGCCCGCCCAGCAGAAGACTAGCCTAACCGGTCCTCAATTAAATCAAGCGAGCTATCAGGCTGTAGCCGATCCTGAGGATTGAACACGTAGTAGCGCCATATTGCGAATTTCCGACGGAAGCGACGTCGCCTTACGCGACTTGCTGTCCATATGAGCGGCGGTCATTTCACAAGTCGCGGTTAGTTCGCCAGTCTCTGCATTACGCATCTCATGGAGGAAACGGACCGTCTTGTCGCGGACTTCGAGGAGCCGGGATTTGATCTCGATCGTATCGCCGGGGTGCATCTCACGCTTGTAGGTTAGATTTTGCTGTACGCCGCCTATGCCATTTCCGGTCTCGCGGAGGTATCGCGGACTTAATCCCAATCTTGCTAGGAAATTCCAGTTAGCCTCATCGAATTTGCCGACATACCACATGATGTTCATGTGACCCATATGGTCGCATTGCCAAGGATAAACGACTCCGCGATAGTTCACTTCAGACTCCATTCGAGTGTCCCCGCCTTTATCTTAAGTTGATATGTTGAGGTAATGCCCGCCCGCGAAAGCGCGCACTGCCGCTGGCAAAAATCGGCGGAGACGTTATTGAAGCAAAATTCTAATGGCGAACCACTATGCATGCACAATACCGTACTGAAGGCATCCGCGAGCTAACAGCCTACACGCTATTCATTGCGGCTGAGGAGACGTCCCACATGACCGACGCACTAACAAGACGCACCGAATCCGTCAACTTGAAAAAATCCGCATCCGATGTATCCTTTTTCTCAGACTAGCGCGACGTTCTTCATCTCCAAGGAACGGTTCATCTCTCAATGCAGCAAGAGATGTATGACACGCAAACATCAGCGTGTGCTCATCGCCAAGAGAGATAACGAGTACTTAGAGCACTTAGCGCGAGGCTCTATAACCCATTAAGAAGACGACGTAGCCCGTTAGTTAAAATCTATCGCGGCGGCGCGATGGTCTTCAGCGGTAGCACAGACCAATGCAGCTTCCATCACTGCTCCTACGTTACCCGGACGCCCAAGATTGATCTTACAAAAGACGCCCAAACCGGAACCTACCGGGAAATCTGATTCACTTCTGGCTTCATGAGTTTGAAGCCGAGTCCCAAGCGGCCTAGACGACATATCGGTCCCACGACCCATAGTGCTCCGTGCTTCTTCTTCCGCGACGGAGGCTAAGACCGATAACGGCAAGCCCGACCACGACGTCGTTCCAAGACGAGGCTGGGCCGGCGCCACCGAGCAGCCACGGCGCCGCGATCAACCACAGCCCAAACAACAGATTCAGGAACCGCAACGGCCGCGCCACTTCGGCCATAGCACAGACAGCGATCGTGATGATCAATGCACCGACGAGATGATCGTTGTTTGCGATGGTTTCCCCAGTGCCGAATATCAGGCGCGAAAACATCAGCCACGCACCGAACAGGCAGCTCACGGCCAGTGTCCAGGGTACCGTGACGCCGCGGACCGCGGCGACAGATTGAGTCATAGGCCCGGCAGAAAAACCCGGATCGCACTTGTCTGCGCTTCCATTCGACTCAGGCCCGCCTTGGAAAAAAGTGCGCCAGAACGGCCGGCCCTCTCGGACGCTTCGCTGCATGTATTGGCCCATCGCGACCACCTCATCGAGCGCCAATGGGATCATGATCAGCATGGCGAGCGCGGCAAGCAGGCACAGCGTGCAATAGGTGCCGATCACGATCGGCTGAATGATGATGAAAAAGATCGAGACACCGCCGAGGGGCACGACCAAGATGAAGAAAAAGGTCACCATCCATGGCATCGTGCGCCAACGCGTGGCGGTGCCCATGGCGCCCATCAGCGCTTCGATCATATAGGCTGCGGCGCCAAGCCCGGCATCGGGAATCGGCCAGGCGCGGGACACCGCGGACGTTATGATGAACTCCGCGCCGTTCCTCCCACCACCTCCGGAGAAGAACGGGTCCCAGACGCCGTTTATCTGCCCCAGCTGGTAGGCGGTAAGATAGCGGGCGATAAGAAAGCCGAAGAAGCCGAGCGCGATCATCGGAAGACGTTGCAGCCAAGATGACGGCGAATAAGTCCAGCCAGGCGGAACGGTGCTCTGATCCATCATTCCTTCGTGGCTCATGCCCGGCATCATCGGAACGAGCACCGAGAAGGCGATTGCCAGCGCGCCGACGATCGTGTCGTTCGTGGTGGCGGCGACACTCGGCGTCCAGAAGAAAAGGGGGGCGAACAGAAGCCAGAGACCGACGGCCGTCGAGCCCCATTGCGCCCAGGAAAAACGCCGCGACAGTGAAAGCGCGCCAAAGAGCACAAGCAGCAAGCCCGATATGATGTCGCTCCACCCCGTAAGCGCATTGCGTAATACGGGCTCCCACAGTCCGCGCTCCTGCGTGATATCGTGCACCGCGCGGGCCGCCGCCGGATCGAAAAGCGCAAACTGAAGCGGACTAGTGAGAAGCCAGATACCGAGAGTGAGCACCAAAAAGTGAGCCCAGAGCATCCGCCGGCTCATCCCCGCCATATCGAGCATGCGCCCTGACTCCATCTTTTCATGATTGGCATGAAGCGCCTCGGATCGCTTATGCGCCTCTGCTCCCTCACCTGCCACCTTGGCGGCATTGAGCTTGTTTGCCTGATACCAGCCAGCGGGGTCTGCCTTGAGCGCCTCGATCATTTGCGGCAACGTCTCGCGCAATGAATGCACCGGCTCCCAGCCGAGGAGATGACGGGCGCGACTGATATTGATGGCATAGTGGTCATCGGCAATATCGACCATCCAGGACCGAATGAAGGAATCCTCGCCGAGAACATCCTGTTGAACCCAGGCTCCTGCCTTGGCGAGGGCCTTGGGAATCTCGTGGGTCTCCCAACTCTCACCACGGATCAGCCGTCCGATCTCGGCCTGAAGATCGCCGTAGCCAATAACCTCAGGCTCGCCGAGAAGCAGCGCCACCTCCGGGGGAAGCGCGCTGCGTCGCTCGATCAGGCGCGCGACCGCGTCGGTGAGGTCTTCCAGGTGGAGGAAGGACTGCCCAGTGCGCAGGTCGCCCGGATAAACATGTCCCGTCGGATTGTTCTCGTAAATCCGCGCAATCTGATTGGCGAGAAAAGCGTTGCGGCAGAGCCCGTCGTAGATGCCGGCCGGCCGGATATTGACAACCGGGATCGGCCCGTGCTGCTCGCGTATCAAGCGCTCCGCCTCGATTTTTGAAGCCCGGTACGGCAGGTTCGCTTCCAGCGGCGAATCCTCGCTGATCACATCGCCCGGCCGGCCCGCTTTGTGCGCCAGCATCGAACTCGCAAAGACGAATTGCTCGACCTCGAACGACTGAAGTGCGCGCAGCAGGTTTGCGGTGCCGCGAACCGTTATCTCATCGTAAAGCGGGTTCGGCTCACCGGTGAGATCGAAATAAGCGGCAAGGTGAATCACCGATGCGATGCGGGTGCCATAAGCCGTCCGGACACGTTGCAGACCGGCTGCGATCGCATCGTCCGATGTCAGGTCGATGCAAATGCATTCGGCGGCCGATGGCGGTTGGCGTGTGGTCGCCCGATCCAGTCCGACGAGGGCGAATCGCCCGGCGAGTTTCTTGACGACGGCCGAACCGATGAAGCCCGTACTGCCGGTGATAATGACCGTATCCTTACGCTCTGCCATTCGAGTTTCAAGCTCCTCGTGTCGGGTCGGTAGGTTCTGCCCCTCGACCGTCCCTGCTCACCGGGGTGGTCAGGAATCTGCCGCGGAGCTTTAATCGGAGCGAGCCTTTACGACCCTTGCTGACGCCACCTGCACCGATCATGACGTGTTTCCCCTAATGAGGGGAGCACTCGACATCACGCCGTACTGACTTTCTAATGCCGTGTGGTTATGAATGCGATTATCTGCCGTCTGCCCAGGTATTGGCGTCGTATCCGCGTGCGCCTGCCGCGGCCAGAGCGCGCCTAGCTTGTGGCGGTGCCGGGAAGTCTCACTTCGAGTCTCAGTGACGCGCTGCATGCGCTGAGGATGGCGGATTACGTCAAAGGTCACGATTCCCGCCGTCGCAAAACCGGTAATGATGGAGACCCACGAAACAACGATCAACCAATGCGGCATGGGACACCTTCTCGCGCTAACGATACGTCACTGGCTCCTGCGGCTTGCGCCACGCGGTTGATCGTGTTGCCTGCTTCCAGCCAACGCAGGAGTCTCCAATTCTTCCAAGATCGGGCACTCCGGGCGATCATTGTCCTGACATCGCCGTGCGAGATCGTCGATCGTGTTCTTGATTGCCCTTAGATGAGCGATCTTGCGATCGAGATCGGCTAGGTAGCGAAGTGCGATGCGCCTGACGTCCTTGCTCGCGCGGTTCCGGTCCCGATAAAGCGAGAGCAGTTCGCCGACGTCCTTCAGCGAAAAGCCAAGGCGTCGCGCCTGCGCGACGAAACGCAAGGTTTGGACGTCGACCTGCGAATAGGTGCGGTAGTGATTTTCATTCCGCCGCGCACTCTCGATGATTCCGCTTTCCTCGTAGTACCGGATGGTTTTGGAAGGCAGGCCGGACAGTACGGACACCTCGCCGATGGTGAGTTCCTTATCGGATTGCATCATTAAATCCCTTTCTTTGCAGCCGGCCGCCAGCGACGTAACAGCAACGCATTGGACACGACGCTCACTGAGGACAGTGCCATGGCCGCGCCGGAAATCATCGGATTCAGAAGCCCAAAAGCGGCCAGCGGCATGCCAATCACGTTGTAGAAAAACGCCCAGAACAGGCCCTGCCGGATCTTGTTGTGGGTGGCCCGGCTGACTGCGATGGCGTCGCCGACCAGAAGTGGATCGGACCGCATCAAGGTGATGCCGGCCGTTTGCATCGCCACGTCCGAGCCGCCGCCCATGGCGATGCCGACGTTCGCGGCGGCGAGCGCCGGCGCATCGTTGACGCCATCCCCGACCATTCCGACGGTGCGTCCTTCCGCCTGGAGACGGCGAACCTCGTCGGCCTTCTGACCGGGAAGTACAGAGGCGATCACCCTTTTGATACCGAGCTCCGTCGCGACGGCGGCAGCGGTTCGTTCGTGGTCGCCAGTCAACATGATGATCTCAAGGCCAAGCCGCTGCAGGCTCTGCACGGCAGCCTTGGCGGTCTCTCTGATGGGGTCCGCGACCGCGATGGCGCCCAGCAACAGCGGCTGGGGTTCAAGCGCGGCTACCCACATCACAGTGCGTCCGCGCTCCTCTAGGGCAGCCACCTGAACTTCCAAGCTATCGTGCGGCACACGCTCCCGCGCAAGCAGGCGGCGATTGCCGATGGCGATCTGTCGCCCGGCAACGCGAGCGGTGAGGCCCATACCCGGATGGCTTTGAAAGTCCTCGAGGCGACCCAGCTTGAGGCCTTCCGCCTTTGTCAGGACAGCATGGGCGAGCGGATGCTCACTACCGGTTTGGGCGGCGGCGGCAAGCGCAAGCAGTTCGCTCTCCGAAATTCCCGTAGTGAGCATTTCCGTCACGGTGGGCTTGCCCTCCGTCATCGTGCCCGTCTTGTCGAGAACCACGGTGTCGAGCTTGTGGGCGACTTCGAGAGCTTCCGGATCTCGAATCAGGATCCCGGCCTTGGCGGCCGCACCGGTGCCGACCATCAAGGCCGTCGGCGTTGCAAGGCCGAGCGAGCAAGGGCAGGCGATCACCATCACCGCGACGGCTGCTACGATGCCGGAGTTAAGGTTTCCTGCGATCAGCCACCAACCGAAGAACGCGGCCATCGCGACAACGATCACGATCGGAACGAAAACCGCGGCGACACGATCGACGAGACGCTGGACCGGAGCCTTCTTGCCTTGCGCATTCTCGACGAGCGCGATGATCCGCGAGAGCGTCGATTTTTCCCCGACAAGCGTTGTCTTGATGCGGAGCAGGCCGCTACCGTTGACCGAGCCGCCAACCACAGCATCGTCCGCTTGCTTTGACAACAGCTGGCTTTCTCCGGTCAGAAGGCTCTCGTCGACCTCGCTGTGTCCCTCGACCACCACGCCGTCGACTGGAAGTTTCTCGCCCGGCCGGACGACGACGATATCTCCGGGCGAAATGGCTGAAATCGGCACCTCGATCTCCGCGCCGTCGCGGATGACGCGCGCGTTCTCCGGCCGCAGTGCCATGAGCGCCTTGATGGCCGAGGTCGTCGCTCGCTTGGCGCGGGTTTCGAGCCATTTGCCGACAAGGATCAAGGTAACGACGACGGCAGCCGCCTCGAAATAGAGATGTTCGCCGGCGTGCCCTGCGAAAAGCATGTAAAGGCTGTAGAAATAGGCAGTCGATGTGCCGAGCACGACCAGAAGGTCCATGTTGCCGGTACGTGCCCGCAATGCCTTCCATGCGCCAACATAGAAACGTGCGCCAAGGATGAACTGGACGGGCGTCGCCAGCGTGAGCTGTAACCAGGCGGGTACTTCGACGCCAACCATTGGCAACAGCAAAGGGGCGCTGAGCACGGCGGCCCCAAACATCCGCCAGGCTTCCTGCTTGAGCCGCTTTTCTTCCGCGGCGAGGATTTGCCGATCGCGCTCGACGTCGCCTGTCCGAAGTTCGGCATCATATCCGGCGCGACGCACGGCTGCGATGAGATCGGCCGGACGCAAGAGACCGGCGACGCCCTCGGCGGTGGCGTTCTCGCTGGCAAGGTTGACCTCTGCCCGGATCACGCCCGGCACCGCAAGAAGAGCCTTTTCGACGCGGCCCGCGCAAGTCGCGCAGGTCATGCCCGAGATGGCAAGTTCCCGCGTCTCGTGAGCGACGTCGTAGCCGGCGCGCGAGACCGCCTCCACTAACGCGTCCGGCTGAACCTGAGCCGAATTGAACACCACATCGGCTTGTTCGCTCGAAAGGTTGACCGAGGCTTCGACGCCGGGAACGGCCTGTAGCGCCTTCTCGACCCGGCCCGCGCAGGTCGCGCAGGTCATTCCTTCGATCGGAATGATGGCGCGTGTACGATCATCGAGGACTTCAGGCGCTTCCATTAGAGCCTCCCGTCTGGGCATCAGAGCCGGCGTCCTTGGCTCCATAGCCGGCCGCCTCGACGGCCGCGATGAGCACTGCAGCCGGTGCCTCTCCCTTGATCGTCGCGAGCCCGGTCGCGAAATCTAGCTTTGCATCGACGACCCCCGGAACTCGAGACAGGATGCGTGTCACCGTGTTGGCGCATCCGCCGCACGTCATCCTGGAGACCGTGAGAACGATCTCGCGCACTTCATGTGCACCTTGCTGATCCATGGAATTCACTCCTTCCAGGTTACTGGAAGGCAAGATGGGGCTTCCAGTTACTGGAAGGTCAAGCCCGGCGCACAAAATTTCGCTTTCAGGGGAAAAGCGCCGGAGGGTGAGCAAACAAATGAGGCGGCGGCGTCGACAGTCGGTGAAGCTGATGCGGCTTTTCGATCGGCCTGCTGCGATGACCGCACCGTAACCTTCTGCCACGACAGGCCGAACTCAATAAGGGGATCACTAGCCGTCGGATTGCCGCGAATGATTGTCCCGTCAAACGTCGTTCTGGACCAAGCTGAAGGAGGCCCCGAGCCGGCTCAAAACGGTTAGTCCCCTTGCGAGAAAGCGGCGGGCGTTGTCTCGGACTATCAGCGCAAGACGCCTCGCGTTGATCAGACAGCCGTCAGCGCACCCCATCCTCGACTATGAGTTTCCATCCATCCTTTCCGGAGCCCAGCTATGAATAACGCCGAGAAATACGGAAAAGGCCTCCTCGCCGGACTGGCCGCGACGGTCGTGCTTTCCGCCATCATGATGATGAAGCAAGCCATGGGGCTCATGCCCGAACTCAACCCCATCGCGATGATCACGAAAATGTCTGGTTCCAGCATGCCGCTGATGGGCTGGATGGGGCATTTCGTGATCGGCACGGTCCTCTGGGGTCTCCTCTATGCTGGGCTGGACGCCAAGCTGCCCGGACCCCACTGGTTGCGCGGCGCAATTTTCGCGACTGGCGCCTGGTTCATCATGATGATCATGCTGATGCCGATGGCCGGGGCTGGCCTGTTTGGACTGGGCCTGGGTATGATGGCGCCGGTCGCCACCCTCATGCTGCACTGGATCTATGGGGCCGTGCTAGGTGGCGTCTACGGCGCCTTGACGCAACGGAACCAAGCAGTTGCGGCCTGATCGCCTCGCGAACGGAGTCGCCGCATCCCTTGAATTGGGCATCAATCTCTCTGTGTCCGATGTGACAGTCGCAATTTGCTGACGGAGGATCGAGGAGCGCAGCACGCCGATGATGGCAATAGCGATGCAGATCGTCGGGAGGACCGAAACGGATTGCTACTGTTTGTAATTCCAAACTTCGGCTACGGATTTCCGATCTCTGTGGGACTCAGAACACTGCTGCTGACCATGTGCCTTCTCGCTTGGCGCAAGGTAGCCGTCACGAAGTTTGCGAAAATTCTGCATTGGTG
The DNA here is from genome assembly GCF_000314735.2 of Afipia felis ATCC 53690. Classification (NCBI taxonomy): domain Bacteria; kingdom Pseudomonadati; phylum Pseudomonadota; class Alphaproteobacteria; order Hyphomicrobiales; family Nitrobacteraceae; genus Afipia; species Afipia felis. The sequence goes on along the minus strand of NZ_KB375270.1, from coordinate 3,138,287 downwards.
AGGCGTCGCATGTCACGCATCCAGATCTATCACGAGCCAGATGGAGAACTCCTTGCCGAAGGTCCACTCGGATTCCTTGGCATTACCTCATTTGAGGGCAACTACTACATCAGCAAGGGCTGTCTGAAGACCGAAGGATTCCGCACGAACTGGATTCCGGGATTCTGCGTGTACAAATTCTTCTATATCTGGCTTGATTTTCTCGATCGTGATGGCGGCCGAGATCACATGGTTGGCTGGCGTTATTTTCTACCAAACCCAATCTTCTTCTTTATTTTTCTCAGGGTGGCTGTGCCACAGCATGCAACCAGCATCAGTGTACGTAGACTCGATTAGATGTCACTCCGGACGGAATGAAGAGCTCGGGAAAGGCAGCAAGCCGGTTCGAACGGTTGAATGATTTTATCAGCCGTCTCAGTGGATCGGGAACCCGACGTGGCCGCCTTTCCCAAGCGTATGTATGTCATGCTGGTATTCGGACGATGATCTGGTGATGCGCTGTGACGCCGATCTCTCCACGTTCCAATCCGTGGGTGACGCCGTCGCTATGGTAGACGAGCAGCACGGCATTGTCGTGTGTCAAAGGGTGCGGTGACGTCATGCTGATGGCGGCGCTTCCGTTTACGCCGGCAGTAAAGCTGTTGCCCTTACCGCGACCGTCCGACGGCGTAAAGCCTATTGGCTTTTGATCGAAATGGTTCTCGAACAGACTGTAGACTCCGTTCGGTCGCAATTGAGTGAAGCGGCAGTCAAGTCGCGCTCCCGCGTCGCTCGGCGTGATCTTGACGGACCCTTTGGCGGCGAACCAATCCGCCAAACTGAAGCCGAGACTCTTGCCTTGCGCATTGAAGGTTTCGACATCCAATGGCCCAGCCACGAGCGCGGGCCGAAAGCCCGCGATGTGCGGAATGTTTTGCGGCCCGATGCCGGCTGGGGCCGAGGGGTCTTTGACGAACGCATGGGGATCAAGCGGCTGGGCCTGATGGGTCTCATCGGAGAAAAACACCGCATGCAGAATGAATTGGAGATCGCGGGCTGTCTCCGGAGCAGCCCACGCCTGCGTGCGCCCTGCCGCGGCAATACCAAGAGTTACTCCAGCACCAAGCAGGCATCGACGGGTCAGTCTGTTCATGGCTACGTGTCCTAACGAGTTGCGGTGAATAGTCGGAAGCCGTTTACGACCCACGCTGTTGCATCAGCATGGGTGCATTCGAGTGGGATCGCCACACCGCGACCATCAAAAGCGTGTCGTGAGATCAACCAGCCAAGTGGGAGATGCAGCGACGAGCGCGGCCTCGAGTGTGTGATCGAACCCGCTAAGAATCATCGTTGCTACGGCCAACGCTCCTACGCCGAGGATGACCTTACCGAGCTTCCCCGCTCCTATGAGATTGCCCCGCCAGCGACTGAGCGCCTGGCGTGAGAGCGAGCCGACGACGAGCAGCGGGATGGCGGTCCCAAGACCGAACGCCACCATGACGATCGCCACGCTGGCAAGATCGCGTCCCTGAGCCGCGAGGACGGAGGCTGCACCGAGGGTCGGCCCGACACAGGGGCTCCAGATCGCGCCGAGCAGCAATCCGAGAACGAATTGGCCGCGAAGCCCACTCGGCGAGATTCGCGCGATCAACCGATTGCCGGCATTGCTGATCCCTCCGGCGGCGATTGCGAAGCGCTGTTGCAGTGCGCCGCTGAGCAGCACCACCCCCAGGAGACCCAGGAGCACCGCGGAAATCGAACGGAAGACGCTGCCGTCGAGGCCAATAGAAAAGCCGACCGTCGCCACGAAGAGCCCGACAGCGACGAATGAGGTGACCAGGCCGGCGGCCAATGCCGGCACACCCAGGCGGTGTGCAGCGACCGCCGGTCCGAGGACAAGCGGTAGCAGCGGAAGAATGCATGGGGATAGTGTCGAAAGGATTCCGGCCACGAAGCCGAAACCGATACTGCCGATTGGGAGGGCCATGCTTCCGATTCCGCGAACGAGTTCAGTTCGCTTTCAGGAGAAGCGCCTTGATCGAATCGGGATCAGTGTCGCCGACCGACCGTCCCTTTTCCTTGGGGCCACGAAACACGATCAGTGTGCTCTGCGTTTGCGCACCAAACGAACGGACCACATCTTTCTGCGTGTCGAAATCGACCTTGTAGATTACGAGATCCCCGAATGCCGGGTTTTCGACCAACCGATCGATGATAGGACGCTGCTTCGCGCAGGTCGGGCACCAGCTTGCGGAGATGTCGACGAGGATCGGCTTGCCCTCATGCTGGGACGCCGCAAACGCCTGTTGCGTGTACGGCGCTTCTGTCGCTGCCAGGGCGGTCTGGCTGATTGCTATTGATAAGCTCATCGCGAGCATGACGGTGGACAAAAGCTTGATGGGTGACATCCGGATCTCCCGATGACGGTTAAGCGGGAGCAGCCGGTTTCTACTGACGCCGACCGTCCCTAATTCAGAGTTCGGCGCCCACCGCCCGAGGTTACCTCGCCAGCTCAAGTAATTTGGCAGCGGGACGCGGAAAATTGCTTGCTTGCGAAGGCGGGCTGCCGCTCGAGCGCCGGTCCTGCAGTCATGGTGACCGCACCGAACAGGTTTGATCGACTGTGTTCGAGCGACTCGAGGCGATCCGGTTTCTGCGGGCGAACGTGCCTATTGTGGGAAGATGGCGTTTCAGGGCTGTGGCGTCGTCGACATCTTCAAGTGTCTGGACAAATCCGACGCAGTAACTCGATAGATTGGCAAGAGTATCTTCGAGCGCGTGCTGAGATGACCACCGCACGTCGACGAACGGGGCAAGGAATCTCGGACGACGGCGCAGGCCGACAAGCCAATAGCCGCCATCCAGTGCCGGACCGAAGACGGCGTCCTTGCTTCCCAGCAGGCGGAAGGCTGCGGCAACTGAAGCCGCGGAAATTCCCGGAATGTCGCTGCCGACGATGACGACGGGACCTGGTGGCATCGCACGGGCCACGGTGGCCATCCGATCGCCCAAAGAGCCGCGCCCTTGAGGGATGGTACGTACCCCAAATTGTCTCGCACGCCGTGGCGTCGGCGTCATCGCCAGCCAGGTGATCCAACGCTGATCGCCCGACAGGCGGCGGAGCGTGATGCCCAGCATGGTACGCTGAAACCTGAGAGCTTCGACCGCGCCGACGCCCTTGGCGAGGCGTCGTTTTCCTGCGCCCAAGCGGGGAAGACGGGCGAAGATGACGAGATGACACTTAAGCGCCATGTTCAGCCATAAAGTCGATGAATGAGGCGTGGGCGGACGCCCAGGAAATACAGGGTCAGGCAGCCGAGATTGCGGCCGCTTCGCCGAAGCCAGCCGTCCCGGCGCCAGCGAGCGGCCGAGGTCAGCGCACGTGTTTGCAGGACCACGAGCCGCCGGCGTCCGATGCGTCGGATCAAATCGACGTCCTCCATGAGGGGGATGGGGCGGAAGCCCCCCAAAGCCTCATAGAATGCCCTCCGGATCAAAAGGCCCTGATCGCCATAGGCGAGGCCAAGAGTCCGTACCCGCCACGCCACCCAACGCTCCAAGCGGCGGGCTTCGGTGGAGGCGTCGTCCAATGCGAAGCCGAAGACGGCGGCGCGTTCGGCATTGTGGGGCGCCGCCATGAACGCGTCTGTTTCGTCCCTCCAGCCGTTCTCGAGGAGCGTGTCGCCGTGCAAGAATAGCAGCCATTCAGTTTCTGCTGCGGCAGCGCGGAGCTGGTTTCCCCGACCGCGTAACGCTTGCACGACACGCGCGTTTCGGGCCCGGCCGACATCAGCGGTGTCGTCCGTCGAACCGCCGTCCGCGATCAGCACCTGGTCCAGGCGCCCGAGCGCCGCGAGGGTTGCTGGCAGACTCGCTCCCGAATTGAGCGCGGGAATGATGACGGTCAAAGTCATCGCGTCCCCCGCTTTCTGAGCCAAGTGACGAGCAGGGGCACGAGCGCGAGCAGAGCGAGACCGATGCGGAGCGCGATCATTGTGGGCCCTAAGATCTCGTCATTCGGACCGCGCGAGCTCGCACCCGCGGCGATGGATAGGCCGTCGCCGATCGAGGTGAAAGCCAACGTGCCGGGAATGATTCCGATCAGTGTCGCGAGAGCGAAAGACCGCAGTGGGGTGCGAAATGCGGCCGCCGCCAGATTGACAGCCCAGAACGGAAAGAGAGGTACGAGCCGCAAGAACATGAGATAGGTGAAAGCATTGCGGGTGAATCCGGCCTCCATCCGCGCAATGAAAGCGTTGCCGCGGGCCTGCAGCATTCCGCCGAAGGCGAACCTCGCGATGACGAACAGAATGATCGCCCCGGTCGTCGCCGCCAGAATGTTAAGTGCAGCGCCCAGCCAGAGCCCGAAAATCAGTCCGCCAGCGATCGTCATGAAGACGGCGCCAGGCACGGACAGGGCGACGACAGCGACGTAGGTCGCGAAAAACACGGCTATCGCGACGAAGCGGTGATCATCCGTGAACTGGTGCAACCTTTGTGCGTTGGCGCGCAGATGATCGAGCGTGAGGTAGTGGTTCAGGCCCAGCAGAAAATAGGCCACGACAGCCGCAACGAGAAAGCCGACCGGAACGAGGCGCTTTGTGAGTGAGGCGGCCATCATCCGAACCACCCAAGGACCCGCACCAGCCAGCGGGTCCGGGCGCTAAACAGTGCCGGCGTATAGAATGCGCTGGCCGCGCGCTTCGTGATTTCACTGAGGCTGGGATAGGGCACGATCACACGCGCCAATGCGCCGATTTTGAGATTTCCGCCGACGGCAAGACCCCAGGGCACCACGAGTTCGCCAGCCTGCCGGCCGACGATGGTCGCACCGACGACCCGCCCGCGCTTGGTCACGAGGATCTTGGCGAATCCACCTTGAGCGTCGTCCGTTTGCGCGCGGTCGACGTCCGCGAAAGGAGTGTTGAGGACCCTCAGAGCCGAGCCATGGGCTTCGCGCGCTTGCGCTTCGGTCAGCCCGACCTGGGCAAGTTCGGGATCCGTGTAGGTGACCCACGGAAGCGCTGCGAGATTCGCCTTGGCGGGAAGTCGAAACAGCGCATTCCGAAGGACGATCCCGGCGTGGTACGCGGCGAGGTGGGTGAACTGAGGACCACCGGCAACGTCGCCAGCAGCGTAAATGCGGCGGTTGCTTGTGCGCAGGCGCGCATCGACCTCTATCCCCTTTTCGCTGTAGCGGACGTCGGCCGCCTCGGGGTGGAGACCTTCGATATTCGGCCGGCGCCCTGCCGCGACCAACACGTGGCTCGCTTCAAGCTCACGTCGAGCCCCGTCCCGGCCGACGAACGAGGCTAAGATGCGCCCACAGGCCCATGTGACGCTCAGCTCGTTGGCGAACTCATGCAGCGCGACGCTGTCTTCGTGGAGTGCTTGGCGCAGCACGTCGACGGCGTCTGGATCGTCGCGTGGCAGAAGGGCACCGCGCGACAGCAAGGTGACCTCGGCTCCAAGGCGGCGATGCGCCTGGGCCATCTCCGTGCCAACGGGACCGCCACCGATAATCAGTAAGTGCTGCGGGAGGACCGTGTTTTCGAACAGCGTTTCCGTAGTGAGATAGGGAACCTGGTCGAGACCGGGGATCGGCGGGACGCGCGGCCGGCTTCCGGTCGCGATGACGATCCTGCGGGCGCGGATGCGCTGGCCGGCGGCCTCGACCGTCTGTCTGTCCAAGAAGCGCGCGTGCTCCCGGATCACAGTACAGCCGAGCCGTGTGAAGCGTTCCTCGGAATCGTTTGGCGCGATAGCTTTGATGACGCTCTGCACCTGGCCATGCACCTTGTCGAAGTCGAAACGTGCTTCGGCCGGTAGGCGGCTGTAGGGGGCCAACTCTCGGAGCGAGTGAGCAAGCTTGGCGACCGCCAAGAACGACTTCGAAGGCACGCATCCGGTGTTGAGGCAATCGCCGCCCATGCGATGGGCCTCGATGAGGACGGTGCGCGCGCCCATCTGCACTGCGCCCGCGGCAATCGTCAGGCCCGCGGAGCCCGCGCCGATGACGCAGAGATCGGTATTGATTTCGGTGGAGCGCCGGATTGATCTAGTGCTGCGCACTACACGACGCTCCGCCCAGGACGCAGAACCGCGCGCATAAGGGGTGCATGAGCGGGACGGACCGCACCGTCGCCGCCGCGAGCGTCCCACCGAGATCGAACAACGGATCGTAAGGAAGAAGGGTGCAAGCTGCGACCGTCGGCGAATCCGCGCCCTTGTGCTTCACGACCATGCGCGAGCTTGCACACATTACAGAGGAGGGACTGCGCCCGAGAATTGACCAGCATTGCTCGGTGATCTCCGGCACGTCTTCGCCAGCCCGCATCTCCGGGAAGAGGACGAGGGCCGCGGGGTCGGCGGAGTCAATCGAAAGGCCCAGCTCCGCGAATAGCCGGCCGTAGGCCGCTCTGATCTGATCTTCGGCCTCCTTCCAGACCATGCGACCAGCTACGGATATATTGAATCCGGCCTCAGCCAGCCACAACAGACCTGCGATGGTCGGCTTCCAGCTTCGCGGGCCGCGCAACTGTTCGTGGCCGGTTCTTTCGTAGCGGTCGAGGGAGACTCTTACAGCGAGCCTGCCCGGAAACTCGGCGTTAAGGATCGCGAGCGGCGTCTTGAGCCTCTGCATCGGCTTCATCGCGTTCGTCAGGACCAGCGCCCTGAAACCCGCGCTCAGACTGTCGGCGATCATCTGGAGGATATCGGGATTCATGAAGGGTTCGCCGCCGGTGAATCCGATCTCTGCCGGCGGATGGTCGCGCTCCCTCGCCTCGTCCAGGAAGCGCCGTACTTCCTCTCTGGTCAAATAAACGAGACGGTCATTTCGCGGGCTCGACTCGATATAGCAGTTGTCGCAGGCGAGATTGCACAGCGTTCCGGTATTGAACCAGAGCGTTTCAAGGGTGCCGAGCCTGACGCTCGCACGCGGAGCGCCGGTTGCGGTGACAAATGGATCAATGAATTTCTGCGTTACATGGACCATGGCACATCCGACGTCGCGTCCCCTCTATGATAAGTTCGCGGACAGGCCGAAAAGGTTTCGTCCTCGCGAATCGCGAGGCGTAGCACGGCGAGGGTTGGCGACATCGGCCGCGGCGCCGCGGCGATTCCGTGAATGAAACGAGCGTCGCCGTCGGACGGAGGCCGAGTTCAGGACCGCCTCAGAGCGCGGCCGGCGACAGCATCGAGTTTTGCCACCATGCTTGGGTCGCGCGCACCGGGCGCGGTAACAAGGGCGACATCCAATGCGCAGTCGCATTCATGGGGACAGAGAGTGGGTCTGTCGTCCCTCAGCCGCAGCGCAAGCAGGCGAATGAGCCGCTTGGCCTTCTCGGCGTTCTCGTTCAGCACGCGGATGACATCGGCGACTTGGACGTGTGCGTGATCGGGATGCCAGCAATCGAAGTCGGTGACCATTGCGACAGTGAGAAAGCACATCTCGGCCTCGCGGGCGAGCTTCGCTTCCGGCATGTTGGTCATGCCGATGACGTCGCACTCCCATGACCGATAGATGCGCGACTCGGCCAAGCTGGAGAATTGCGGTCCTTCCATCGCGAGGTAGGTGCCGCCGCGCCTGACTGGTATACCGGCCTCGGCGGCGCATTGATGCGCAAATTTCGCAAGCCGGTCGCAGGTCGGATGCGCCATTGAGATATGAGCGACCAACCCCTTCCCCGAAAAAGCTGCTCTGTCGTGCGATCGTGCGATCGACGAATTGATCCACGACGACAAAATGGCCTGGTGGAAGATCTTCGCGAAGCGAGCCGCAGGCCGACACCGACAAGAGATCGGTAACGCCGGACCTTTTCAAGGCGTCGATGTTTGCGCGGTAGTTGATCGAACTGGGCGAATGGCGATGGCCGCGGCCATGGCGCGGGACAAAGACGACTTCTAGACCGTCGAGCGTACCGAAAAGAAATTCGTCGGATGTCTCGCCGAAGGGCGATGCGACCCTCCGCCAAGTTGGATTCTCAAGCCCGGCAATGTCGTAAACGCCGCTTCCGCCAAGTACGCCTAAAATGGTCATTCTTACTTCGCCCTGGTTCGTGAGCGGACGGCGAAGCCGTCACTTTAGATTGATGAAATAGTCGATGAACGAACGTGCGAGTGGAGAGTCCCACGTCGTGGGACCAACCAGAAACCCTGTGACCAAGCCCCGCTTGTCCAAGACGTAGGTGGTTGGATATCCATAGACGGGCATAACCGGTTCCGGCTTCCCCTCACTGGTCAGCGCACCGAACTCGTGGTCGGGATCAAGCACCACGGTCAGGTGCCGAAGATTGTGTCGATTGATGAACGACTGCACCTGCCGTCCATCGCCGCCGTCAAGTGAGACCGCGACGACGACAAAGCGGTCGGGAGGAAGACTGGCCGCAAGCGCCTCGAGAGACGGCATTTCCTCCACACAAGGAGCACACCAACTGGCCCAGAAATTAAGAAGGACGACCTTTCCGTAGAACTTTTCCATGCTCAGCATGCGGCCGTCGAGGCCGCGGAGTCGCATGAGCGGCGCAGGTTTCAGCGGTTCCTCTAAAATGAACTGGCTTATTCCGTTGCGCAGCGTTGGCGGATTGAGCGATTCGGGGCGTGCATTCGCGCTAGAGATCATTGCCGCCGCAGAAACGAGAACCAGTGTTGCAATGAGCAGGAACGGGCGCGTCCACATCATGTGAAACGGTCCAGCGGCTGGGGCGCCACCCAGGACAGCATTCGTCGTCCAAAGATCCTGCCAAGGGCGATGATCAGGATTGCGGCCCCGAGGTTCCACATGAGGATCATGACAGTTGCGTCAATGTCGTGGAACAGAGACAGGGCGCTTGCGGTCAGCGCTCCAACGGCGACACTGCCCATCCAGATTACGGCAATCGGGCGCAGCCGAGCGGTGTAACGCAGCATGACAAGCAGCGCTAAGGACAGCGGCAGGCTGGTCAACACCAGCGTCGCGAAGCACGATACCGCCTCGCCCATTTGCATGCCCGCTGGGCCTACGGAGACCCAATCGGTCAGGCAACCGACGCCGACGGTCGACATCCAGACCAGCAGGCTCGGCAGAGGCAGGAGGCTGTACAGGCGTGAACGATCGGGGAGGCTGAGCATGAACGCAGCAACGGCTGCCAGCACACCTGTCAGCAGAGAGGCAACAAGTCCAACCACGTAGACGCGATCGGCGAGCTGCTTTGCGAAGTCCGGACGCAGGCCGTGGCTGATGCCGAGCAGGACGAGAACCAGGGCCGCCAGGGCGAGCCAGAAGCACGCGCGCAGAACCGGCGGTCGCAGGCGGCGCACGGGCGTCGCATTCGCGCTGAGAGAGGCAATGAGGTCTGGGGTCGTGATCACGTAATATCACCCTTGCCAAGAATCGCGCGGAGACTCTTGAGAGCCCGATGCGTCGCGACCTTCAACGCCGCGATGGACATACCGCTTTGATCCGCAGCCTCTTTCAACGACATCTCCTGGAGCTTCAGGAGCGTGACGGCTTCTCGTTGGCCTGGCGGCAGTTTCTCCACCGCTTCGCGCACCGATCGTCCATCAGCTCTCGTCTCTAAGTTCGTCTCAGCGTCAGCAATGGTTTCATGGTCTTCGTTCAATGGCGTTTCGCGACGAGCGGAACGTCCTTGTTGCCGCAGCCGGTCAATGATCCGTCTACGGCTGATTGCCACAAGCCAGGGTGTGAAGGGACGTGTCGGGTCATATATCTGGCGAACGGAGTGGATGGTGAGCAAGATGTCTTGGATCGTGTCTTCGACATCTTGAGGAGAGCGATGATGGCGTCCCACCAAAAGGCGCAGATAGGGCGTGATCTCGGTCAGAAGCCGTCGATAAGCCTCACCGTCGCCGGCCTGCGCCCGCGCCATGAAGATCGACCATTCGACGTCGCGCTTCGCCGAAGTACTATCAGCATGGCGACTGGTCTGGCTTCCACCAACGACTCTCAATAGCGGGTTACCCTTCTGGTTGCCCGATGCCATCGACCGTCTTCCTCGTAACTTCGGTGCCGCGATTCGACATGACGTCTGGCGCGTTGTTCCATCGTATCTCCGAGGAAGGCTTCTGGCAGGGGATTTCTTTTTGCCGACTGATAGTAACCTTTAATGCTGAGATGCGAACGCATGCGTGACCGCCGCGGGGCCGCGTGACGCCAAGGCCGGGCGGAAGATCCGCCGAGGTCAATGGCGCTGTGACGTCGGGCGAAGCCTCGTCGTGATGAGTGGGCCGAAATGTGCCGCGCCTGCTGAACGTAACCATTCTACCCCAACAGCCGAACTTTGAATTGAGCAGGCTACAACAGCGTGCTCGCTAGCGCACGATCTCCGTCGCTGGCTCAACCCGTTCGGAGGTTTCTACATGAAGGTCAATCATTCGACGTCCACGCTCGTGGCGAGCGCTTTCGCCCTTGCTCTGGGTGGTCTCGCTGCGGCGCCCGCGATGGCGCAGAGCTCCGGCATGATGACCAAGGAGCAGATGATGCAGAAGCAGGATATGACCAAGAAGTCGGTCATGTCCGGCAAGATGGAGATGTGCTACGGCGTCGCCCTGAAGGGCCAGAACGACTGTTACGCCGGGGCCGGCACGACCTGCGCCGGCACAAGCACCGCCAACTACCAGGGCAACGCCTTCAAACTGGAGCCGAAGGGGACCTGCACCTCGATCAAGACGCCGAATGGCGTGGGCAGCCTCACCCCGAAGGCCTGAAGCGTCGATGGGCGGATGGCGCATGCGTCCGCCCAAACCTTCACCCCGTTGTTGAGAGGCTCCCATGTCGACAGAACTCTGTCCGGCGGATAAGACCGCCATACCCCGGCGCGCCGGCGTCGGCCTGAAGGCGGAGCACTATCAGCGCATTCTCTCCGAGACGCCCGATGTCGGGTTTTTCGAGGTTCACGCCGAGAACTACATGGGGGCCGGCGGCCCGCCTCATCGGTATTTGACGCGCATTCGCGAACGGTATCCCCTGTCGCTGCATGGAGTTGGGTTGTCGATCGGTGGCACGCGGCCGCTCGATCGAGAACACCTGACCAGGCTCGCCGACCTCATCCGTCGATACCGGCCGGGACTGTTCTCCGAACATCTCGCCTGGTCGACGCACGATACTGGCTTTTTGAACGACCTGTTGCCGGCCCCCTATACCACCGAGACGCTCGTGCGCGTCTCGGACCATATCGATGAGGTGCAGACGGCGCTCGGCCGCCAGATGTTGCTTGAGAATCCGTCGACATATGTTTGGTTCGAGGAGAGCACGTGGGGGGAAACCGAATTCATCAGCGAGGTTGTGCGGAGAACCGGCTGCGGCTTGTTGCTGGATGTCAACAATGTGCATGTCTCCTGCACAAACCAGCTTTGGGACGCGGAGCGCTACATCGCCGATTTCCCTCTCGCCCATGTACGGGAGATCCATCTCGCGGGCCATACGCGCGAGATTGACGATAAGGGGCGCCCGCTGCTTATCGACACCCATGACAAACTCGTCGACGAGCTGGTGTGGAATCTCTTCCGGAGGGTCATCACGCGCACGGGGCCCATCCCGACGCTGATTGAATGGGACGCCAACATTCCCCCGTGGCGCGAACTCGCGGCCGAGGCCGCTATGGCTGACGTCCTGATGGGCGCGCTCGAAACGAAGGAAGTTCGTCGTGCTGCTATCGGCTGATCGGCAGCGGGAATTTGCGGCCGCTCTGCTCGATCCAGAGCGCCCGACGCCGAGCGGGATCATTGGTCCCGATGGTGACGTCTGTCCGAAGCGCTTCGCGGTTTACCGAAACAACGTCGTCGTGGGCCTCACCGAGATACTGAAGGCTGCTTACCCCGCGGCACGGCGATTGGTCGGGGAAGAGTTCTTCGACGCAATGGCGGGGATTTATGTCCGCGCCGAGCCGCCGCGGTCGCCGATCCTTCTCGAGTACGGCGGGACATTTCCTGCGTTCGTTGAGACGTTTCCCCCAGCCGCAAGCGTGCCCTATCTGGCCGATGTGACGCGCATCGAATGGGCTTGGGTCTTAGCCTACCACGCGGCGGAGGCCTGCCCGCTCAGTTCGGGCTCCTTCGCCAACATAGCGGCTGACGAGCTTCCTGGCCTTCGCCTCCTGCTTCACCCGTCCGTCCAGGTTTGCCGTTCCAGCATGCCGGCACTCACGATATGGCGCATGAATGCTGAGGAGGGTGAGCCTGGACAGGTGACGTTGGATGATGAAGGCGAAGACACCTTGGTCGTTCGGCCGGACGCGACTGTCGAAGTTCGATCTCTGCCGCCGGGAGCTGCGGACTTCATCGGCGCGCTCGACGCTGGGCACACCGTCGCGGATGCGACCCAGTTAGCCACCGCCTGTGATCGCCGTTTCGACCTTACCGCGAACATCGCCGGTCTTATCGACGCCGGCGCGCTCTTCGCCTTTCAGACGCGCACGGGCATCTGCCTTGATGCGCAAGGATCCTAATATGAGCGCCAGCACATTACATGCACTGTCTTCCCTTCGATCGGGCTGCATCGGTCGATTTGCGGAGATGTTGCAATCCTGGATCGGCAGAATTGGTGTGATCGTGGCGCCGCCGATTCTGCGGATCGCGCTCGCCGTTCCATTCTTCAAGTCAGGGCTGACGCGCTGGGACGGTTTCCTGTCCTTGTCACCGAGCACCGCTTTCCTCTTCGAGAACATGTTCAAGCTTCACATCTTCGGCAGCGAGTATCCGTTCCCGATGCCAATTGTCGTTGCGCATCTGGTGGGGATGGCGGAGATCACGCTGCCGATCCTGCTAGTTCTCGGCCTGGGCACCCGCTTCGTCGCGCTCGGGCTTCTGACGATGACAGGCGTCATCCAGCTTACCGTCCCCGAAGGCTGGGCGAACTTCCATCTGCCATGGGCCTCGATGGCGCTCGCCATCATGGCGTTAGGGCCGGGCCGTCTATCCCTCGATGCGACCCTCTCCGCCGTTGCAAAGCGCGCATTCGGGAAAACGAAATGACCTAACTGCGCCCTCGTGGATCCACCCTGCAAACATGGCAGGCCCAACGCTGAGACCGGCTCGAGATCGGATATCGCTCGGTGACGCGCGTCGGAGTCTGCCGCTGAGGCTGACTTTCGAAGATGCCCATAGAACTGCAAGATCTCAGATGGGCCATCATCGCGACGCAGCACCGGAGTCTGCGTCAGGCAGCGGAAGCACTCAACATCCGTCAATCCACGCTTAGCCGCCGCTTGCGCGGTTTGGAGTCCATGCTTGGTGTCCAACTCTTCCAACGAACGAACGGCGGCACTCGGCCGACAACTGAAGGCTTGGAGTTCCTAGACGCCGCGCGCCGGATAATTGGTGAGGCAGAAACAATCACGGCTCGCCTCAAAAGCCGCTCCCGGGGCGAGAGTGGACGCCTGACGATCGGCATCCATGCTTCTCTTTCGGCCGGCAATTTGCGCGCCACGCTCATCGAATATCGCAAGCGCTTTCCGGATGTAGAAACGCACTTGGTCGATGGATCGAGCGACCAGTTGATAGCTGATCTCGCGAGTTCAGCGGTTGACATTGCATTCGTTGCAGAAGGCCATGCCCGATGGGAGGGAAGGTCATTGCCGGTTTGGAGCGAACGGGTCGTGGTTGCGCTTCCGGAGGATCACCCGCTCAGCCGCCGAGAGACGATTCACTGGGCCGACCTGAAAGCCGAGGTTCTGCTGGTGCCGTTGCGTGGGCCTGGTCCGGAATTCATCAAACTTCTCGCTAACAAACTCGGATGCCAAGACGCCGGTCGACTGAACCACCACGAAGTTGCGCTGGACCGGCTTCTGACAATGGTCGGCGCTGGTTGGGGTATCTTGGTTGCGTTAGAGGGCGCAACGGGCGCGACATATCCCGGCGTCACCTTTCGGGAAGTCCACGAGAGCGATGGGCCAACACGTTTGAACTTTTGGGCGTACTGGCGGAAGACGAATAGCAACCCCTCTCTCCGCCCGTTTCTCGACATGGTCCGCGAACGTTATCCAGATCTATCGAGCGATTCTGATCCAAGTTAAGGCTGGGCACGATCGTTTCGCGCCTTGGCGAAGGCGCGATCAGTGGCCATGAAGCGCTGGATCATCGGCGCGATCAGCTTGGCGGGATCTGAGACAGGGCGTCCGGTCGTCCGTCCCAGCACCTCGGCATAGGCAACCAGGTCGCGATGCACGGAGGCGGGTAATTCGAGGCTGACCTTTACTGGCTTGTCATCCGGGAGCGTCCCGAGTTTGAGCTTCGTCACGGCGTTCCTCCCTGCGCATACGGGGCCAGCACCAGATCGCGCGTTACAATGACGCGGACGGGGAAGCCCGGCCGGATCGTGAGAGTTGGCTGGATGTTGAGCTGGCGTTGGACGATCTGCTGGCCGGTCTGGCTAATGCTGTTGGAGGCGCCGCTGCGGATCGCCTGAACAAGGTTGTTCTCATTCTGGCTCGTGCCCGCTTCGGCACCCACGCTGAGCAGGGTCGAGAGGACGGCAGCCTTGAACAGCATGCCCCAATGGTTGTCGACCTCGTCCTCGAGGCCAGCATAGCCCTGCGTGTCGGCGCCGGGCTGGCGTTCCAGCACGATCGAGTTGCCATCCGGCATAATTATGCGGGTCCAGATCAAGAGAACTCGGCTCTGGCCAAAGGCGACGGAGCTATCGTATTGGCCGATCAGCTTTGCGCCCTGCGGGATCAGAAGATATTTGCCGGTCGGGCTGTCGTAGACCGCCTCGGTCACCTGCGCGGTGATCTGGCCGGGCAGATCGGAACGAATGCCCGTGATGAGCGCGGCAGGGATCACAGTGCCGGCCTGCACGATGTAAGGCGAGGCCTTGGCGTCGAGCCGGTCCGTGCGCTTGTCCGTCGAAGCGTTGAGGAAGGCCGTCTTGCGGTCCTGCATGTTCTGCGCGGCGCCGGCTTCGACCGGCGGTGTGGGCGGCGGGCCCGCCGTGGTCCCCGTTGCAGCCGGCGCGGCGAGCCCGACCGGCCGAGGCTGCTGACTGGTCTGGGCGAAGAGACGGCTGAGCCGCGCCGCCTCGATCTCTTGCGCTCGGCGCTGCGCTTCCGGATCGGGCGTCGTTGCGGAAGCGACGGTGTTCGGCGCAGCACCGGCATTGAGGATCGGCTTGCCGAGATCGCCGGGCAGTGGCGGCCCAAGCGGCGGAGCCTGCCGCGGCAGGCCGGTATAGTCTTTTGGGAGTCTTGCCAGGCCTTCAGCCGAGGGACGGCTCTGCGTTGAGAGTAGCTCTTGGCCGCTCTGCGCCGCGTGGCGAGTCTGGAGCGCGTAGCCGAGCGCGCCCGCGACGGCGAGCGCCGAAACGGCGCCCAGACCAATCAGCACCCTGCGCGACAAGCGCGTGACGCGTGGCCGTTCGCCCCGAAGCCGCAGGTCAGGCGGTACGACGGGCGTTGGCGACGGCGGTTGTTCTTCAGGGCCTTCCGCCGTCATGACCGCGGCCTTCCGTCGGTGCGGACGATGCGGACGCGCCGCTCGCTATCCTTGTCGCCGAGACGCAATTCGGCGGCGGCGAACAGGCGGTCAACGATGTAGTAGTTGCGGTTCACCCGGTAGTTCACCAGCTCGGAGCCGCCGGCCGGACCGATGACGAACAGCGGCGGCATCTCGCCCTGGGCAATGCCGCTCGGGAATTCGATATAGACCTTCTTCCCGTCGTCGAAGGCGCGCAGCGGCCGCCAGGCCGGGTTGTCGCCCTGGATCGCGTAACGGAAGTTGATCGAGGCGAGATCGACGCCGGCCGCGATCGGTGCCGCGGCGGCGGCCTCCTGGTTCTGCCGCCGAAGCGCGATGAGCTGGTCTTCGGGATACTGCCAGGAGACTGAGGCCATATAGGTCTTCTCCGTCGAGCGCAGCTCAAGGAGATAGGTCCGCCGATCCGTGTTGATCACCAGATTGGTGAGCAGCTGCGGTCTCGTCGGCTTGACTAGGATGTGGACCTTCTTGGTCGCGCCCGCGCCACTCCCGGTATCGCCGATGATCCACCGCACGGTGTCGCCGGCTGCCACGGGGCCGGAGCCGACGAGCTGCTCGCCGTCCTGCAGTGCAATATCGGTGATCTCGCCGGGCGCCGTATAGACTTGATAGAGCGCTCCGCCGGAGAAGGGATAGACCTGAACCGCGTTGATGAAGCCGTTGCGCACCGGCTGGATTCGCGCCGCGGCATTGGCTTGGTTGACACGCACAGTCGGGTCAGCGGCTTCCGGTGTCGGCTTTCCACCTTCGATCGGCTTCAATTGTCCGGGTAGCGGAAGTGGCTTGGGAAGCTCGACGATCCTGATGGGCGCCGGTGGATCGACGGTGAGCTTGGCTGGCGCGGCGCTGTCGTAATTGATGTCGGGCGGAACGAAATTGTTCGCACAACCGCCAAGCGCGGTGACGGACATCAGCAAAGACATGAGGCCGGCCTTACGGAAAGCCGCATTTGCTCCCCTCCGGCTTTGCGGATTGGCGGAGAAACGTGAAGCCGGACCGCCGGCCTCCTTAGAAATCGGCGGGGTCATTGTCCCAGCTCCTTCGACCAGTTGATTGCGGTGACGTAGATGCCGAGTGGGTTCTTGCGGAGCACGTCGGCGGAAGCTGGCGTCTGAATCGCGATGGTGAGGATCGCGGTCCAACGAGTGTTGTCGGCGAGCGCGCCGTCCTGATAGCGATGCTCGACCCATTCGACGCGGAAGCTCGAGGGCGAGGCGCGGATCACGCTTGAGACGTCGATGGCGATCTGCTGCTTGCCGAGCTTGGCGAACGGGTCGTTGGCGCGGGCATAGTCGTTCAGCGCCTGGGAGCCCGAGGTGGTGGTGAAGTCGTATGCTTGCAGCCAGTTCTGCCGCACGATGATCGGATCGGCCGGCAGAGCGCGGACCATCTGGACAAAGTGGGCGAGATACCAGGCGATTTGTGGGTCGCTTGGCGTGTAGTCGGCGGCGGCGGGGGCGACAGCCTGCGCTTGGCCGAGCTTGTCGACCTGCACGACCCAAGGGACGATGCTGCCGTGAGTCGATTGCCAGACGAGGCCGCCGGCGAGGCCCATGGAGAGCGCGAGCGAACCGAAGGCCATGAGCCGCCAGTTCTTCGCTTGCACCCGGGCCGAGCCGATGCGGTCGTCCCACACCTGGGCGGCGCGCTGATAGGGGGTCTCAGGCTCGGGCGTCCGGCCGTAACGAACCGTGGGGCGGCGGAACAGCGCCATCTCTTATTCTCCTCCTGTGAGATCGACGGAATGGCCGCCGCCATGGCTGTCGCCGGACTTGAGGCCTTGTGCGGCCGTCTGCGCCCCGTGGACCATCGACTGGTTGCGCTTCATGCGTTGTGCCCAGGCCGGCGGGCCGAAGTCGGCTGACCCACTCCCGGCCGGCGCTGGCCCGCTCGGCGGATTGCCGCCGACCGTTCCCGCGGTCGACGGGCCGCCCGTGGCGGCGAAGCTGGAACGCGCGCCGGCTGCGAAGCTTTGGCGCATGGAGCTAGCGGCCTGGGCGGCAGCGCGCCGCATCGGGCCTGATGCAGCTGAAGCCGCCGCGCGTCCCACCCCGCCAAGACCCGCCGCGACGCTCGACGCGCCGGATCGTCCGGCCGAAGCCAGGCTGTAGGCGGAGGATGCGCCACCGGCCATCGCCGCGCCGCCGCGTGCGGCGGCGGCCGTACCGGAAGCGGCGGCCATCGCCCCCCTCCCGGCCACGCCGAGCGCACCGGCGCCGGCCATTGCCGTGCCCGCGACGGCGAGACCTGTGCCGACAGCCGCGCCCGCACCGAGTTGAGGCGCGCCAGAGACCAGGCCCGTCGCGATACCCGGGCCGAAGATGCCGAGGCCCAGCATGGCGAGTGCGGCGAGCACCACCGACAGCGCTTGTTCGACCGTAGGCTGACCGCCGGCGTAGGTCTGAGTGAACTGCGAGAAGAGGCCGGTGCCGATGCCGACGATGACGGCCAACACCATCACCTTCACACCCGAAGCGACGATGTTGCCGAGTACCTTTTCGGCGAGGAACGCGGTCTTGTTAAAGAGGGCGAAGGGAATGAGGATGAAGCCGGCGAGCGTCGTCAGCTTGAACTCGATCAAAGTGACGAAGAGCTGTACCGCCAGGATAAAGAAAGCGATCAGCACCAGGACCCATGAGACCATCAGCACCGCGATCTGCACGAAATTCGCGAAGAAGCTGGTGAAGCCCATCATCTGGTTGGCCGCGTCGAGCAGCGGTTGACCGGCGTCGAGCCCGACCTGGGCGAGCTTGCCCGGCCGCAGGAAGTCGGCGGTCGAGATCGAAGAGCCGCCCGCTTTCAGGCCGAGGCCGGCGAAGCTGTTGAAGACGATGGCCGAGAGATTGTTGAAGTTGTTGATGATGAAAGCGAAGAAGCCGATGTAGAGGGTCTTCTTCACCAGCCGCTGCAGGATGTCCTCGTCGGCGCCCCAAGCCCAGAACAGGCCGGCGAGCGTAATGTCGATCACGATCAGCGTGGACGACAGATAGCCGACCTCGCCCTTGATCAGGCCGAATCCGGAATCGATGTAGGTGGTGAAGGTGTTGAGGAAGGTGTCGATGACGCCGACATTGTTCATCGCGCGTCTCCGATAGCAGGGGTGGCCGGCGCGGCGGCGCCTGGGGGCGTTTGTGGCGACAGCGGCCGCGCCGGCCTGCCGAAGAAGCGCTGGCGGTTCTCCTCCCAGACCGCGACGCAATGCGGGTCTTCGGCATCCTGAGGACCGAGCGCGCTGCAACGGCGCAGCTCGGCCGAGAGGTCATCGGATGCTGGATTGATGGTCGGAGACGTCTCGACGACGGGCGCCGAGGGACGCCAGTTGACCGCGACGAGGGTCGCGATGAACACCGCGACCAGGGCGACGATCGCGGCCGCGCGGAAGATCTCCGATCGTCCCAGCATCGCGACGCCTCAGTTGCCGCTGAACATGGCGACGTTGCCGGGCTGATAGCCGGTGCGCGTCGAGAAGGTCTTGTAGTTTTGCTGGCCCTGCGCTTCTGCGGCGGCGCTGCGCGCTTGCTCGAGCGCATCGGCCCGACTCTTGGCCGACAGCACGGCGACGAGGTCGGAGAGCTGCTGGGATTGCAATGCCAGGAGCTGGTTGCCGGCCTGCGCCGCTTGCAAGGCGCCCGTGGCGCTCTGGCTCGCCGAGACGAGCGAGGTCATGGCGCTGGAGTTGGTCGGGATGTTGCCGACAACGCCCGCCTGGATCTTCAGGCTGTCCTCGAACGCGCCGACCGAGTTCTGCCAGCGTGTTTGCGCGTTGGCGACCATGGTGTTGGTCGAACCTGTGCCGGCAGCCGAACCGTAGCTGGTCGAATAGGCCTGCTCGATGCGCTGGACGTTGAAGGCGATGTTCTGCGCCTGACCGAGCAGCGACTGGGTCTGGGCGATCGACGACTGAAGCTGGGTCAGCGTCGACATCGGCAGGTTGGTAAGATTGCGCGCCTGGTTGACCAGGCTCGTTGCCTGGTTGGTCAACATCTGAATCTGATTGTTGATCTGTTGCAGCTCGCGTGCGGCGGTCAGCACGTTCTGGCTGAAGTTGGTCGGGTCGTAGACGATCCACTGCGCCGAGGCGGGCGGTGCGGCGACGGCCAGGGTGAGCACGACGGCGCTTGCCGCCGCCAGATGGCGCAGCTTGATCATGATGACGTCTCCAGGTGGGTCAGGTCAGGGATGAGATCGGCGGCCCAGAGGAGTTCGTGGTCCGCGAGCCAAGCGGGCGTGAAAGCGTCGCGCCCGTACTCCGCGACGACGCGCTCGATCGCCGCATGGTCGGTCTTCGAAGAGGCGGCACAGAAGGCGAGCGCGACCGGGCCGAGGCCCAGCTCGAACAGGCGGTTGCCGCGACGGGACTGGCAGTAGTAGTCGCGCTTCGGCGTCGCGCGGGCGAGGATCTCGATCTGTCGATCGTTGAGGCCAAAGCGGCGATAGATCGTGGTGATCTGCGGCTCGATCGCTCGCTCGTTCGGCAGGAAGATGCGCGTAGGACAGCTCTCGATGATCGCGGGCGCGATGTTGCTGCCATCAATGTCGGACAGCGACTGCGTGGCAAAGACGACGGAGGCGTTCTTCTTGCGCAGCGTCTTCAACCACTCGCGGAGCTGCTGCGCGAAAGCAGGATCGTCGAGCACCAGCCAGCCCTCGTCGATGATCAGCAAGGTCGGCCGGCCGTCGAGGCGGCCCTCAATGCGATGGAAGAGATAGGTCAGCACGGCGGGCGCAGCACCGGCACCGATCAGCCCCTCGGTCTCGAAGGCCTGCACCGGAGCGGAGCCGAGCTGCTCGGTCTCGGCGTCGAGCAGCCGGCCGGAAGGGCCGCCGACGCAATAAGGTTGCAACGCTTGCTTCAGCGCTGTCGACTGCAACAGGACCGCGAGGCCCGTGATGGTGCGCTCCTGCACCGGCGAGGACGCCAGCGAGGTCAGCGCCGACCAGACATGCTCCTTGGCGGTCGGGTCGATGGTGACGCCTTCCTTGGCCAGGATGGCCGTCACCCACTCCGCCGCCCAGGCACGTTCGGGCTGATCGTCGATGCGCGCCAGCGGTTGCAGCGACACTGAATGCTCCGAGCCGGCGGACAGGCTACCGCCGAGATCATGCCAGTCGCCGCCCATGGCGATCGCCGCGGTGCGGATGGAGCCGCCAAAGTCGAAGGCGAAGATCTGGTTGTTCCGGTAACGGCGGAACTGCATCGCCATCAGCGCCAGCAGCACCGATTTGCCGGCGCCGGTGGGACCGACGATCAGCATATGGCCGACGTCGCCGACATGGAGGCTGAGCCGAAATGGCGTCGAGCCTTCCGTCTTGCCGTAGAGCAGCGGCGGCGCCTGGAAATGCTCGTCGCGTGCCGGCCCAGCCCAAACCGCCGAGAGAGGGATCATGTGCGCCAGATTCAGCGTCGAGACGGGCGGCTGACGGACGTTGGCGTAGGCGTGGCCGGGGATAGACCCGAGCCAGGCCTCAAGCGCATTCACCCCTTCCGGCATGCAGGTGAAGTCGCGGCCCTGGATCACCTTTTCCACGAGGCGGAGCTTCTCGGCCGCAAGACCGGCGTCCTCGTCCCAGACCGTGACGGTCGCGGTGACGTAGGCTTGGCCGACATCATCCGAGCCCAGCTCCTGTAGCGCCAGGTCGGCGTCGGCCGCCTTGTTGGCGGCGTCGGAATCCACGAGGGTCGAAGCCTCGTTGGTCATCACCTCCTTGACGATGGCGGCGATCGACTTGCGCTTTGCGAACCACTGGCGCCGGATCTTGGTCAGCAGCTTCACCGCTTCGGTCTTGTCGAGCAGAATCGCGCGGGTGGACCAGCGGTACGGGAAAGCGAGCCGGTTGAGCTCGTCGAGGATTCCGGGATGGGTCGCGGTTGGGAATCCAACCACGGTGAGCGTACGAAGATGGTGGGCGCCGAGGCGCGGCTCGAGGCCCCCGGCGAGTGGCTCATCGGCGAGCAACGCATCGAGGTGCATCGGCGTCTCGGGCACGCGGATGCGCTGCGCCCTCGTCGAGATGGTCGAGTGAAGGTAAGTCAGCGTGTCGCTGTCATCGAGCCACGCGACCTCGGGCATGAAGCCCTCGACCAGCTGCAGGACGCGATTGGTCCGGTCGACGAAGCCGCGCAGCAGCTCCCACGGATCGACGCCGGTCTGCGCCCGGCCCTCATAGAGCCAGCCCTCGACGCGCGAAGCGTCCTCGGCGGGCGGCAGCCAGACGAACGTCAGGAAATAGCGGCTCTCGAAATGCGCTCCGGCTTCCTCGAAAGCGGCCTGCCGCTCGAGATCGACCAGCGCCGACGCAGGATCGGGAAAGCTGCTGTGCGGATAGGTCTGGGCGGCGATCCGCTGCGCCTCGACGAAGATCGCCCAGCCAGAGCCGAGGCGGCGCAGCGCATTGTTCAGCCGTGCCGTGACGCCGACCAACTCGGCCGGTGTGGCGCTGTCGAGGTCCGGGCCGCGGAAGCGCGCGGTGCGTTGGAACGAGCCGTCCTTGTTGAGGATGACGCCATTCTCGACCAGGGCCGCCCAGGGCAGGAAGTCTGCGAGGGTCGCTGGGCAGTTGCGGTATTCAGCGAGGTTTAGCATTGGAGCCTCAGACGCCGAGGTGGGCCGGGTAACGAAGGTGCCGGCGCACCACGTCGACAAACTGCGGATCGCGCTTCGCTGCCCAGACGGCCGCGGTGTGACCCACAGCCCAGATCAGCGCGCCGGGGATCCAGAGCCGGAGGCCGAGGGCGATCGCCGCCGCGAGTGTGCCGTTGGCAATCGCGACGGTCCGCGGCGCGCCGCCCATCAGGACCGGGTCGGTGAGCGCGCGATGGACCGGCGCGAAGAAGCCGGGCACGTCGGGATCGACGATTGCCGCCATCAGATCAGCGCTCCGCCGGAGAACGAGAAGAACGACAGGAAGAAGCTCGACGCGGCGAAGGCGATCGACAGGCCGAACACGATCTGGATCAGCCGGCGGAAGCCCCCGCTCGTGTCACCGAAAGCGAGCGTCAGCCCGGTCACCGTGATGATGATCACCGAGATGATCTTCGCGACGGGCCCCTGCACTGACTCCAGGATGGAGTTGAGCGGGGTCTCCCATGGCATGGAGGAACCGGAGGCGTAGGCCGCCGGGGCGAAGGCGAGCGTCAGGGTGGCGAGTGTGACAAGCTCGGCCAGGCGGCGACGCGAAGAACATGCGACAGCGCGAACGAGGATCATGATGGGTCTCCGAGGGGCAAGGGGTCGCCGCCCGCCCCGGCGGACTGGACGCGGTAATCACCGGTGGCGGGATCGAGACCGGCGACGAAGGCGAGTTCGGAAAGGCGGCGTTCGCTGCCGCGGCCGCGCAGCACCGTGACGAGATCGATCGTCTCGGCGATCAGAGCCCTGGGGACGGTGACGACGGCTTCCTGGATGAGCTGTTCGAGGCGCCTCAACGCACCGAGCGCGGTGCCGGCGTGGATCGTGCCGATGCCGCCGGGATGGCCGGTCCCCCACGCCTTTAAGAGATCCAGCGCTTCGGCGCCGCGCACCTCGCCGATCGGGATGCGATCGGGCCGCAGGCGCAGCGAGGAGCGGACGAGGTCGGAGAGCGAGGCGACGCCGTCCTTGGTGCGCAACGCCACCAAGTTCGGCGCCCGGCATTGCAGCTCGCGGGTGTCCTCGATCAGCACAACGCGGTCGGTGGTGCCGGCGATCTCGGCCAGCAGCGCGTTGGTGAGCGTGGTTTTGCCGGTCGAGGTGCCGCCGGCGACGAGGATGTTCTTGCGATCTGCCACGGCGGCGCGGAGCGCTGCCGCCTGGCCGGCCAGCATGATACCGGCGGCGACATAGTCGTCGAGGGTGAACACCGCGACGGCAGGCTTGCGGATCGCAAAGGCCGGGGCGGCCACCACCGGTGGCAGAAGTCCCTCGAACCGCTCTCCCGTTTCGGGCAGCTCGGCCGAGACACGCGGCCTCTCGGCATGGACCTCGGCGCCGACATGGTGCGCGACGAGGCGCACAATCCGTTCGCCGTCGGCGGCGGACAGTGTCCGCCCGCTATCTTCCAGCCCTCCCGACAGCCGGTCGATCCAGAGCCGGCCGTCGGGGTTCAGCATCACCTCGACGATCGAGGGGTCTTCGAGGAAGATCGCGATGGCCGGGCCGAGCGCGGTGCGCAGCATGCGCGCACCGCGGGAGAAGGCTTCTGAATGAAGTGGTGTGATCGCCACGATCGTCCCCGTCATTGGCCAATCGCGACACGCGATTAGCGACGGGGACGATTAGAAGAGGCAAGAAATAGTACAGTTCAACAAGTATTCAGACGGCGTAGGGGCCGAGCGCAGAGCAGAGAAAAAAGACTTGCTGGATGCGGGAAAGAGTAAGCGGCGCGGCGACGCATCTTTCACTTTGGGATAGGATGAGGACGACTCGCCCTAGCAGGCCCGTCAACGTGCGCGCGTCATCATTCCGCGGCCGGACCTGCTTGGCGCACGTGCATCTCCACTCGCAGGCCGGCGGTCGCGGCCATGTTCACCAGGGCATCCAGCCCGAACAGATCGACCTTACCGCGCGTGAGATCGGAGATGCGCGGCTGGGTCACGCCGAACACCTTGGCGGCCTGCGACTGACTCAGGTGCGCGCGCGAAATATGATCCTTCAGAGCCGACATGAGCGCCGAGCGCAGCTTCATGCTCTCGCTAGAGATTGCGCTTTCCTCAATCGGCTCGGCGGTGCTCGGTTCTGCCTCCGGCTCTGGCGAAGGACGCCCGTTCCCCGCGATATCGAGCGAGAACTGTTCCTGCGAGATGCTGGCGATCATGGAGGAGAGCCCGATCTTCTCTTCCGCCTTGGCGCGGGCGTGTTCCGACATGAAGCTGAGGAGATTATCCAGGCCACTCTTGTCGGATATGGTGACGAAATCTTTACCCTTGTTCACGAAGACGACGGACTTCTTTTTCTCTCGCAGAAGCTCGATCACATTGCTCAAGGTGCCGGTGCTTTTGCAGTCCCAGACCATCAGCCCGTAATCGCTGGTCCGCGCCATCTCCAGGTCCTTCGCGGTGAAATACGCGCGGCTGCCCGCCTTGGCTTTCGAGACGACCCGGTGCACCGGCCATTCGGCGACGTTGTTCCGGGGCGCGTTCCCCGTGCAGAACACAGTCACCTTGCCAGCGTGAAATCGCTGGAGACATTCCTGGATCGACGTGTCGGCGCCATCGGCGTCTCCGACGACGACATCGAAGTCGGAAGACACGATCTTGTTGATCCGCTCTTGCACCTTCTCGTGCAGGCGGCTGATGGAAATCGATCCAGCGATGAAGACGGTCGTCATCGGTCTATTTCCACGTTAGCGAGGCGGCATAGACCTGGTTGATCTTCTTGTACGTCCGTAGCGTCTTGGAGACGGCGTCCATGGTCGCGCCGGTGTCGAACAGGTCGTCCAGCAGGAGCGCATTCCAGCACCCCTCGTTGGTGATGGCCGGATTGATACTGAACCGGCCCTGCAGCGCCGCTTCTTTTTCCTCGCGGCTATGCAGGTTCTTGAGTTGCGGGCTGCCCTGCGGGGCCGGCGCTTTCACGATGATGCTGTCGAACACGGGCGTGTCGGTCAGCCGCCCCAGCTCGGTGGCGATCTCATTTACGGGCTGGCGCGCCCGGGCCGTCGAGGCGGGCATGGGGATGATCAGCCCAATCTTGCCGAACAACGGCAACAAGCTGGTTTTCACCTGCGCTGCCAGCGGCTTTACCTGGTCCCAATCCCCTCGATATTTCAGCTGATAGAGGCACTCGCCCGGTTCGGAGCGGGTCGTGTCGAAGCGGGGATGGCCATATTCGTCATCCCCAAGGTAAACGCTCGAAAGGGTATGCTTGTGCAGGGCGTAGCCAAGATCCCACCTTCCTTCGAGTTTCTTGAGCTGAACTTGCATGACAGGGCTTCCTCACGAGGGCCCCGGTGCGCACCGACAGGGACGCATGGATCATATACAAAATCTTGTATGGGGCGCAATATGCCCGTGTCACAGTCCTACAGACTCCTCTCAGGCCCCTCGGATTTCTCGGGCATGTCCTCGGGAATCTCTTGTCTAAGCTTCGGGCCCTGGCTGAGGCGCCGACCAAGTGCGGCGACGAAGTTGTCGTAGCGTGTTCCGGCCTGCGCCCGCGCCGCCTTGGCGGCCGGCTCTGGCAATGACGGCGTGGTCGTAAGCCAGAAGCGGATAAACAGCGCGAGCGTCTCGATAGCGATACCAACATCGCGCTCGAGCCGCGCCAAACGCCTGTCCTGTTGATCAAGCCGCTTCGCGATTGCCGCCTCACGTCGCTCATCGGCATCGGGTGACAAGAACGATGCGATAGCGGCTTCAGCGATCAGCGACATCGGTTGCTCCCGGCG
The DNA here is from genome assembly GCF_000314735.2 of Afipia felis ATCC 53690. Taxonomy (NCBI): domain Bacteria; kingdom Pseudomonadati; phylum Pseudomonadota; class Alphaproteobacteria; order Hyphomicrobiales; family Nitrobacteraceae; genus Afipia; species Afipia felis. Next base: position 3,112,472 of record NZ_KB375270.1, on the reverse strand, counting down.
CGCCGCGTAGGCCGCAAGAGACCGCATCACGTCCGGATCGAGGTAGACGGAGATCTGAGCTTTCTTCTTCGGCGTCGGCATACGTGCCTCACAGTCCCAGGTCGTCGCCCGGATCGAGCGACGCCTGGCACGCCAAACCCTGCATGAGGTCGTTCATCCGGCCGACGCGGGGCGCGTCTTCCTCCAGCTCGTCGGTCGGATCGAGGGCGAATTCGTTGTCGATCGGCTGCTTCTTCTCGACCGTCTCCTGGTTGAGTTCAGGCTGGCGACGGCGGTCCGCGTTCTTCGGATCTTCATCGTCGGCCTCTTCGCCGTCACGCACGGCGGGCGCCGGGGGCCGCGGCGGCAATGGCCGTGAACTCCAGTCGTCGGAACGACTCACTTTCGGCTGCGTCGGCACGGGCGGCGGCAGGATGCGCTCCTGCAAGCGCGCGTCCTCGTAGTAGCGCGCCTTCTTCGCGCGGATTGGATGGACGCCAGACACCATGACGATCTCGTCGGTAGGCGGGAGTTGCATGACCTCGCCCGGCGTGAGCAGCGGGCGCGCCGTCTCCGATCGAGAGACCATCAGATGGCCAAGCCAGGGCGAGAGGCGGCTGCCGGCATAGTTCTTCATCGCCTTCATCTCGGTCGCCGTCCCAAGCGCGTCACTGACACGCTTGGCGGTCCGCTCGTCATTGGTGGCGAAGCTCACTCGCACATGGCAGTTGTCGAGGATCGAGTTGTTCGGCCCATAGGCCTTCTCGATCTGGTTCAGCGACTGGGCGATCAGGAAGCTCTTGATGCCGTAGCCCGCCATGAAGGCGAGCGCCGACTCGAAGAAGTCGAGCCGCCCCAGCGCCGGGAACTCGTCGAGCATCAAGAGGAGCCGCCGCCGCCCGGCCTTAGCCTGCAGGTCCTCGGTCAGTCGCCGGCCGATCTGGTTGAGGATCAGGCGGATCAGCGGCTTGGTGCGGTTAATGTCCGAGGGCGGAACTACGAGGTAGAGCGTCGTCGGCCGCTCGCCGGCCACGATATCGCCGATCCGCCAGTCGCAGCGCCGCGTCACCTCGGCGACCACAGGGTCGCGATAGAGGCCAAGGAACGACATGGCCGTGCTCAAGACGCCGGAGCGCTCGTTGCCGGATTTGTTCAACAACTCCCTGGCGGCGCTGGCGACGACAGGATGAACGCCAGCCTCGCCGAGATGCGGCGTCCGCATCATTGCAGAGAGCGTGGACTCGATCGGCCGCTTGGGATCGGACAAGAACGACGCGACGCCAGCGAGCGTCTTGTCCCCCTCGGCGTAGAGGACGTGAAGGATGGCGCCGACCAGAAGCGCGTGACTGGTCTTCTCCCAATGGTTCCGCTTCTCCAGACTACCTTCCGGGTCGACTAGGATGTCGGCGATGTTCTGGACGTCGCGCACCTCCCATTCGCCGCGGCGGACCTCGAGCAACGGATTGTAGGCTGACGACTTGGCGTTGGTCGGATCGAACAGGAGCACGCGGCCGTGCTGGGCGCGGAAGCCGGCGGTGAGCTGCCAGTTCTCGCCCTTGATGTCGTGGACGATCGCCGAGCCCGGCCAAGTCAAGAGCGACGGGATGACGAGGCCGACGCCTTTACCCGATCGCGTCGGCGCGAAGCACAACACATGCTCCGGCCCGTCGTGACGCAAATAGCTGCGCTGGTAGCGGCCCAGCACGACGCCATCGGGTCCGCTGAGCCCAGCGGCTTCGATCTCCTTCGGTTGCGCCCAGCGGGCAGAGCCGTAGGTCTCGGCATTCTTCGCTTCGTGGGCGCGCCAGACGGACATGCCGATCGCGACAGCCGCGGCGATGATCCCGCCCGATGCGGCGATGTAAGCGCCCTCGATGAAGATGTCAGGCGCGTAGGCGTCGTAGGCGTACCACCACCAGAAAAGGGCCGGGGGAAGGTAGAACGGGAAATGCAGCAGCTCGAACCACGGGTGGCCGAGCTGGGGCTGGAAGCCGAGGCGCCAAGCCGTCCACTCCGTCGCGCTCCAGATCGCCAGCAGGACGATCGCGAAGACGGTGATGACCTGGCCCCAGAGAATCTTGGTCGCGGACATAGAAGACGTCCTTTCCTGAGGTCGATGATTGGAGGGATCGCTCACAGACCGAGCCCCCGGTTGCGGCCGAAGCCCCAGTCGATCCCGCCATCCGCGCGGGCGACGCCGGAGACGTGGCGGCCGAGATGCTTTTGGAGGGAGGGCGTCCAGGGCACGAGTTGGAAGCCAAGACCGTCGTCGATCATGGCGAAGCGGCCGGAGGCGAGCGCGAAGCGCTGCCGATAGGTCCCGGCGACATACTCGCCCGCCTCCGCACCATTGAACGGCTGGCCCGTTTCGGCGGCGAGCCGCTCGCCCAGCTCCTCCACCTCCCTCCGTCGAAGCGTTCCGATCAGGCCGGAGGCGAACACGATCCTCCGCGCCTGTTGCTCAGCGAGGCCTTGCTCGATGAGCTGGTCCGCCCGGCGATCCATCGCCTCGCGGACCTCGGCGCCGAAGCCGGCCTGGCCAAGCGCCACCGGATCGCGCGCGACGGCCTGGCGATCGAGCCAGGTTGCGCCGCTCGCCGTGACCTGGTTTTCGATGGCGAGGTCGGAACGCACGGCAACGGCGACGCGACGGCGGCCTTGCGCGTCGTCGAATTTGCGTAGCTCGACGATGGAGCCCGGCGCGCTGTCGCCGGCGGCGTCGAGATCCGGGAATTTGATGTGATGGGTTCGCCCGTCGACGCCGTCGACGACGGCGTAAGCTGTGCCCTTCAACTCATCGTCGAGACCGCGATCAACCAGGCGGCCGATGATCGGGACATCCAAGGTCTCGCCAGCGAGCACATAGCTCGCCGCGGCCCGCTCAATGCCACGCTCGGTCAGGCTGCGGTGGATACGCTTGATGATGTCGCCGCGCTCGCCGAGCTCGCGCAAGGTCGTCTCCGCGGCCGGGTCCATCGTCCATTGGCCCGGCCCGAGCTGGTGCGCGAGACCAAGACCCTCCAGGCGCCGCAACCGTCCGACCTTGAGCGCTTCGAACGGATCAGGCTGACGTCCGGCATCTGGTGCGAGATCGAGGACGCCGTGTCGATCGGCATCGCGGGCGAGCTGCCGGTCGAGTTGGGTCCAGCGCTCGGCGTCGACCTGGCGCTCGAGCGCGCGACGGATGTCGAGATCGCTGCGCAGCCCCAGCTCTTGCGTCGCCAGGTCCTGGGCCCGGGCACGCATCCCCTCCTTGATGTAGTCGCGCGAAATGACGAGGTCTTGGCCGTCGTCGGCGACGCCGTGCACGATGATGTGGACGTGGGGATGCTGCGTATTCCAGTGATCGACGGCGACCCAATCGAGCTTGGTGCCGAGATCCTTCTCCATCTGGCCGACCAACTCGCGGGTGAAGCCCTTCAGGTCGGCCATCTCCGGCGCGTCCTCGGGCGAGACGATGAAGCGGAAGTGATGGCGGTCCTTCTCGCCCCGCTCCGCGAAGGCCTTGGGGTCGGCGTCCTCGGTCTCGGGACCGAACAGCCTGGCCTTCTCCCCGTCCCGGGTGACGCCCTCGCGTCGTAGATAGCCGAGGTGGGCTGCGAGCGGCGCAGCGCGAGCGGTATGGCGGACGACGCGAGTCTTCACCGTGACCAGACGAGAGCGGCCCGTCAGCAGATGGTTGGCCCGAACGCTGGCGGCTCGGCCGCGACCGAAGGTGGAGTGCCGTCCGCTGCGCAAGAGACCTTGGCGCGAGACGCCACCGCCGGCGCGTTGCGCTGCCGCGAGCGCCTGGGCGACGAAGGGCTTCGCGCGCTGGCTGCGGGTTGAGCGGATGCGGCCCGGCCGAGGCTGGAAATCGTTCTCGTCAGCCATCGCCGGCCCCGGCAATGTGCGGAAAAGTCAGCTCCGGCAAAGTGTTGTGGGTCCGGCGCACCTTGTGCCCCAGGGCCGCACATTGCCGGATCGCTGAAAAATGCCAATAAAAACAACCGACCGACCGAGCCGCACCTTGCGGCCTTTTATCTCGCCCTCGGTCGGTTGGTTTCTGCGCTCCTCCCCTGCCTGCCCTTTCTTCTTTCCGGAAGAACGCTTTGCCGCGCCTGCCAACGAAATCGCGCCCTGTAGCTGCGATGAGGCCCCTTGAGACGTCGGAGGCCGCCGAGCCGACAGGGAAAGCGCGAGCTGACCGAGGCGACGTAGCAGCACGCCGACGGGAGAGCGGCGCGATCACGGCTTCGACGCCGCTGCGGAAACGTCGACGAACAGCCCAGCGGATTGCGGTGCGATGGCCGACAGGTCGCGCACCGCGATGGCAGCCGACGCATCGCTCGACGGCTGTTTGGATGGCGCGCGATCGACAGGATCAGCGCTTGCCGATCGCGTGATGAAGAGAGGGGCCTGTGTCCAAGACGGCGGACCGGAGGCCGCCACGAGGACAGGCCCATCGGTCGCGCCGTCCCCGACAAAAGGGACAAGCGCCGCGACGTAAGCGACGGTTTCAGGCGGCAGCGGACGATGCCGGTCGCGATAATCTTCGTATCGCCCCGGCCCGGCATTATACGCCGCGAGGAATCCCGGCGAACCGTAGCGGTCGTACATCTCACGCAAGAAAGCCGCGCCTGCCAGGATGTTGTCGCGTGGATCAAAAGGATCACGCCCGAGCCGATAGCGAGCGCGCAGCGCGGCCCAGGTCTCGGGCATGAGCTGCATCAATCCCATCGCACCTTTGGGTGAGACGGCGCGCCGATTGCGACGGCTTTCGATGCGCATGATCACCCGTATCCACGCCGAAGGAATTGCGAAGCGCTGGGCCGCTTCTGCAATTAGACTGGCGTAGGGATCGCTCACCGACCGCATCACGGTGGGCGCGGGCTGGGCGTGGACAACGACAACGGGCATGCCGAGCGCCGCTACGCTGGCGAGCAGAAGAAGCGCGCGCCGCATGCGGTCAGCCCCGATCGCTACGCTTCGGCGGGCGGTTCCAGTTCAGCACCCAGGCGGACTTGTCGTCGCCCGACTGGAAGAGGTTGGCGCGGATCGGCTGCGCGAGTGCGGGATCATCTATGACGAGTGAGACGTATTCGCCGGCCTTCTCGCCGGTGCGCTTCCAGCCCGCGCCGATCTCCAGGCCGTCGCCGTCGCCCATGTGGACCCGATAGTCGGGCGCGTTCTCGGCATCGGAGGATTCGGCCGGAACGAGGGAAAGGTCACGGTGGAAGAAGAGCGTCTGGATGCGCCCGGTGAAGCCGGACTTGTCTCGGGTGAACTGACCAATCTGCGCCATGGGAAACCTCCGTTGTTGGCGGGTTGAGAAGCGGGTCAATCGGTGGCCGCGCGCCACACGAAGCGGCCGTCGCCGGCCTCATCGGTCCACAAGGGGACCGCGCGGGCGACGATCGCGGTGGTGGGAAGCGCGCCGAAATAGCGTCCGTCCAAGCTGTCCGGGACGGTCGGGTTCATGAGGAAGACTTCGCTGGGGCCGAGCGTGTGGCAGCCGCTCCAACGCGGCAGCGGGCGGCCGAGGTGATCGCGCTCACGCGCCGCGCCGACTGCGATGTGATCGACCGTGATGGAGTCGCCTGCGCGGCACACGGTCTGCCCAGGTAGCGCCATCACATGCTTCAGCAGCGGCACCCCCTTGGGCAGGAAGCCGCCATCGGCCAGGTAGCTGGCGATCGGTTCGGGCGCGCGCACGGCGACCAGTTCGAGCGCGTGAAGCTGTCCTGCCGGCCGGAGCGCATAAAGCCCGGTCGGCGTGCTCGCCGTGGCGTTCCAGATCAGGCGCGGCGTCGGATGGACGAAAGCCAAGCCGATGAAGACGAGCATGGCGAAATACGTCGTCATGACGTAGCCGAAGCGGGTCATAGCGTGACGCTCCGACGCTTGAGCCAAGCGGCGTGCTGCTCGCGCGTGTAGGGGCGCGGTTCATGGCCGGCGGCGAGACGGTTGTGGAGGTGGCGCCAGTATTCCGGCGCGGCGTCGGCGGGATCGATGTCGAGCGTCTCGACGGCGTCGATCGCCTGGAGCACGCGCTCGACCTTCGGCCAGCTATCGACGCGCAGCAGGATCTCGCCGCCGGGGCGCACGAAGGGCAGCGTCTGGAAGCGTGCGCCAGGCTCGACGGCCCGCACGATATCCATGCGCGAGATGACGGTGCCGTAGTCGTTCGACGCCCAGCGAACGAACGCGAAGACGCTGCCGGGCTTGAAGCTCGAGATGCTGCGGCGGCGATCGAGGATCTTCTCCTCGGCACGCCGCCCGAAGCGCAGCCAGTGCTCGATCTTCTTCTCGATCCAGGTCAGTTCGACATGGGTGAGCGCGACGGGGCGCCGATGCGATGGCGGTACGACAAGCGTCGGCGACGGCTCGTTGTCGTTCATGCGCTCTCTCCGGGATCGGCGGGGAATTCGCGCGCGAAGAGGTCGCGCAGCATGTCGGCGACGGTGATCCCGCGCTGGAACGCGGCGACCTTGATGCGGCCGCGCAGCGCCGGCGTGACGTCGATCGTCAGTCGCGCGGTGAAGGCGGAGGGCTCGTCACCGCGACGGCTTGAGGCGTCGGGCGCTTTGATCCAGCTCTCGGCGTCGCCGGGCCGGGCGGCGAAGCCGCGTCGGGCGCCACCCGCGCTCATGGCGCAATTCTCGCGACTTCGGCGGCGAGCGCTGCGATCTCGAGCGCCGCGGCGCTCTGCGCGGCCAGCTCGAACACGAGGCGCCCAGATCGCGCGGCGTCGGCGAAGACGACACGCTGGCCGATGGTGCTGGAGAGCACTGGCGGATCGTGATCGGCGAGCGTTTCGGCCGTCTCGCGGGCGATGACCGTGCGTGCCCCGCAGCGATTCAGCACGAAGCGCGCGGCGAGCTGCGGACGATAGATGCGGGCCTCGCGGAGCAGGCTCAGCATCTCGGCCGAAGCCCAGCCATCGAAGGGTGATGGTTGCACCGGGATCAGTACAAGGTCGGCGGCGAGCAGCGCCGAACGCATCAATCCCGCGACGCGCGGCGGCCCATCGATGACGACATGATCGGCGGTGCACGCGATTTCCGGCGCTTCCCGATGGAGCGTGTCACGCGCGAGGCCGACGACGCCGAAGAGCCGTGAGACGTTCTCCCGCGCCCGCTGCTGCGACCAATCGAGCGCAGAGCCCTGCGGGTCCGCGTCGATCAGCGTCACGCGCTTGCCGTCCAGCGCCAGCTCGCCGGCGAGATGAAGCGCAAGCGTGGTCTTGCCGACGCCGCCCTTCTGGTTGAGCAGAGCGACGATCATCTCTTCCCTCCCGGCTTGCGACCGAAGGGCAGCGACGGCTGTCGTCCTGGTGGCTCGGAGGCCTGCGTAGCGGAGGTGGCGGGTTTATCCGCAGACCGCGCGGACCAACAACTAGAGTTAGATTCTGAGTTAGACTCTAAGTTAAGGCCCGGAATCGCCGTTTCCGGCCATAGCGTTAGCTGCGGTTCGTGCGTGCGAAGTCCCGATAGGGCTGCGTGCGGAGTCCCGATACCGTTTGCGTGCGAAGTCCCGAGCGTTTCCACAGCGCCATCCACAGGAACTGTGGATGAGCGGGCCGGCAGGATGCGGAGCGTCTCGCGGCGGCCCTGGCACTCGATGCGCAGGCGATAGCCGGGCAGCGGTTGGCGCGCGGCGATGCGCCGGATCTGGAGCGCGAAATCCGAGACGCGCACCAGGCTTCCGGACTTCTCGTGGAGATGCGCGATCTCGAACAGCCAGCCCTTGGGCTGGCGACCAGCGTGCTTGCGGGCGACGCGATAGAGCCAGCGCTCGATGCCGCCGGTCAGCCGGAAGTAGGCCGGGTCGATGGCCAGGACGAGCGAGCGGTCGATGACGCCGCGGTAGAACCAGTCGGGGAGCACGAACTCCATGCCCTCGACGCGGCCGTCGCGCGTCGTGCATTCCTCCCACTCATTGATCCAGGAGAACTGGTGACGGCGCCAATGTTCGCCGTTGCGGATGGTGGTGTGGATAACGGTCGATTGCAGGCGGGCGAGCGCGCCCTTCAGGAGCTTGTAATCGCGTGCGCCTGTCTGCCGACCGATCGCGGTCAGGAGCTGGTAGGGCGTGAAGCGAAGGAAACGCGAGGTCTTGAAGCCGAGGTTCTCGGCCTCGACGATCTGGCTCGCCGCCCAGATCAGCACGTCGGCGTCCCAGATGGTCGCCATGCCATGCTCGGGCACGGCGTAGACCTCGACCCGAACACCGGCAGCTTCGTAGAGGATCGGCGCCGTGCGCCTGGCTTTGGCGAGCGAGAAGAACGGCCGCTCCATCAAGTCGCGCTGGTCGCGCGGACTTGCGTCGCCGGTGGCGACGATGAACGGATCGAGCTTGCTCCGTTCGCTGGCTGTGATGAGGCGGCGCGATGTCATCGACGAGCGCCGCTTCAGCGATGCGCGTGGCCGGCGGCGCGGGCCTCGACGTATCGAGGATCCGACGTCGAGCTGCACGCGGCCTGGTCGGCCCAAGCTTCGAGGTCGTCGATCGCGTAGACGACGCGCCCGCCGAGCTTGCGGAAGGTTGGGCCGCTACCGTGGCAGCGGTATTTCTCAAGCGTCCGCGGTGAGATGCCGAGGATGCGCGCCGCTTCATGCGTGCGGACGTAACGCGTGGCGAGTTGCGCGGCCCTGTCGGGCATGATGTGCCTCCGTCTTGCCTCGAAGCGCCGCGGCCAAGTCGCGGCATGTCGGGGTGACGGTGGCGGAGAGTTCAGGCGTTAGGGGTGGACGAAGATTTTCGAGTAGGTGTGTCCCCCCTCGGTCGCGCCGCTGCGCATGTGAGCGCAGCGCGTGGTGTGCGTAGCGCGGGCGGGCGTAGGACTAGGGTGTGTTCTGGAGGGATCGGTGCGTGTGTTAGCCGCCGCGCAGAAGTTTGAGGTAGCCGCGCTCGACCAGCGCAATCGAGTCGTGAATGAGACGGTTGGCGGTGCGTCGGGCGTGTGAATCCTTCCACTCGACTGATGGAAATCGTGCGTGCTCGGAGCGGAGGATTATTTCGGCGACCTCGCGTGGGCCGCCCCCAAGTTCGCGGACGTCGAAGGCGTGTAGAAGCTGGACGAGCCGGCGCTTCTGCTGAGGCGTCAGGCGAAGGGCGGCGGGAAGAAGTTTGACGCGCTGGCCACGAAGACGGCGCACGAAGCGCAGTGCGACATCAAGCCGGAGTTCAAAAGAGATGTCGGGCGGCAGCAGAATGGCAGGCCGCGTGCTGATCTGATCGCCGTGCAAACGAACGTGGAGTTCGCCCGAGCCGTCGACAACAACAAGCTCACGGCCTTCGTCGTCCGCGTCATCAGCAACGACTGATCCCAGCTGCGCGGGATCAAGCGACGTGAGTTGGTCGAATCCGCCCGGCGCTGTTTCAAGGATCAGCGTACCGGGCGATAGTTCGGGCAGCCAGGTGACCGGGGCGGGCCCAACGGGAAGGCTTGGGTCATGGGCGAAAACGCAACCCCCATCGCCGAGCGAGACCGACACGGGCGGTTTCGGCATCGACGGAGGCGCGTGTGATCTGGCGCTGTGTGCGGACGAAGTCGCGGCGGTAATCGTGGTTGCGGCGCAGGAATTCGACGGCGAAGCCGGGGCGTTCGAGGCGGTTCAGGCGATCAATCGTCTCCGGCGAGCGCCAATATTCCGTGGGCATGGCGTTTCCTCTCATTTTGTCCTCTCTCAAGGGAGGGACACCACGATCCGGAAAAATCGCCGGCAAAGTAGTCCTTAAGGTTGCATCGCGTGTGGCTGCGAGCCGTGGGAGTATGGTGTTGTTCACTGCATCCGCGGCTCAAGCAGATGCCGATAACCCGTCTCCGTCATCCAGCGCGCCCGCGCCAGATGGCTGTCATGAACCGTTTTGGCACGGGCGGGCTCCCGGGTGGGGTTGAGGCCGAAGATTACCTGGACGACTTCGTGCCAGTCGGCGCCTTCTTCGTCGGCCATCAGCAACCGAAGATAGATCGCGAGATGTTGCTCGTCATAGGCGCTCAAGCGGTCGGTGTGCGGCGGCCGGTCCTGAAAGGGCACCTGAGTCATTGCGATCTACCCCATAGAGATCAAAGCGATGTGTTAGGCATTCATTTACCGCGAATTTTTGCAAGATTTGGGCCGCGTGACACTTACTCCGTGATGCCTGGGACGCATCGCGTTGCTCGGGAAATTGGCAAACTGGGACCTCCGCAGCCCGATGAATAGCACCGGCATGTACGAATCGGAACGATCATTCCTGGAACGATAGTTCCTATATCGGCTCCATCATCGCCATGGATCTCAAGGAGGTCATGGCGGTCAATCTGCGTCGGTTGCGTCATGCGAAAGGGATGACGCAGGAGGAATTGGCCGAAAGGGCTGGGTTGAGTGCCCGGTACGTCGGAGGGATCGAACGCGCCGACGTTTCGGCCAGCGTCACCGTTCTCGGCCGGATCGCGGAGGCGCTCGACGTGGAAGCGACTGAACTTGTGCGAGCGGTGTCTTCGAAGGCTCGGAGAAAAGCGCCGATCGAGCCTCAGGCCCCTTGATAACGGCGGTTCACGTCTCGCGTCGGAAGAATTCGACAGGGTCCGCTTCAAGAACCTCGGCGAGCTTCTCCAGCATGTCGACGGTCGCGGAGTGCTGTTCGCGCTCCAGCATGCCAACATAGTTGCGATTGGTGCCCGCACGGTCGGCAAGCTCCTCCTGCGACATGCTTTTGGCATGTCTCAGTCTTCGCAGATTCGTGGCGACGATCTCCCGCAAGCTCATGCGGTGAGATCGCCGTGCCACCTAATATACTGCCACCTAGTAAACTAGGTATTCCGCCCATTCAAGGTCGGCGGTCGCCCTTGGATCATAAGGCGATGCCCCGCCCGGACCAGCCGGACGGGGCATTTGTAGCGGGGTTTAGTCGCTCCGACGGCCGTTGGGGCGGGACCAGATCAGGCTGTAGCCCTCACCGTCCTCGTCGTCGAAGAGGTTTGCGAAGATCGGGGCGGTGAAGCTCGGATCGTCGAGCTTGAGGCCCAGATAGTCGCGGCCCTCGTTGGAGCGCTTGGCCCAGGCGGCGCCGATCTCGACCCGGCCGACATAGACGCGGTGGGTGGGGCTGTTCTCGCCGGAACGGTTGGTTTCGGGAACGATCCGGACGTTCTTGGCCTGGACCGAGAGGGTGACGATTGCGCCGGTGAATTCGTTCGAGCCGGTCTTCTTGAAGGTGCCGATGGTCGCCATGGTAGTTCTCCTTGATCTCTGTTTCCGAGCCCGCACCATTGCGGCCTCGATGGTGATCGAGGGGCCGGAGGCGATCGACGGCGCACCCCGAAGGGGCTCGACAGCAAAGGAGGGACTTTCTTGTCTCGCGAGGAATGACGGCGCAGCCGGCAGGGGAAGAAAGTTTTGACGCCGCTGTTGCGCCATAGGCGGTCGAGGCTTCAGCCGGCCTTCGGCCAGATCAATCCATCGAAGAGGCCGTTCGGTGCGCTCGGCCTGACAGAGCTGACATCAAGGGGAACGTGGCGACTTTCGAGTCACCGCGGAGGCTGGCCAGTGAATTCGACGGTAATCCGGGCCCCGTCCTGGCCACCAACGGATATCCTGCTTCGGAGGCCAAGCTCCGGCTGCACGCCCCGTCACGCGCTTCGTTGGCCATATCCGTAAGACGTCGCCACCTCGGCCATGTCGCCTCAACAACCCGCCACGACGCCCGGTACTCTGCGATGATCGGGTGAGCTTCGACGCCAGTCGGCCCTCACTCCGTGTTCGACGACGAGGATCGCGAGCATACGGAATGCGTGATCTGGCCCCGCCCCAACGGTCGTCGACGTGATGACGTCAGCCCCGCGCTAAGCCCTGTCCGGCTGGTCCGGGCGCGGCCATTCCGGTGAAGCGGACAAACGCCGTGACGGCGACCGCGCCGATGACGGCGAAGATCGTCTGCCAGGTGGGTGAAGGCATCGCCATCTGGGCGATTCCATGCGTGGCGCTGTAGCCAGCGACGGTGGCGGGCGCGACATAGAGAAGGATGATCAGGAGCCGAGCCCACGCCCATGGCACAACGGCGAGCGCAAGCTGGCCAAGGCCAAAGGTGACGCCGCCGGCTACAAGACCCACGGCAATGCCGCCGAGCACGCCGGGCCCCGTGTGAAAGGCCCAGATGCCGATCGTCAGACCGGCGAAAAACGGCAGCGCAAAGATAGCGAGGGTGAACAGCAGCCAGCAGATAAAGCCGATGCCGACTATGACGAGGAGTGGTCCGAAGAGGATCATGGCGGTGTACTCCGTGAGATAAAGGTCTGACGGTCGCGCCTTCCACCACCACCACGGCGCGACCGTGAGTATAACCGCAAACAGGCGCCCGCGGGAGGGGAAATCCCACTGGTCTTCCTCGGTCGAGCTTGTGTGCCGATGCGTCCCTTCATGGCTGGAATGAGTCGAATTCGTGCTTATGCTCTCCAGCGCATAATCGTGGGAAGCTGGATAGAGATGGCCGTGAGCTGATTCGACGCGATGTCGCGTCTGCGTGAGAACGCTCGGATGAAGCCAGCTGGGCGCACGCTCGTTCGTGGCGAGGCAACTATTCCTGAATCGCATTAAAGGATGCGAGTGGTCATGGCCGCATGCGCTGACGAGAAAGTGAACAAGCCGGCGCTTCTCTTGCGGTGCACTATGTGAGATGCATGACCCGTGAAGCCTTGGTCGCTTGTCCCCCGCCTGCTCTCGATCTTTGCGGTCTTGAGCCTTTTGATTGCGCCGATGGTTGGTCCGTCGTCTGCGAGGGCGATGGGGGCTGCCCAGATGGCGGCGACATCCGAAATGGCGTCTATGTCGGACAGCATGCCTTGTTGTTCGGGTGAGAAACCTGCGCAGCCGGATTGTTCGAAATCCTGCCCGCTGGCCGTTCTATGCACGGCCAATTGTCTTCCCGGTTCTCTTCCGGCATCGGCTTTCATTCCCGCTCGGTTCGCCGTGACGAGCGTGAAGGAGCCGAGTGATCATCTGTGGCGCGACGGCCTGATCGACCCGCCACCACCCCGACCTCCCCGAGCCTGAATTCATCGGCGGCTCCTTGTGAGCCGTATCATGCCGCATGACCGAGTTCATGCGGCGAAGCCACGTGATCCGGCCATAGGCCTGATCACGAGCCGGCCGCGCGTCCGCGTGGCTGAACGAGATGAATTTGGGAATCTTTGACGATGAACTTTCTGAATGTGAAATCCGCTGCGGTCGCGGCGACGGTCGGTGCTGCTTGCATCGGAACCCTCTCGCAGGCCTGGGCCGGGATCGGCGACTATGAGTTCCAGCTCGTCCAGAGCGAAGTGAAGAAGGGTGACGGTGCCGTCGTGACCGTTCGCCTGGTCGACAAGCGTTCCGGCAAGCCCGTGCCGGACGCGGTGATCATCGCCAAACGTGTCGATATGGCGCCAGACAGCATGGCCGAGATGGCCGAGCCGATCGAGCAACTGCCGTCAACGGAGCCCGGCGTCTATCGCTTTAAAGCGGCTCTCGTGATGGCCGGGGGCTGGCGGCTCTCGCTCGGCGCCAAGCTGCAGGGCGAGACCGGCACGGTCGAGAACAAGCTCGAGTTCAAGGCGGTACCATGACGCGCATCGGCCGTACGGGCCTCACCCTCGCCGCCATACTGGCGGCGGGGGCTGGAGGCTACTGGGCTGGGCATCGCGATCTTGCGCTGCCACCCATGAACCCAACCGTGGTAGCGTGGCTCCTCCGGGCGGTCCCCTGGCTGGAGGGCGCCACGACACCTCGGGCGAGCGCCAGGCCGACGCCCTCGGGACCGGTGATCTATTATCGGGATCCTGACAGCCGTCCGGCCTATTCGGCGCTGCCGAAGACGACCGCGGATGGGCGGGACTTCCTGCCGGTTCACGCGAGCGAGGACATCAGCTTCGACGACAAGCCGGCCAGCGTTGCCGAAGCTCCTGCCGCCGGCGACCCGAAGAAGATCCTCTACTATCGCAACCCCATGGGCCTGCCCGACACCTCGCCGGTGCAAAAAAAGGATTCGATGGGGATGGATTATCTCCCCGTCTACGCCGGCGACGACGAGGACGGTTCGACCATCAAGGTCGCGCCGGGCAAGCTGCAGCGAACGGGCGTTCGTTCTGAGATTGCCGCCGATCGTGTCATCGTCCAAGCGGTGCGGGTTCCGGGCGCCATCCAGCCGGACGAGCGGAATGTCTCGGTCGTGACCGTCGCGGCTGACTCCTATGTCGGCAAGGTCGAGAACGTCACGACCGGAGACCGGGTGCGGAAGGGACAGCCTCTCCTGCAACTACGCTCGCAGGAGATCGCGACTGCTGCCGTACAAGTCCAGATCAATCCAGGGCTCAATGTAGCGCGTCGGCGTCTCGAGAACTACGCGGTGCCGAAGGAAGTCATCGACGAGATCGACCGGACTCATCAGGTTCCGCCGGCCTTTACCTGGTACGCCCCTCGCGACGGCATCGTCCTCGTGCGTAATGCGACCGAGGGAATGAAAATGACGGCCGGCGAGGTTCTGTTCCGTATCGCCGATCTATCGACTGTCTGGGTACTTGCCGACGTGCCTGAATATGCACTCGCGAGCGTCGAACTTGGTCAACTCGCTAAGGTTCGCGTGCGCAGCTTGCCCGGTAGGACTTTTGAGGGTCGCGTCGCGCTGATCTATCCGCAGGTCAACGAGGCGACGCGCACGACGAAGGTGCGGATCGAGATCCCAAACCCGGACGGCGTTCTTCGCCCTGACATGTATGCTGATGTCGAGATCGAAGTGGGTGGCGGAAGATCGGTGGTCGCGGTGCCCGATAGCGCGGTGATCGACACTGGCACGCGTCAGGTGGTGATCCTCGACAAAGGCGATGGCCGTTTCGAACCGCGTCAGGTCAAGCTCGGCACCCAGGGCGGCGGCTTCACCGAAATCCGTAGCGGCGTCGCATCCGGCGATCGGGTTGTCGTCTCGGCAAACTTCCTCATCGACGCCGAGAGCAATCTGAAGGCTGCACTCAGCGGCATGACAGCGACAGGAGATACGCCATGATCGCCCGCCTCATCGCGTGGTCCGCACGCAACCTCGTTCTGATCCTGGTCGGCACCGCGTTCGCTGTCGCGGCCGGTGTCTATGCCGTCAAGACCTTACCGCTGGACGCCATTCCCGATCTCTCGGATGTGCAGGTCATCGTCTACACCGATTATCCCGGCCAGGCGCCGCAGGTGGTTGAGGATCAGGTCACCTATCCTCTGACAACAGCCATGCTGACCGTACCAAGGTCCAAAGTCGTGCGCGGCTTCTCCTTTTTCGGCGTCTCCTTCGTCTACGTGATCTTCGAGGACGGCACGGATCCCTATTGGGCGCGTAGCCGCGTGCTCGAATATCTGAACGCCGCGGCCAAGCGCCTGCCGGCCGGCGTCACGCCGGGGCTCGGGCCGGACGCGACCGGTGTCGGATGGGTTTACCAATATGCCGTTATCGCCAAGGACATGACACTGGCTGAGTTACGCTCGCTGCAGGACTGGGTCATCCGTTTTGCTGCCTCGAAGGCCGAGGGGGTCTCGGAGGTCGCGAGCGTCGGTGGCTTCGTCAAGCAATATAACATCGTCGTCGATCCGCTGCGGCTGCGCGCCCAGGGAATATCACTCGCTGCCGTGCGTGACGCCGTGCGCAACAGCAACCAGGATGTCGGCGGTCGTACGCTTGAGCTGTCAGAGTTCGAGTTTATGGTGCGCGGCCGGGGCTACATCAAATCGCCCGCCGATATCGAGAACATCGTGCTGAAGACCGATCGGGGCGTGCCGCTGCGTCTCAAGGACGTGGCGCGCGTGGAGATCGGTCCGGACGAGCGACGCGGCATCACCGAGCTCAACGGCGAAGGGGAAGTGGCAAGTGGCATCGTGCTACAGCGCTTCGGCGCCAACGCGCTCAGCGTGATCGAGAACGTCAAACAGAAGCTTGCCGACATCGCGGGCAGCCTGCCCAAAGGCGCTGAAATCGTGCCGGTCTATGATCGCTCGCATCTCATCGAGGCCGCGATCGAAACGTTGCGGCACACACTGACAGAGGAGAGCATCATTGTCGCCTTTGTCTGCGTGGTGTTCCTGCTGCATCTCAGAAGCGCACTCGTCGCCATCCTTATGCTGCCGGTTGGCATCCTGATCGCCTTCACCGGGATGAAGCTGATCGGGCTCGGCTCCAACATCATGAGTCTCGGCGGCATCGCCATCGCGGTCGGCGCCATGATCGACGCCGCCATCGTCATGATCGAGAACGCCCATAAGCATCTGGAGCGCGCGCCGCCGGATAAGCCCCGCGTGCAAATCCTGATCGATGCGGCGAGCGAGGTCGGTCCGGCACTGTTCTTCAGCCTGCTCGTCATCACCGTGTCCTTTCTGCCGATCTTCACGCTGGAATCGCAGGAGGGACGGCTGTTCGGCCCGCTCGCCTTCACCAAGACCTTCTCGATGGCGGCGGCCGCGATTCTGTCGGTGACATTGGTGCCGGCGCTGATGGTGATCTTCGTGCGCGGCAAGATCATTCCGGAGCATAAGAACCCGATCAACAAATTTCTGATCTGGACTTATCGACCGATCATTCGCGCGGTCCTGAAGGCGAAGACCTTTACCATCATCGTTGCTCTTGTTGCACTTGCCGTCAGCATCTGGCCCGCGCGCCAGCTCGGCTCGGAGTTCATGCCAAATCTCGATGAAGGCACGCTGCTCTATATGCCGACCACCCTGCCGGGAATTTCCGTGACGAAGGCGGCTGAGTTACTACAAGTGCAGGACCGCATCATCAAATCGTTCCCGGAGGTGGATTCCGTGTACGGCAAGGCCGGCCGTGCAGCGACGGCGACCGACCCGGCGCCGACCGAAATGTTCGAGACCATCATCAATCTGAAGCCGAAGGAGCAGTGGCGGCCCGGCGTGAATATCGACAGCCTCAAGGCCGAGATGGACAAGGCGCTACAGTTCCCCGGCGTCTCGAATGCCTGGACCATGCCGATTCGTGCTCGCATCGACATGCTCTCGACCGGCATCCGCACGCCAGTCGGCGTCAAAGTGTTCGGCGCGGACCTTGGTGAGATGGAGAAGGTCGCCCGTCAGATCGAAACAGTCCTCAGGGCGGTGCCCGGCACGTCGAGCGCCTATGCCGAACGAGTCATCGGCGGTTACTATCTCGACATCATCCCCGACCGGGAGGCGCTAGGCCGCTACGGTCTTAAGATCGGCGATGCGCAGGACGTTATCGCAACCGCACTCGGCGGCGAGACGGTGACGACAACAGTCGAGGGTCGCGAGCGCTACGGCGTGAATATCCGCTACCCCCGCGACCTACGTTCGAATCCACGGGCGATCGCGACCGATGTCGAAGTGCCGCTGTCCGGTGGCGGCGCCATTCCCCTTGGCGAGGTGGCGAAGGTTCAGCTCACACGGGGCGCGACCTCAATCCGCACCGAGAACGGGCAGCTCGCGACCTATATTTATGTCGACATCAACGGCCGCGATCTTGGCGGCTATGTTGCCGAGGCGCAGAAGGCGGTCGCCGCATCGGTGAAGCTGCCGCCGGGCTATTCGGTCGGCTGGAGCGGACAGTACGAATATCTGGAGCGGGCCGAAGCGCGGATGAAGATCGTGGTGCCGGTGACGCTCCTGATCATCTTCCTGCTGCTCTACCTCAACTTCCGGGCGCTCACGGAGACGCTGATCGTCATGCTGTCGCTGCCCTTCGCTCTGGTCGGCGGGGTGTGGCTGATGTGGTGGCTCGGCTTCAACATGTCGGTCGCGGTGGCGGTAGGGTTCATCGCGCTCGCCGGCGTCGCTGCCGAGACAGGGGTCGTTATGCTGATCTATCTCGATCAGGCGATGGCCGAGGTGAAGACGGCGCGAGCCGGACAAGGCCGGAGCTTCACCCGTGCCGATCTCTACGAGGCGATCATGCTCGGCGCGGTCGAGCGGGTACGGCCGAAGATGATGACGGTCGTGGCCATCATGGCGGGCCTAGTGCCGATCCTGTGGAGCACCGGCGCTGGTTCGGAGGTCATGCAGCGCATCGCTGTCCCGATGATCGGCGGCATGATCTCATCGACGATCCTGACGCTCGTTGTGATCCCGGCGATCTATGGGCTGATCAAAGGATGGGGGCTTCCGGCGAAGGCCGTCCCGGCCTCCGTCGAGGAACTCGAACCCTTACCGCTACGCGAGGCGGCCGAATGACAGGAGAGCGCCAAGATGCACAATATGATGGGCGAAGGAATGATGTGGGGCATGGGCCTTTTCGGCGTCATCGGCATCGTCGTGCTGGTGCTGGTGATTGCCGCGCTCGTAAAATACGTCTTCTTCCGGTGAGACGAGAGCCGAGCCGACTTGTTTTTGGCGCAGTTCGGCGCGACGCTGGTGGCACCATGAAACGCTGGTCGGCCACACAGCTCGTCGCCCTGTTCCTCGCGGTCTTCGTGACCGTGGGGATGAGCCTGTCGGCAGTCCAGGCCAGCGACATGACTGCGAAGATGGCGATGGCGTCCGATATGGGCGCTCCCGGCCACAATGGCTGCGATTGTTGCCCGAGCGGCGGGAATGATAACGACATGAAGGCTATGCCGTGCGCGGCCTTCTGCGTTGCGCCGGTCTTGGCCGTGCTCCCGCAAGTCACCGGAATGGCCCTGGTCCAGAGGCCCGGGTCACCGATTGCAGCACGCGTGGCGCTGCTCAACGGCAGGGCTTCGCCGCCTGGCCCCCACCCGCCCAGACCCGCCAGCATCGGCTGACACCGCGGCCATCGCTTTAAGCGACTAAGGCCGAGGCCAACGAATGCGTGCGCGTGCTGTGCCTATCGCGGGCACCAGTCTGATCCCGCCAACGGGCGATCAAGACCGGCGCGTTCCCGTCATCTACGATGATTCGGAAGGGTCCAACGTGAATATAAGAACTGGTTCTGCCATCTCGCGCCGCGGCCTGTTGCTGGCTGGCACCGGACTGGCTTTGACAACATCGTCGCTCCCATGGCGGGCACGAGCGGCCGCCCCGGGCGACATCCGCATCACGGCTGGGCCGAGCCGTGCTTCACTCGCAGGAGCAGGCCATCCTCGGGCGGAGGTCTGGGCCTACAACGGCGCCGTGCCGGGGCCGGTCGTGCGCCTCCGGCAAGGCGAGCCGGCACGTATCCTCGTCGAGAACCGGCTCGATCAGGGCACGACCGTGCATTGGCACGGCATCCGGCTGCCGAACGCGATGGACGGCGTGCCAGGCCTGACGCAGCCACTGATCAAGCCTGGCGAGACCTTCACCTACACGTTCACGCCGCCGGATGCCGGCACCTTCTGGTATCACTCGCACGCCAACAGCCTCGAACAGCTTGGCCGTGGCCTCGCGGGCGCCGTGATCGTGAAAGAGCGCGAGCCCATCGCGGTCGACCGCGATCTCCTTTGGGTGCTCTCGGACTGGCGCCTCACCTCAGAGGCCCAGATTGCTGGCGGGTTCGGCAATGGCATGGAAGCGGCCATGTCTGGCCGGGTCGGAAACACGGTAACGCTCAACGGCGCGATATCGGACGAGCAGCCGGTCCGGGCCGGTGAGCGGCTCCGGCTCCGGCTCGTCAACGGAGCACTCGCCCGGATCATGGCTTTGCGTTTCGAGGGCCATCGGCCGGTGATCGTCGCGACCGACGGCCAACCCTGCGATCCGCATGAGCCGGACGGAGGTCGCGTCGTTGTCGGCCCGGCGATGCGAATCGATGTCGTTCTCGACATGCAGGGTGAGCCAGGCCGCCGCTACCGCGTGGTCGACGACTTCTATGACGACCTATCCTACACGCTCACCCAGCTTGCCTATGGCGAGAGGCCGCCGCTTCGCCCGCATCCCCTCGATGCCACGCTCAAGTTGCCGCGCAACCCCCTACCGGAGCCGGATCTCACCACCGCCGAGCGACACGAACTGGCGCTCCAGGGCGGCATGATGGGGGGCGGCGGCATGATGAGCGGCATGAGTGGGATGATGGGCGGCATGAAGGGCATGGGAATGATGGGTTTGGGTCGGGGCGCCGCCTGGGCCATCAATGGTATGTCGATGACCGGCGATGGCGACGCCGGTATGAAGCCCGTTCTTACATTCCAGCGGGGCCGCAGCGTCCTGCTAGCTCTCAAGAACGAAACCGCATGGTGGCATCCGATGCACCTGCATGGTCACAGCTTTCATGTGCTGACACGCAACGGAAAGCCTGTGCCGCACAATCTCTGGGGCGACACCGTCCTGGTCTCACCGAGAGAGACGGTGGAGGTCGCCTTCGTCGCCGACAATCCCGGCGAGTGGATGCTGCATTGCCACGTCATGGACCACCAGGTGGCCGGTCTGATGACCGTACTGCGCGTCGCTTGAACTCAACCCTATTCGAAACGGAGAACGGACATGCAAAGACGACACTTCCTCCTCGCCAGCGCCGCCCTTCTGTTCCTGTCGGCGCCCGTGGTCGCCGCGCCCATCCACGCGGTCCTCTACAAGAACCCGAACTGTAGTTGCTGCGAAGGCTATGCCGCCTATCTGCGCAACAACGGCTTCGACGTCGACGTCAAGCCGACCAATGATCTTGCCCACATCAGCAGCAAGGCCGGCGTACCCGAAGAGCTGGAAGGCTGTCACACCATGTTCGTTGGTGGCTATGTGATCGACGGGCACGTGCCTGTCGACATCATCCGCAAGCTCCTTGCGGAGAAGCCTGCCATCGCTGGCATTACCCTGCCAGGCATGCCGATGGGCTCGCCCGGCATGGTCGGCACGAAGACCGAGAAGTTCACGATCTATGCCGTCACGAAGGACGGCAAGGCGCCGTTTATCTACGCGACGGAATGATCGACCGCCGCATTTTGCATGGATGCCGCTCACGAGAAGGTGCGGCTCCGATACGAGCCCGCAAGAGATCGGCGGCTCCATAGCCGAGGAAAAACACTCATGGTCGATTTGAAATTCCTTATTCCAGCGCCGCCTCCCTGCCCTGACAATGCCTTCCAGATGATCGGCCGCTATTTTGGTAGCCGCCGCGGCCTTTTCGTGCTCGGCGCGGTGATCATCATCCTCGGCGTCGCGTTCAATTGGAGCTGGCTGCTTGCGCTCGGGATAGCACCGCTTCTCCTCAGCGCATTGCCATGCCTTGCGATGTGCGCGCTTGGCCTGTGCATGCACAAGATGACGGGCCGCTCGGACAATGGCGACTGAAAGGAAGTATGATGGGCTTCTATAGCGACACATCATCTTCCCAAGGTTGTGTCATCTCGCGATGCGCAACAAGCATTTGGTACTTTACTGTGGACGGGTCGTCGGGCTCGGCCGAGGGCCGGTTGTAGACAAAGCGTAAGGGAGTAGGCATGGGCGAGATCAACATCCCCCGCGATCAACAGAATGCCCTTCAGGCGATCGACACTAACGAGCTGGACAGGCTGGTCGATCAGGCTATCCGGGAAGAACGATCTGGCGATCTGCATCGTCTCCCTCTCACAAGTTGCGGTCCCTACATCTCGACAAAACTCCATCACTTCGAACAGGCGCTGGCGAAACACCACTTGGCCAAGGCGCCACGAAAGCGCGCAGAGACTGAAAGCACTCTTCGACGCGCGGGTAGTGATTTGTCCTTCGCCGTGGGAGCCATGAAGCGCCGGATGGAAACGGAGGAGAAGGAAGGGCAGCTCTTCTACGTCGATGACCAGATCATGCCGCCTCATCGCTTCGACGAACGCCTAAGTGTCAGAGTGAGCTATCGGTGGCGCCGGGCCGTCGATGGCGAGTGGACGTTCGGCAGCATCACGTTCGTCCATAACGCAGATATACGTCCCGATTATACGATCCCGGTCCCCAGTCGAAAGCCGAGCGCCGCCAAGCAGGAGCAGGATCGGCAGACTAAGCTGTATCAAACGTGGGAGCACCTGATGAGAGGAGCGCTCTACTCGATTAGGGACTATTTCAAAGAAGGCGGCGACGGAGACAAGATTCCGGAAACCTTCCAGGTGACAGTCGACGCGCATACCCGCGGACTGAACAATTACAGCACGCAGTTCTGGCGCCAGCAGCCTTGAACTCTTTCTCCTATCCGGAAGAATGATGTGGAAGATGGCGGCGCTCACGCGCC
The DNA here is from genome assembly GCF_000314735.2 of Afipia felis ATCC 53690. Classification (NCBI taxonomy): domain Bacteria; kingdom Pseudomonadati; phylum Pseudomonadota; class Alphaproteobacteria; order Hyphomicrobiales; family Nitrobacteraceae; genus Afipia; species Afipia felis. Next base: position 3,090,422 of record NZ_KB375270.1, on the reverse strand, counting down.
GCCGAACTTCCAGACCGGGATACCGAGCTTCTTCGCCTTGTCGGCGAGATTGTCCTGGATGCCGGTGCCCGGGAAATGAAGGAGACCAATCGGCAGCACGTCCAGCATGGCATCGTTGCGTCTAAAGGGAGCGGCCTTGGCGTGCTTCGTCCAGTCGGGTTTGAAGGCGATCTGCGGAACCTTGCGGTTGTCGGCCCATTTGGCGGCGATCAGTTCGGCGCCCTTCGGCGATCCGCCGTGCAGCAGCACCATGTCGGGGTGCTTGACGTGGACCTGGTCGAGCTTGGCCCAGATCAGCCGGTGATCGTTGAAATCGAGCCCGCCGGTGAGCGCCACCTTCGGCCCCGCCGGCAGGAGCACCTGGTTGTCGGCGCGCTTCTTCGCCGCCAGGAAGTCGCGGCTGTCGATCATCGCCGAGGTGAGGTTGCGATGGTTGACCTTCGACCCGTTGCGCGGCCGCCAGGCTGAATAGGCGTGGTGCTCGAACTGGTCGGCGGCCTGGTCGCGCATCAGCTCGAAGGCGTTGCGGCGTTCGATGAGCGTCTGACCTTCCGCCGTCAGTCGTTCCAGCTCGACGGATTTGACCTCGCTGCCATCCTGTTCACGTTGCGAACGCTGCTGGGCCAGTTCGTTGTCGTCGAGTTCGCGCTCGATCCGTTCGATGGCCCGATGGAAGACATTCACCGTCGACCACAGCAGGTCCTCGAGGTCGGGTTCGAGGCGAGTGTCAGCAAGCGCCACCACGAGGGCGTCAAAGATGTCGGAGATGCTGCCCGCGAGGATGTTCGCTTCTGGAAGCGGCCTGGGATCGGGCTCGTCGTTGAAGGGGCGGTAGCCATAGAGCTGGAGTTCGTGGAGGACCTGGTCGGTCGGGGATGAGCTGTGGTGCGGCTCGAATTCGTCGTCATGGTCGGTGGTCATCGCGGCTTTCCTCGTCGGATCGGCCGCGCCCATCGCGGCCTTCATGGCGACGAAGGCGGCGGGCGGAACGGACTTGCATCCGCAGCGCAGTGGAGGGCCGAAGCCTTGGCGGAGGACCGAAGGGGGCCGGCCATTTTGTTTCGCGATGTAAAGGCGGCTCCGCCGCCGACGGAAAATAGTCGGCCCACGAGGTTGCCGGTCCGGGCCGCTTGCTGCCCGATCGCCCTCTCAGAAGGCCGTGGGTGCGGTCCCCTCCGGCGCTGGGGAACGCATGATCGCCGGCCCTACGGTGACGGCGCTGCCGATCCGCCCCTCATCCCGGTTCCGACTATGCCGCCAGCTCCATGAAGCGGGCGACGTCCTGCGCCGCGATCTGCACCCGGCTCGCCGCCCGAAGCGCGTCGATCCCAAGCAGGCGGAGATCCTCGTTGAAGTCGCCGAGCCGTGGCGAGATCACGATCGCCTCGATCCCGGCCTCCCGCGCCCGGTCGATCAATGTCGCCATTGCGCCGTCGCCGGCCGGATCATCGTCGCGAGCAATGTAGAGTCGCCGCAGCGTGTCCGGGAACAGGATGGCGGAGAGATGCGCCGCCGAGAGGGCTGCAACCAGCGGCATGGTCGGCAAGACGCATCGGAGCGACAGCATCGTCTCGATGCCCTCGCCGGCCGCCATGACCTCGCCCGCCACGCCAAATCGAACGGCGTGACCGAGAAGGTCACCCATCGCCCGTCTCGGCGTGTCGATTGGCGCCTTGCCGAGTGTCGCCTCGGTGAAGTCGCCGGGATCGAGCCAGGTGCGGTGCGCCCCGGTCAAATGTCCTTCGAGATCGGTGACGGAAGCGATCATCGCCGGCCAGGTCTCGGTCGGGCTGTGTTCGTCCGGTCGATAGTAGCAGCGCGGGTGGAAACGCAGGCTTCCGGTTCCGTGCAAAAACGTAATGCCGCGATTACTGAGATACGTTTCTACGAGTGTACGGGAAATCGGCTGCGACATGGCGAACAGTCGTCGTGCCGCCTCCGGCGATCCGGTTGGAGCGGCGGGCGCTCGCGATCGATGCCGATCTGGCTCCGGCTCGGGATGCGGCAGGCTGAGGAACGAACGCGCCTCATCGGCGACGTCCTTGAAGTCGATCAGGCCGCAGCTTTCCTGGATTACGTCGAGCAGATCGCCATGCTCGCCGGTCGCGGCGTCGGTCCATTTGCCGGCCGGCCCTTTCACGGACTCCTTGAGCCGCACGAACATCGAGCGGCCCGGCGTGTTGCGCACATCGCCCACCAGCCAATAGCGGCCCTCCCGCCGTCCGGCCGAGAGGTAGTGGCGGCACACCGCCTCGGCGTCGCGCGCGAGTCGGTGTGCCAGTTCGGAGGCGTCGTGGCGACTCATCACGCGGCCTCCCGTTCGCTGATGCGCAGGGCCGGATAGTGGTCGAGGACTTTCGCCAGCACGCCGGCTCCGGCGGCGTCGGTCGGCACGAACATGCGCAGCTTCCACGAGATGATCTCGCTGAAGAGGCCGTAGGCGCGCAGGCGGTCCCGCATCGTGTCGGTGAAGCCCGACAGCTCGATGCGGTGGACGCCCATGACGCGCGCGCGGTGGAGCTGAAGGCCTTCGGCGAGGTCGAGAACGGTGCGGCCCTCGGTCAGCGCCGCGAAGGCCGCATCCGGCGTCAGGATGGTGGTCCCGGTCACTGACGCGTTCGCCGCCCAGGCCGGCGAGACCCTGCGGCCGATGATGCGCTCGCCCGCATCGGTCTGGAGCCGATAGACGCGGGTCGACTCGTTCGGCAGGCGCTTCCAGATCGGCAGCAGCAAGCCGGCGACGATATGGATCGTGTTGTCGGCGAACTCGGGGACCTCGGACACTTCACGATCCCACGCGGCCGCAAAGGCCTCCCGCTCCGCCGCCTGCCAGTGGCTGTCGTCCATCATCTTCAGCGACGCGTGATGGTGCTCCATCGGCCGGATCAGCCGAACGCGGCGTTCGATCTCGCCATCGTCGAGCATCAGGCTTGGCGCCGGAATCTGTACGGCGGCGCGGCCCGAGCGCTCGTTGAGCAGCAACGCGGCGCGGTGGTCGGCGAGATGGTCCAGCGCCTCATCGAGCGTGACGGGGCGATTGCGCCGGCGCTCGGTGATGGTCAGCAGCCGGGTTTCCGCGGTCGTCGCGGGATGGGTGTAGATCGTCCGGCGATCGATGACGACGAAGCTTTCGGCCCGCAGCGTCTCCAGGCCGACGTCATAGACACCGCTGGCGATGGCGCCTTCGATCTTGGCGTTCAGCAACTGCTCGAACGCCGTGAACAGCACGCCCTGCAGCTCGATGGTGAGCGCCAGTAGGCGGTTGAGGAAAGTCGTGATCGGCGGCAACTCGTCCTTGATGCCGTTGGCGTCCATCAGGTTGAGGCCGGTGGCGGCCTCGAACATCTGGAGCGAACAGCCTTCGATCTTGCCACGCACGAGCAGCATGTAGAGCTGGCGCAGCGCGTCACGGGCGTAGTGCGATTCCAGATTGTCCTCTGGCCTGAAGAGTCCCTGGCCCCCGGTCTGGCGCTGGCCTCGCGTGATGGCGCCTAGCTGTAGCGGCTCGCGTTTGAAAACGGGCGTGCTCGCATTCGACGCCGCTTTCGGCTCGAATTAACTGCAACTGACGGCGCGCTGATGCTCACGCTATCTGCAAACGAGCTTGCAATCGACGGCGGCGGCTCGCATTTCATGGCGGCGTGCTCGAATTAATTGCAAGTGAAATGCCGGGTTCCAAGCTATCCAAAATCAATAGATGCAGTGCCGGCTGCCCGCTAACGCCTCTGAGCGGTCAGACGGGGATTGACCTACGCCGCCTCTCGCACGAGACGGATATCGACTTCTCTGTCAACGTACTTCCATTCCTCTGTTGCACGCAGTTCGGAAAGCAATGCGTTGAACTCAGCCTCATGGGTTGGCGCGAACTCGAACCAATTGAGAAAATCGAACGGTTCATTTTCAGAGAGGTCGCGGCAGTGGTGGAGCTTGCGCGCTACTGCAGGCAAGTAGTTGAGCCCGATTTGGATGTGCTTTGACTTTTCGAAAACGCTCCGGCGCTCGTCTTGCGTGAATTCCCACCAAGCTGCGTTTTTTCGGATCGGTATCAACGCAGCGCAAGTTGCTTCTGGGCGCGCTAGCCCTTGCTGCTTCACCACAATTTCGTTCTTCTCTTCGCGCATGACATACCGTTCATTGCTTGTTATTCCGCGAAGTACCCAGGGTGCATTGGTTTCGGGCTGCAACTCTGAGGCAGATATTACGTTGAGCCTTTTGGCTTCAGGCAGTGACTTGCCAACTATGGTTTCGGTTCCAACGATCCGCCAAAGACCGCTGTCTCCGCCGACGAATGCAAATAATCGTGTATCCATTTCACCCCCTTCATGTGAGTGTGTTAACTTTTTTACAGCCTCAAAAAACCTATCTGCCCATCCCATGCTTGTGCATCATCGTCTCGCCTCGCTTAGCGTAGTATTGCATTACGCTTACCAGCGCCCCCAGTTAAATTGTAAATATAGCATCGAATTGGTCTGTGATACGACCGCCAGAAAATAGCCGTTTGTCGCCATTTCAAAAATTAATTGTACCGTATCGGTATAGCTAACTTGGCCTAGCGTAGCAGACCCGGCCAATAACTCAAAGGCCAATCTAAATTGGCTATGCCAATTTTGACCACCCAAATTGTCTAGAGCGCTTGCACGCTTTCTAATTTTCGTGCAGAATACAATCTGATTAGTGACGTATAAGGAGAACACCATGCAAAGCATGACCCTTGAGCAGCTTCGCGTTGCCAGCAATGCCGGCGGCGTCTCAGGCGTGACCTTGAAAGGGCAGGGCGGGGCGTTCCTTGTTCAGATCGCAACCCGCAGCGGTTCCGGTGCCGTGCTGTCGAAGGCCCGCAGCGGCGAGCCGCGCCGGTTTGGCAATCCGATTGCCGCCCTGTCCCTGTTGCGTGATCTTGGAATCACGGTCGGCCAGTTCGACGCCAGCGACTGGAACCCCGCCGAAAAGGTGGTCAACAGCCGCGACGACGCGAGGGCGCAGGTACTACGCGGAGCGCACGAAGCCGCCGCCTATAACCAGTGGCTGGCCGGCGAGCTTCAGGCATCTATTGACGACCCACGGCCGAGCATTCCGCACGATGAAGTCATGGCCGAGATGGACGCCGACATTGCCGCCTTGCCGAAGAAAAAGCGCGCATGACGGCCAAGCCTTACCGCATTGAATGGCGGCCAATGGCACGCGATGACTTGCGCGCCATCGTGCGCTACATCGGCAAGGACAACCCGACGCGGGCAAAGAGCTTCGGGCAGGAGTTGCGCGACAAGACCAAGCCGCTTGCACAGCATCCAGAGCTTGGCCGGCATGGCCGACCGGGCTTGCCCGAGTGGTTGCGCGAACTGATCGTGCATCCGAACTACATCGTTTTTTATCGTGTGCTGGCTGAGGCCCGCACCGTCGAGATTTTGAGAGTGAAGCACGCGGCCCAACAGGTGCCGTGATTACAACCCCGGCGCTCTAACGCCGGTTTTCAGGAGTGGCGAAGATGAATACAGATCAAAACTTGGGCGCAACGCCCGCAGAAGTCGAGGCGCTTGTGGCTGAATTTTTCGAGCAGATGGAACCGAAAGTGAAGAAGGGCAGGGCGTGGACGTTCCACCGCCTGAATGCCGCTTGTGACACCCCGGACGGGGAGCGCGTGCAGGCCGTGCTTTACCCCAACGACGGCCAAGGGTTCGCCCTGTACGCCCGTCAGGGCCAGACCTTGCACGCCATCACGCATGAAGGCCGCCCGGTGCGCTTTCGGACGTTTGAAAAGGCACTCACGACGCTGGCCGACGTGACGCACCTCGACCCCGAAATCATCGTGGATTCGTCCAACTGGTGCGAGGAAACCGGCCCGCACTGAAAAAAGAATGGCCCGGCACTGCTCTAACAGTGTCGGGCCGGGGGTGCAGCCCCGGAGTGGCGAACTCGTAAAGGGCTGCTGACCATCACCAAAACAGGCAAATGACCATGACCAATCTTAGCAAAAATGGCGCAAAGCAGACAGCACTAAACCTTGATGGCGGTTTGTTTGATGAAGCAGCCTACCGCGCCGAGCTGATAGCAGTCGGCCTACCGGCCGAGGATGCCGCCGCCGTGGCGGCCAAGATGGCCAACGCCCGCCGCGATGCTTTGAACGCGAACGAGTACCGGCTAAAGCTGATCGACGCCGGCATGGGCGCAGAGCAAGCCAAGAAGGCCGCAGCAACGGCCGCCCGCTTCATGGGTACGCCAGAGGCCAAGAGCGCCGAGCCTTCGCGCATCGAGGGCTTCCAGTCCGTGGGGGCCGTTGTCGGTCGCAGCGTGCCGGCTGCGCCGAAGGCCTCGCCAGTTTCAGAGCCGCCCACCGCGCAGGTTCTGGCCGGGGAAGCGCAGAAATCCAGCATAACGAAGCGGCAAGAGCATTTGATTTCGGAAGCATTGGCATTGGAACTTGAGGACGCGAAGGCGGCCGGGGCAACCGGGTATGTTGCGCACTTTTTGGCACAAGCCACGTTGCCCCATACCGACCCGAAAACAACCTATTTCGAGCGCGGCACCTCGAAAATTTCACTGTCCATCAACGCGCATCCGAAATTTGGAATGCCTTACGGGATGATGCCTCGGCTTTTGCTGGCGTGGATGTGTACAGAGGCCACCTTGACCGGCTCCCCTGTCTTGGTGCTGGGCAACAATCAGAAGCAGTTCCTAGACAAGCTGAAACTGCCGAGCGATGGCCGATACATCAAGAGTTTGCATAGCCAGACACTCGCCCTTGTCCGCTCGACCATTTCGGCCGATGGTTCCGACGTGAACGCCTTGGGTTTTTCGCAGATGGTGATTGCCAGCAAAGGGTTTCTATTCTGGAACCCGAAACGGCCGGACGAACCGAGCTTGTGGGATAGCACGCTTACGCTTAGCTGTAACGGCTCGCATTTGAAACCGGCCATGCTCGCATTTGACGCAGTTTTCGGCTCACAATAACTGCAAATGAAAGAGCGTTCGTGCTCACATTATCTGCAAATGAGCTTGCATTGATCGGCGCCGGCTCGCATTCCATGACCGTGTGCTCACATTAATTGCAAATGACGGTTCAGTTCATATCGGCAACCCCGCCGCCAGCATTCGATCGCGCAGCTCTGCCGTGCGCTTGGGTTCAAGTTGATTGCTGAACAGCGCCCGGATTTCCGCCGCCTTGGCGTCGAACTGCTCCACCATGTCCTTGAGCCGATAGCCATGGCGCGTCAACATCGGCTCCAAATCATCGAGGTGGCGCGACAGCATGGATTCCACCAGTGCTGCCGTGACCGGCTTTTCGCCTGTCTGGTAGCCGGCTTCGAGTGCCAACGTCAGGTGCAGCTGGACCTGCAGCGGCGTGCGCAGTTTGGTGGCCAGCATGTCGATCGCTTCAACAGTCAGGATCAACTCTGGCTCAGTTTTGTTGCCGGTGCTGGCACCGAGCAACCATAAAATATATTCGCGCTGGCTGCCGGCGATGCCGTCTAAGGTGAAGATATCGGTACGGTAGCCAATTTCCTCCATGGTCGGCCGGCGCAGGTCGTTGCGCAGTTTGGGATGACCGGCCAGGATTACCGACAGCCGGCCACCGCCGTCTTCCACGACTTCCATCAGACGCTTGAGGCCAATGAGCGTGTGCCCGTTCAGGTCGTGTGCCTCGTCGACGAACAGTGCCACTGGGCGTTTTCCCTTCTTGACCAGCTCCTGTAATTCGCGTTCGCGCCGCTCGCCTTGTTTCGGAATTTGCACCAGCTTGTCCTGTGCCAGGTCGTAGAAGAGTGCCGTGATCAGGGTCGCGAGCTTGATGCTGTGCTTTTCGACCGACAGCGATTTGGCGACGGACACGCGATTTTCATCCTTCAGGATCTGCTGCAAGCGGCGCAAGGTAACCGTCTTGCCGCTGCCCACGACGCCGCAGAGTGCGATCAGCCGCCCTTCGAGGATCGCCCCCTTGATATCCTTGATGAGCTGCTTGTGATGCTCGGTTTCATAGTAGCCCGCCTGGCTGAACGGTTGCGTTAGTCCGTAATACTGCATTACCTCAACTCGCATGGTCCTCTCCCGATTTTTTGTTGCGGAAATAATCCCGTACGCGCGCCAACACGATGCTGCGTGTCAGCGTTTCGCCCAGCACCTGGTCGATGAAAGCACGATCGGCCGGTGCAATCTTGGCCAGCGGTTGCGCCAAGTCGTCGGCAATCGCCAGCTTGGCGGCGATGATGCTGGCGAAATGATATTCATGTGCCTCGGCGTCAAATGGTTGATGCGGCAGCGATATGGCGTTCGCCGATGACGTCAAATGCACATCGCTTCCGGCCAAAGCACTGATGGGCAGACCAAGCTGGTCGGCAAGTGCGCGGATACGGTCGGCGCGTTCATCGAACTTGCCACGTTTGAATGCGCGGTACCGATGGAGCGGGATCGGACCCGATATGGGGGAGTAGGGTCCAAATTTCTCGCCATCGAACTCGACATGCATTTCGTCGTCGAACAAGCCCCACAGCAAGACGACGGTTTCACCGGCCATGTCTGGTTCTACTTCGTAGACAGTGCCGCCAATGGCGATACGAGCATCGATGCCCACCTTGCGACGTTCCGGTTCACGCGCAAAGTGGCAGAACTGCTGCCAGGTGCACATGTCGCGCAGGCCATCCGCAGGCAGGTTGCTCAGCCAGTCCTCCAGCCGAGAATGTTTCTCAGAGCGGTGACCCTGATCGTTGTAGCGCAGCAGGTAGCGCATCAGCCACTCGTTGGCCTGCCTCTCCGTCTCCGGCTTGTGGAAGTGGTAGAGCGTTTCGTGCGCCTCTTTCACTGTCCTGAATGGGCGCTCGACCTTGCCTTTTGACCGGGCCGTCGTGCGTGTTCCGTCCTTGCCGGCCGGAATGTGGGTCTGCCATTCAATGTCGAGGGCCAACATGACGTTCTGAAACACCCGGCTCTTGGCTACCGGCCCGTTGTCCAGATAGATTATTTTTGGTCGTCCCTGAAACGGGAAGGCGGCGTCGGCTTTGGCGGTCATGGCGTTGAAGAAAAAGCGGAGCGCAGACTCTGCATCCTCGCCATATACACACTGGTATTCCTGATACCCGACGCCGCTACGATCATCCACCACGCTGTACAACATCAGGGTCGGCACGCCCTTCGCTGGGTCAATCCAGTCAGGCTTGTCGATGTGCTTGAGATCGGAAGGCGACATGTCGAACTGCCAGCAGTCGTTGCTTTTCTCGGCCTGGAAGCGCACGGCCGGCGGCTCGCGAAGAAGGTGGGGCTGATCGAGTCGCAACAAGGAAAGATAGCGATTGACGGTAGGTCGGCGCAACAGGCCCTTGGGCACTTTGACCAAACCTTGCATGGTCTCAACGCCATGGTCTTCCAAGAGTTCGATGGCCCGCCCGGTCGAAAGGTGGCGCCCGGCCTTGTTGGTGGTGCGCAGCTTCAGTGCCGCGATCAGTTCGCAGTAGCGCTCCAATTCCGTTTGGGGCAGCAGCCGCGGCTTGCCATGGTCGGCGCGATGCGCGGCGTGTGGCTTCTGAAGGACGTGCAACGCCCGATAGACGGTCGTTGCGGAGACGCCGTACAACCCGGCTACCGCAGCAATCTGGGTGGCTCGTTCCGGGCTTTTGCGCGGCAAACGGTCAAGCCGCTGCCGCAATTGCAGCAGTGAGTCGACTGGAATCGTCTTACGCCGGGCGTCCATAGTGGGCCAGCGCACGATACACCGAGGCACGGCCGACGCCAAGCCGGCGCGCAATCTCCGTCGCGCCCAGCTTCTCCTCGACGCGAAGGCGCTGAACTTCGGCGGGATCGATCGATGGCTTGCGGCCACGGTAGACGCCTCGCTCCTTGGCGGCGGCAATACCTTCACGCTGACGCTCACGCCGGAGGTTGGTTTCGAATTCGGCGAAAACGCCCAGCATGTCCAGGAACGCCTTGCCTGCCGCACTGCGTGTGTCGATGGGTTGCTCTGTTGCCTTGAGGGTGACACCGCGTTCCTTCAGCGTGTACACGATGTCCTGCAGATCCTTGATGCTGCGCGCGAGGCGATCGATCCGTGTGACGACCAGCGTATCTCCACGTCGCAGGAAATCGAGCAGCGTCTGAAGCTCAGTACGCCCGACCCGACTGGTTCCGCTCACTTTCTCGGCCCGGACCACATCGCAGCCGGCAGCGCGCAGCGCTTGTTCCTGCAGAGCGAAATCCTGATCGCTGCTGGAAACCCGAGCATATCCGTAGAGCGCCATAGATTTGAATTGTCTCGTTAGCCTTTAGATCCTCCGAAGATAGCATATCGGAAATAGCAAAACAACCCTATTGAGACAAGAATATCGTCTCATCTTGACGACCCATTTGGGTGTACCGATACGGTACAATTAATTTTTGAAATGGCGACAAACGGCTATTTTCTGGCGGTCGTATCACAGACCAATTCGATGCTATATTTACAATTTAACTGGGGGCGCTGGTAAGCGTAATGCAATACTACGCTAAGCGAGGCGAGACGATGATGCACAAGCATGGGATGGGCAGATAGGTTTTTTGAGGCTGTAAAAAAGTTAACACACTCACATGAAGGGGGTGAAATGGATACACGATTATTTGCATTCGTCGGCGGAGACAGCGGTCTTTGGCGGATCGTTGGAACCGAAACCATAGTTGGCAAGTCACTGCCTGAAGCCAAAAGGCTCAACGTAATATCTGCCTCAGAGTTGCAGCCCGAAACCAATGCACCCTGGGTACTTCGCGGAATAACAAGCAATGAACGGTATGTCATGCGCGAAGAGAAGAACGAAATTGTGGTGAAGCAGCAAGGGCTAGCGCGCCCAGAAGCAACTTGCGCTGCGTTGATACCGATCCGAAAAAACGCAGCTTGGTGGGAATTCACGCAAGACGAGCGCCGGAGCGTTTTCGAAAAGTCAAAGCACATCCAAATCGGGCTCAACTACTTGCCTGCAGTAGCGCGCAAGCTCCACCACTGCCGCGACCTCTCTGAAAATGAACCGTTCGATTTTCTCAATTGGTTCGAGTTCGCGCCAACCCATGAGGCTGAGTTCAACGCATTGCTTTCCGAACTGCGTGCAACAGAGGAATGGAAGTACGTTGACAGAGAAGTCGATATCCGTCTCGTGCGAGAGGCGGCGTAGGTCAATCCCCGTCTGACCGCTCAGAGGCGTTAGCGGGCAGCCGGCACTGCATCTATTGATTTTGGATAGCTTGGAACCCGGCATTTCACTTGCAATTAATTCGAGCACGCCGCCATGAAATGCGAGCCGCCGCCGTCGATTGCAAGCTCGTTTGCAGATAGCGTGAGCATCAGCGCGCCGTCAGTTGCAGTTAATTCGAGCCGAAAGCGGCGTCGAATGCGAGCACGCCCGTTTTCAAACGCGAGCCGCTACACCTAGCGTGTCGAGGCGGCGTGCGATGGTCGAGAGGAAGCGCTTCTCGGCCTTCACGTCGGTGGCGATCGGCCGGAACAGCGGCGGCTGCGCCTGGTTGGTGCGGTTGGTCCGCCCCAGGCCCTGAATCGCGGCGTCGGCCTTCCAGCCGGGTTCGAGCAGATAGTGGACGCGCAGCCGGCGGTTCCGCGCCGACAGTTCGGCGTGGTAACTGCGGCCCGTCCCGCCCGCTTCCGAGAACACTAGGATGCGCTTCAGGTCATCCATGAAGGCGGCGGTCTCTGCGAGGTTGGCGGAGGCGGCGCGGTTCTCGACGACGAGGCGGTCGCCCTTGCGCACGACGCGGCGCGAGCGTCCGGTCACTTCGGCGACGAGGTCCGTGCCGAAGCGCTGGACGATCTGGTCGAGCGCGCCGGGGACGGGCGGCAGCGAAGCCAGCCGCTCGATCAGCTCATTGCGGCGCGCGACGGCCTCGCGGCTCTCGACGGGCTGGCCGTCCCGGAAGACGGGCCGCGACGAGAGGTTGCCCTCGCGGTCGGTGAACGGCTCGTAGAGCTGCACCGGGAAGGAATGAGCGAGGTAGTCGAGAACATACTCGCGCGGCGTGATGTCGACGCGGATGTCGTTCCATTCCTCGGTCGGAATCTCGGCGAGCCGGCGCTCCATCAGCGCTTCGCCGGTTGAGACGATCTGGATCACGGCGGCATGGCCGTCGGCCAGGTCCTGATCGATCCGGCGGATCAGGGTCGGCGTCTTCATCGAGGTCAGCAGATGGCCGAAGAAGCGCTGCTTGGCGCTCTCGAAGGCCGAGCGGGCCGCCGACTTCGCCTGCCGGTTCAACGTGCCGGTCTCGCCGGTGACGTTCGCCGCCTGCATCGCGGCATCGAGATGGTTGTGGATGATCGCGAACGCCCCGGCATAGGCGTCGTAGATGCGCCGCTGCTCGTCGGTGAGCGCGTGTTCGACCAGCTCGTATTCGACGCCGTCATAGGAGAGCGAACGGGCGGTGTAGAGCCCGAGCGACCGGAGATCGCGGGCCAACACCTCCATGGCGGCGACACCGCCATCCTCGATCGCCTCGACGAACTCGGCGCGTGTGGCGAAGGGGAAATCCTCGCCGCCCCAGAGGCCGAGCCGCTGGGCATAGGCGAGGTTGTGGACCGTAGTGGCGCCGGTCGCCGAGACATAGACGACGCGCGCGTCCGGCAGGGCGTGCTGCAGACGCAAGCCCGCACGGCCCTGCTGCGAGGCCGCAATATCGCCCCGCTCTCCTTTGCCGCCACCGGCGTTCTGCATGGCGTGGCTCTCGTCGAAAATGATCACTCCGTCGAAGTCGGAGCCCAACCATTCAACGATCTGCCGGACGCGGGAAAGCTTCTCGCCGCGGTCGTCGGACCGCAGCGTAGCGTAGGTTAAAAATAGGACGCCTTCGGACAGCCGGATCGGCTTGCCCTGCGCGAAGCGCGACAGCGGCGTGATGAGCAGGCGCTCCATGCCGAGGGCAGACCAATCGCGCTGGGCGTCCTCGAGCAGCTTGTCGGACTTCGAGATCCAGACCGCCTTGCGCCGGCCCTTCAGCCAGTTGTCCAGGATGATGCCGGCCGACTGGCGGCCCTTGCCGGCGCCGGTGCCGTCGCCGAGCATGAAGCCCCGGCGAAAGCGAACGGCGCTCGGCGCATCGTCATGGGCGGCGGTGACGAGATCGAAGGTCTCGTCCACGGTCCACGCGCCGGCGAGATAATCGCCATGCGCCTCGCCGGCATAGATCACCGTCTCGAGCTGGGCGTCGGACAGGAGCGCACCGCCGACGAGCTTGATCGGCAGGCATGGCCGATAGCTCGGCTTCGGCGGCGCCACCGAGGCCATCGCCGCCGATTGCACCAGTTTGGTGGGATGGACCTGGGCGCCTGGAATGCGGATCGATTGGAGGCGGTATTCCTCGTAGATCGCATCGCTGAGACGCGCGCCCTCGGGCGGCGCCCAGTCGATCGTCTCATAGCCGAGATCGACCGCCTCCGGGTCGGCGACAGAGGGCCTAGCGGTTTGCGCGGCAGCCGCGCGGGCAAGATAGCCGCGCACCGTCCGCGGTGCGGCGACAGCCGACATGGGAATTGCGAGGCTTGGCGCGAGAGCCAGACGCGCCGGAACATGCTCCGCAATCCAACCCAGCAAGGTCGTGACGTCGGGCGCAATGCCCCGCGATTCCGGCAGCGCGGCCGGGTTCTCGGTGGGCGCTTTGTCGATGACGATCAGCCGCGTGTCGATCGTGGTGCCGTGCTTGGCGTAGACTGCACCGTCGATCGCGGCCGTGAACACGATGCGGCCGCGCGCCTGCAGCCGGACGAAGGCGTCACGCCAGGCTGGGGTGTCCGGCCCGAAGTTCGCGCCGGTGATCGCCACCAGCCGCCCGCCGTCGGCGAGGCGCGCGAGCGCCGAAGCGATGTGGCGATAGGTGGTGTCGGCCATGCGGCCGGCGACGTTCGCCATCGCCGAGAAGGGCGGGTTCATCAACACGACGCTCGGAACGGCGGCCGGATCGAGATGGTCGTCGATCCGCGCGGCATCGAAGCGCGTGACGGGAATGGCCGGAAAGAGGGAAGTGAGCAGCGCCGACCGGGTCTCGGCCAGCTCGTTCAGCACGAGCGCGCCGCCGGCGATCTCGGCCAGGATGGCGAGGAGGCCGGTTCCTGCCGAAGGCTCCAACACGCGGTCCGCAGCCCCGACGGCGGCCGCGGTTAGGGCCGCGAAGCCGAGCGGGGTCGGCGTAGAGAATTGCTGGAAGGCCTCGCTCTCGGCGGAGCGGCGGGTGTGGGTCGGGAGAAGGCTAGCAATCTTGATCAAGGCGGAAAGCCGGGAAGCCTGAGAGTCGGCTTTGCGGAACAGCGCCTTTCCGTATTTGTGGAGGAAGAGGACGGTCGCCGCCTCGCAGGCGTCATAGGCCGTCTTCCAGTCCCATGCGCCGGAGGCGTCGGAGGCGCCGAAAGCCGCTTCCATGGCGGTGCGCAGGATCGCGGCATCGACGCGCTGGCCGCGCTCGAGATGTGGGAGGAGGTGCTGGGCGGCGGCGATGATCGCGCCGGGGGCATCGAGGCGATGGCCGGGCGACGGCTGCGCGGCCTGGTCGGCCGCGATCTGAGAAAGGTCGTTCATGAAGGGAGCCTCGGGAGAGCGGGAATGGGCGAGCCGGCCGGCGCTCTCTCTTGGACCGCACCGGCTCAAACCCGTTCCGGCCGCCCTCTTCCTCTCAGCGTCGCGGCCGTGGCCGGCATAAGAAAAGGCGCCCCACCGGGTGGCGGGGCGCCGAGCTATGGCGATCATCAGTAGCCGAAGGCCCAGGACGGCCAGGCCTGGCCGTCGTCCGCGGCGGCGATCGCTTCGGCGAGGTAGCCAGCGTCGCCTTCAACGACAGTAGGATCGGAGATCGGCGTTTCATCGATGACGGTGACGCGCGAGACCAGCCCGTCCTCGACCTCGACGTGGACTGGAACGCGGTAGGCGAAGACGACGCGGCGGGGGTGCATCTCCTTATCGGCGCGAGAGGGCGCGTCGTCCGGATGGATGTGATCGTTGTCGAACGCGATATCCTCGACCACAGGTTCGCGGCCGTCCGGGTTGACCCGGTCGATAAAGGCGATGACGCCCTCGCGTCGCTCGTCAAACTCGACATGTTCGGGGTGTGTGGTCAACGTCATGGCCGTCGTTGCAGCGATCTTGGCTTTCTCGATCGCTTCGGCGTCGGCATCCGCCTCGACCGTAACGCTGTCGTAGGCGCGCAGCCAGAAGCCGATCTTCACGACATACTCGGTCATGATGCGCCTCCTGCCGCTTGGGGATCAGATTCGTCCGCAAGAATTGCCTCGCCTTTGGCGATTGCCGCGTCCAGGCGCTGACGCCAGAACGGACCGTCGGCCGGTTCCGCGTCCGGCGCGTGCGCGAAGACGTTGAGCAGGCCGAGCAGCACCTCGAAGTGGTCGGCTTTGCGCTGGACCTGTTCGCCGAACTGCGACGGGATGATGAGCGCCCTGCCGCGATAGGCTGCGTCGCGCCCGTCCCAGACGCCGGTGACATAGGTGGCGCCGGAGGTCTCGACGTCGGATTTCTCGTCGTCCCAGCCCTTGTCGGCGATAGCGAGCGCACAGGCGGCGTCGAGGGTTTCCGCCTCATAGCTACGCTGCCGGTAGACCGGCAGGCGGTAGGTCGTTTCAATGGTGAATATGGACATGCGGCCCTCCTGAAATGCAACGAGCCCGGCGCGAAGGCCGGGCTGTCGGGTCGGTTGAAAGGGGAAAAGGGCGCGGGACGGCCGAAGCCGCCCCGCACGCAGGCTATTCGGCCGCGATCACCTGCGGCGCCTCCGCCTCCTCATCGTCGCCGGCGAGGAATTCGGGCAGCGCCTCGCCGCCGTCCTCGGCTGCGGTGGCTTCGACGGGCGCGTCGTCCGCGGCGGCGATCCGCAGCGGCTCCGGCAGCCAGCCGGTGTCGGCCAGGAGTCGTTCGGCCTCCTTGGCCATGTCGTCCTTCTTCAGGTGGTCGATGAGCTGCGCTGCCCGTTCGCCGGCGCCCTCCTGCACCGCCTCGAGGATGCGGCGCTTGGGCACCCGGCCGAGATAGTTCTCGACGGTCGGACGCCAGCCGGCCTGCACCATGTCGAGATCGACGGCCTGGGCTAGGCGATCGGCCTCGGCGATCCGCTGTTCGACGGTGTGGGACGAAACCCCGGCGCCATAGCGGTCGCCCTTCTCGTAAAGCGCATTGATGCCGAAGGAGGCGCAATGGGCGAAGAGCGTCGCCTGCTCGTCGCCGGTGAGGGTCGTGAGCCAGTCCCAGAGATCGGCCTTGTCCTTGGGCATGCGCTCTTCCCAAGCCTTGTGGCGCACGTCGATCGCCTTGGCTGCGGGCGTGTCCTTCAGCCCCGGGGCCTGCACCGGGAAGCTGGCGCTGCGCACCGACACCTCCATCGCCGTCCCGTAGGAGAAGTAACGGGAGAAGACGTCGAGGCAGAACTTGTGCAGCACGGCTTGGAACGCGACGGCGGGCGTGGACGCCAGCTTGTCGCGCAGCGCGAGCGTCCGCTCCGCGGTCAGCTCGGTCACGAGGCGGTCGGGGAGCGGCTTCAGGTCCTCGTCGTCCTCATCCTCCGGTCCGGCGATCTGTCCGCCGATGGTGATGACGGCGCGCTGAACCACGGGCGCGTCGGGATCGACGCCGTGCGCCCGAGCCGTTGCGGGATCGGTCTCGCCATCCTGCTCCGGGTCGCCAGCGGGAGCCTCGTCCTGCGGCCGGACGTAGCCACGGTCGACCGACAGCGCACCTTCGGCATCGATGCTGACGAAGACGCCGGCGCGGGCGATGTCGGCCGGATCATAGGTGACGGGCCGATCGTCGAAGGCGGCGAGTGCCGCCTCGATCTCGCCGAGGCGTTCGTCCACTTCGTCCGGCAGCTCGTCGGCGCCGTCATACTCCTCCTCCAGTTTGGTGTATTCGGCTTTCAGCGCGTCGATCGTCGCCTGCTCCTCGCTGGTGAGATCGATGGTGACGCCCTCCAGTTCGCGCAGGCCGTGGGTGTGCCCGTAGGGAAAGTCGATGGCGACCTCGATCCACTTCCAGCCCTCGGCGGCGATCGTCTCCGCCTCGGTCTTCTGCTTCTCGGCGACCAGGCCGTCCAGCAGCGCGATGTCTTCGAGCCAGCCGCCGTCATCGGACTGGAACAGGTCGCGCAGCACCACGCCGCCCGCGGCCTCATAGGCGTCGAGACCGACGAACACCGCTCGCCGGTCGGAGGCGCGCACCGTCTTCTCCGTCAGCATGCGGCGGATCTGATAGGGCTCCTTCTGCCAGGAGCCGGAGACCGCCTGCCAGACCTGTTCCTGGCGGGCATGGTCGGCCGTGACGGTGAAGGCGATGAGCTGCTCGAGCGACATGCCGTCCTCGGCATAGATGTCGAGCAGGGTCGGCGCGACCGACGCCAGGCGCAGGCGCTGCTTCACGACGTTCACACCGACAAAGAACGTCGCGGCGATGTCCTCCTCGGAACGCCCCTTCTCGCGCAGAGTAAGGAAGGCGCGGAACTGGTCGAGCGGATGCAGCGGCGCACGCTGGATGTTCTCGGCCAGCGAGTCGTCCTCGCCAAGAATGTCGGTCGCGGGATCGCGGACCACGCACGGAACCGGCGCGGTCTTGGCGAGACGCTTCTGCTTCACCAGCAACTCGAGCGCGCGGTAGCGCCGGCCGCCGGCCGGGATCTCGAACATGCCGGTCTCGGCGCCCTCGGCGTCGAGGACCGGCCGGACGTTCAAGCTCTGGAGCAGCGTGCGCCGGCCGATGTCTTGGGCCAGCTCCTCGATCGAGACGCCAGCCTTCACGCGTCTGACGTTCGACTGGGACAAAACGAGCTTGTTGAAGGGGATGTCGCGCGAGGACGATAGGGTGATCTTCTGAACTGCAGTAGCCATGGGAGTAGTCTCCGCGGCGGGCGGCCAAGAGACTCTCTCTCGACCTCCAACCCGCCGCGAAAACCGGCGCAGCCCTCTTCCTCTCGGAGGACTGCGCCGCAAAGCCGACGAACCAGAAAGACACGAAGCCGGAAGTCCGCATTGCCGCTTTTCCGGGTTTCAGGTCGAGCATCAAGCCGCCTCCTCCGCCGGTGCAGCGGCTAGGCCGCCCGACTTTCAGCGTCGGGCAAGAAGCCGAGAAGCCAGTCGGCGGCTTTGCTGGCCTGGGAGGCGGCGCGGACGACAGCGCGGTTGTCCTCCCGCAGCACTTCGAGCCAGGAGCCAATGTAATCGGCGTGCCGGACGGTTGGAACGATGCCGAGCGAAGCACAGCAGAAGGCGGCGTTCATCTCCGCCACCAGCTCCTCGAACGCATACTTCCTGCTGCCGAACGCGCCGCCGAGATCGCGGCCGAGACGGGAGGGATGGCCGCTGGCGTGCCCCCAGCTCGTGCAGGGCCGTGCGGTGCCAGTTGATCGGCTCGAAATAGGCCTGCGGCGGCGGGACCATGACGTAGTCCGGGCCCGGCGCGTAGAAGGCGCGGTTGCCGCCGATGCGGAGATCAACGCCGGTCGCCCGGATCAGCGCCTCGACCCTGGGCTCTATCAGGCCCGGTGGCGGCGGTGGCGCAACGGCCGCAACCTCGGCTGGGAGATTCTCGCACTGGGCGGCGTTGAAGACGGTGAACCGCTTCAGGAACGGGATCGCGGCGGCTTCTTCGCCGGTCTCTCGGGCGCGTCGCTTCTCGTCGTCCGGCACGAAGCGGTCGGCATAAACGACGGTGGTGCCGTGCTCGCCCTTGCGCACATTGCCGCCAAGCGAGAGCGCTTGGCGAAAGGTAAGCCAGCTCTGGGCGGGGAAACCGTGCTCGATCACGGCGCCCCAGAGGATCAGGACGTTGATCCCCGAATACTGCCGGCCGGTCGCGGCGTTCTTCGGCATGGCGAGCGGCGCCTTCGCCGCGGCCGTCCCCCAGGGCTGGACCCAGGGCACGCGGCCGGCCTCCAGCTCGGCGATGATCTTGCCGGTGATTTCGTCATAGAGGCTCGCCCGGTCGTGGCCGGGGCGAGCCGAAGCGGTCTTGCTGGACATCGCGGGTCTCCGCGACGGGCGCCGGAGGCCTCTCCTCCAGCCCTCAACCCGTCACGGCGAATCCGGTCCGCGCTCTCACTCTAGGGGGCGTTGCGGGGATCTCCCCGCAGAAGGGGGTGCGTCGGCGACCGCGGCGCCGACCAGGGGGAAGGCTTTCCCCTCTAGAGCTTCCAGATCGCGGTTCCGAAACTTCCAATCAGCGGACCATTGACTCCCAATCAGCCGGAACCGATAGTTCCAATCTTCCGGATTCGGAGATGGCATGTTCGAGCGGTTTGTGGAGCGACGGGCGGAGGAAGCCCTTTCTGATACGCCGGTGGTCCTGATCGTGGGCCCGCGTCGTGCCGGCAAGACCACGCTCGTCCGAAAAATGGGAGAAGCCGGGCGGACCTATATCACGCTCGATGATCAAACGGTCCTTGAGGCCGCCCAGTCCGATCCCGCCGGCTTCATCCGCGGCCTCGATCGGGCCATTATCGACGAAATCCAGCGCGCGCCCGACCTGCTGTTGGCCATCAAGAAGACGATTGATGAGGACTATCGGCCGGGTCGCTTCCTGCTCACCGGCTCGGCGAATGTCCTGACTTTGCCGCGAGTCGCCGACAGCCTGGCCGGCCGGATGGAGACCATACAGATGCTGCCGCTCGCAAGGGCGGAGATCGAAGGCCGGACGCCGACTTTCCTGGAGCATCTCTTCGCAGGGAAGCTCCGGAGCCAGCGCGATGCAATCCTCGGCGACGATCTCGTCCAACTTGTCTTGCTCGGCGGTTTTCCCGAAGCGATCAGCCGCGACAGCGAGCGGCGGCGGCAGGACTGGTCGAGGTCCTATCTCACCTCGATCCTCACGCGCGATCTGCGGGATATCGCTGACGTCGAGAAGCTGACGGAACTTCCGAAATTCGTAAGGCTGCTGGCCGAGCACTCCGGCCAGTTGGTCAACTATTCGCAGTTCGGCGCCGGCATCAACGTCAGCCATAAGACGGGGCAGCGCTATGTCGGGCTGCTTGAGCAGGTGTTCCTGATCGCGACGGTGCAACCTTGGTTCACCAATGCCCTCAAGCGCATCGTGAAGACGCCGAAGCTGCACTTCCTCGATTCTGGGCTGCTAGCGACTGTGCGCGGTCTTTCCTTCGACAGGGTCAAGGCAGATCGCAGCACGTTCGGCGCGCTGCTCGAAAGCTTCGTGTTCGCGGAGATTCTGAAGCTGATGACGGCCTCGGACCTGCGGCTGACGCCTCACCATTTTCGGGATCGGGACGGGCGCGAGGTCGACATCGTACTGGAACGCGATGACGGGATGATCGCAGGCATCGAAGTCAAGGCGAGCGCGACGGTTAAAGCCGGTGATTTCGGGGGCCTGCGGGCCTTGGCCGAGGCGTGCGGGGACCGCTTTGCTTTTGGCGTCGTCCTTTATGACAGCACGGACGTCGTGCCGTTCGGCGACAGGCTGGCGGCAGCGCCATTGTCAAGTCTTTGGAATGGAGCGCCGCGGACGAACAAGGCGGACAAATCAAGATAGCCGCCGAGAAAGGGGAAACGATGCTTAGCAGAGGGTCAGAATGGCGAAGATGGGAACCGCATATCCACGCGCCCGGCACGGTCATGAACAATCAGTTCAGCGGCCCGAACGCTTGGGGTGACTATCTGACCGCGCTTGAGCAGGCCGCGCCGGTCATCGAGGCGATCGCGGTCACGGACTACTACGTGACCGATACTTACGAGGAGGTGCTGCGGCACAGGGCGGCTGGCCGCCTGCCCAGCACCAAGCTGGTCTTCCCCAACGTGGAACTCCGGCTCGACGTTGCGACGGCGAAAGGCGGCTTCGTCAATCTCCACCTCTTCGTCAGCCCGGAGGATCCGCAACATCTCGACGAGCTGCGGCGTCTGCTATCGCGCCTGCAGTTCAACGTCATGCAGGATCGTTTCGATTGCACGCGGGCCGATCTCATCCGGCTCGGCAAGAAAGCCGATCCCAGCATTACGGACGAGTGGGCCGCGCTGGCCTATGGGGCCAACCAGTTCAAGGTCAGTTTCCAGAAGCTCCGCGAAGTGTTCTCCGAAAGCGGATGGGCGAAGACAAACATCCTGATCGCAGTGGCCGGCGGCGCGACGGACGGTACGTCGGGCGTGCGGGAAGCTGCGGATCAGACGATCCGGCGCGAAATCGAAGGCTTCGCCCATGTGATCTTCGCGGGTAGCCCGGCGCAGCGTGAGTTCTGGTTGGGCCAGAGAGATCTCGGCCCCGACGAAATCCGCACCCGCTACGGCGGCCTGAAGCCCTGTCTGCACGGGAGCGATGCGCACAAGCTCGACGACGTGGCGTCCCCATTTGGAAATCGCTTCTCGTGGATCAAGGGCGGGCTCGAATTCGATGCGCTCCGCCAAGCGTGCATCGATCCCGAGGGGCGCGCCTATGTCGGTGAGCAACCGCCGGGCTCGGCGATGCCGTCGCAAGTCATCTCCCACGTCCAGATCGGCGATGCAGATTGGGCCACCACGCCCGACATCCCCCTCAATCACGGCCTTGTCGCTATCATCGGCGCGCGCGGATCGGGAAAGACGGCCCTGGCCGACGTGATCGCGGCCGGCTGCGACGCGATTTCGCCGTCGGGCTGGAACGCCGATGAGAATATCAGCCCGTCGTTCCTGGCCCGGGCGCGCAGGTTGATCGGCAACGCATCGACGACGCTGACCTGGGGCGGGGGCGCGACGGTCACGCGCGCCTTGGATGGCAGCGACGCCAACGGCCATATGACCTTTCCGCGCGCCCGGTATCTCTCCCAGCAATTCGTCGAGGAGCTTTGCTCGGCCAAGGGCGTCTCCGACGGCCTGGTTGACGAAATTGAGCGCGTGATCTTCGAGTCGCATTCGCAGGACGATCGTGAATGGGCGCTCGATTTCGCCGAGCTGCGCGACCAGCAGACTTCGCGGTTCCAGCAGGCACGCGAGCGCGAGGCCGAGGCGATCGCCGACATCTCGGACCGCATCGCCACGGAGTTTGAGAAAGAAAGCCTTGTCGCGACGCTGACCACCCAGGTCGGGCAAAAGAAGAAGTTAATCGCGGATTACACAGCTGATCGTGCCAAGCTGGTCGTCAAGGGCACCGAGGCGCAGGTCACCCGCCACACGCGGCTCAGCGAGGCGGCCCAGACACTTCGCAACAAAATCCAATCCTTCGGGAATCAGCGCCGCACCTTCGTCGCCCTGCAGGACGAGGTCCGCAGCGTCCGCGCCACCGGCGCGCCGGAAATGTTGCGCCAAGCTCGGGCGCGACATGGCGCCAGCGGCATGAGCGACCAGCAATGGGACGATTTCCTGCTGATCTATAAGGGCGACGTCGACAAGAGCCTCACGGCCTATATCGCATGGGCCGATGGCGAGGTCCGCAAGCTCAACGGCGTTCCACCACCGCCCGGCGCCCCGAACGTCGCCCTGATCCCGGACACAGCCGATCTTTCGGCGCTTCCGCTCGCGCCGATCGCCGCCGAAATGACGCGCCTCGAGGCGCTGTTCAGCGCCGATAAGGTCGTCCGCGACCAATACGCGGCGCTGACCGGCCGCATCGCGCAGGAGAACTCCGCGCTCCAGACCCTCGAAATCCGGCTCACGGATGCGCAAGGCGCGGCGGTCCGTCGGAAAGACCTTCAGACCGTGCGCGACAACACCTACGGCCGGGTGTTCGAGGCGATCATCAACGAACAGAGTGCGCTGGCTAGTCTTTATGCCCCGCTGATGGCGCGGCTGGCGGCATCGTCGGGCACGCTGAAGAAGCTCAGCTTCGCGGTTCGCAGGATCGCCGACGTTCAAGCGTGGGGCTCGGTTGCGGAAGAGGAACTCCTCGATAGGCGCAAGACCGGCCCATTTTACGGACGGGGCTCCCTAATCGCGGCCGCCACTGAAGCGCTCAAGCCGGCCTGGGAGACGGGTTCGGCGGTCGAGGTTCAGGCGGCTATGACCGCGTTCATGGCAAGATACCTCAGAGATCTGCTGTCTCACGCACCTTTTGCGCCCACGCAGCAGGCCGAATTCCGGGCCTGGTCGAAACGGTTCGCGCATTGGCTTTTCGGCACCGATCACATCACGGTCCGGTACGAGATTTCCTACGACGGCGTCGACATCCGGAAGCTGTCGCCTGGCACGCGCGGCATTGTGCTGCTGCTGCTGTATCTGGCGTTGGACGATTCAGACGATCGACCATTGATCATCGATCAGCCTGAGGAAAACCTCGATCCCAAATCGGTTTTCGACGAGTTGGTGGCGCTGTTTGTCGCGGCCAAGGCGAAGCGCCAAGTGATCATGGTCACGCACAACGCCAACCTCGTCATCAACACCGATGCGGACCAGATCATCGTCGCATCGGCGGGTCCGCATCCTTCGGGCGGTCTTCCGCCGATCACCTATGTGTCGGGCGGTCTTGAGAGCGCGGAAATCCGCAAGGCGGTGTGTGACATCTTGGAAGGCGGCGAGGCCGCCTTCCGCGAGCGGGCCCGTAGACTGCGCGTGAGGCTGGAGCGATGAGCGCGGCCAACCTCATCAGTAAGCGTGCCAGGAAGACGCAGCAAATGGACGCCGAGATTTGACCGCGCTGCCTCCAGAATCTGTGGCAGGCGGCGCCAAGGCCGCACTGGACGGCTACGAGTATCAGCTCGGCGTCTCGGTGTTGGCCGCTCTGCGGTTGATGCTGATCACCAAGTCGGCGAGCCGGATCACGCTCGAACCCGCCAACGAGGAAGATCTGGAGTCGGACCTCGAACCTGCGACGCCTGGCCGTGTCCAACCTAGCGCGAACGTGGCAGACGGCTACAAGCTCGTTGTGCAGGTGAAGCTCCGCAACAGCGGCCCCTGGTCAATCACCGACTTCGAAGCGTTGCTCAAACGCGGCACGACCCGTCGACCGGCCAAACATCATCTCGACGATCCTGGCACGCGCTATCTTCTGATCACGAACGCCGACGCCAGCGGCGTGGCGCGCGACCTCTTGGTACAGGGCTTGGAGGAGTGGCCGGAAGAGCAAACTTTCCCGGCCAGCCTATCGGGGACGTTACCCCATGGGCCGGAAGGCCGGATAGCTATCTGGGGCGTTCTCACCGAGCGTCTCTTGGACTTGGAGATCAACGACATCCTCGGCTCTCTTTTGCGGGTGCCGCAAAGCCGACAAGCCGAGTGTCGCGCGCGGCTGCGCGACGAGGCTCGGCAACGAATGCGCGGGACGAGCCCAGGTGTGTGGACGCGCGAGGACTTGCTGAGCATCATCCGCGGCTGTGGCGGTTATCTGGCGAGCGCTCCCCAACTCGAGGCGTTCGTGCCGCCGGGAAACTACCAAGCCCTAAGCGATCTGCTCGAACGGCGGAACGCCCTTGTCATCACCGGACCTTCGGGTACGGGCAAGACTTGGACGGCGCTGGCGCTGGTTGATCAGGCGCGGCAGCGGCCTTCCGCGCCTGAAATCATCCAGGTCAACGTCAACAACGGTCCCTCAAGCATGCGGACGCTGACCGACACCGGCCCAAAGCTCTTCTATGTCGAGGATCCGTGGGGGCAGTATAGCTTGCGGGGTGGCACCGACGTCTGGACCGAACAACTGCCGAGGCTGCTGCGCGAGGCGCACGCTGGGCATCAGTACGTCATCACCTCGCGTACCGACATGCTCGGTCAGGCCAAGGCCGACGAGGGTCTCAAGCGTTGGACCGTGGTGCTAGACGCCGACCAATACCGGGATGGCGAACTCGCGGATATCTACGACAAACGCTTGGAACTCCTGGCGACGGAGCTGCAGGCCAAGGCCTTGGATTTCCGGACGGACGCCTTGGAAGCGCTTGAAACACCGTTCGAAATCGATCTGTTCTTTACTTACATGGCCGACGGCCCTGAGCCGGATGAAGTCGATCCTGCCTTCTTTCGGCGAATCCTCGCGCTGGCCCATCGCGATGCTGTGGAAGGCGTGGTCGTTTCTTATCTGAATGCCAGCGATCAGACCGGCTGGTCGGCAATCATCTGGGCGCTGCTGACGGCCAGATCGCAATTTGACCGCGGCCAGTTGATTGGGCTTAGCCGACAACTGCGGATCACCGTCCCGACTTTTTCCGATGGGCTGGAGAAGCTGGTGAATCGGCTCGTCGCGACGCGCCATCTGCGCCAGCCCGGCCTGACCGTCAGCTTCTCGCACCCGAGCGTCCGCGCTGGTTTCGAGATCTTCATCAAGGAGAATTGGGCGCGTAGCCAAACGGCATTGACGTCGATGATCTCCGCCTTAACCCAGCTCGGTGGTTCGCAGCGAGACTGGGCGTTCGAGACCGCGGCGCGTTCGCTCAAGGCGATCGCCGATCTCGTTGGCGCCGCTGACAATCTTGACATGGAGTTTGAGGCCGATAGCGCCAGTCGGGCTAGGATCGACGCTTGGCTGGAGGAGAGCTTGGTCGATCCGCGAGCCGATTTCCGGCCCGTGCTGCAACTGGCTTCTGACGTCGGCACGCAGAAGTCGATCCCGTCAGAACTCGCGCGCTGGTTCATCCAGGGTATACGGCGCGGCGGCCAGTTCTTCCTCGACAGATGGCAGCCGCCGAGCTTCGACGACGCTTGGTATGAGCGCGTCTCGGCCGATACTCGGTCGTTCGCGATCGCTGATCGCTTTGTCCGTGAGCAATTGCCTGAGGACCGGGACGGCTTCGGCGATACCTTTCCTAATAAGCTTGATCGGATCGCGACCGGCCTAACACCAGCCTTTCTTGCGGCAGCGCGCAAATTGGTCGCTTCCGGCTTCGACAGAAATGTCGGCGCGGTGGCCGCTGGCGCCGTGCGAGACCTTGACCGCTATGAAGAGGTGCTCGAGGCGGCGCTCGAAGAACTAGCGAGGCTTCGCCGCTCATATGAGCGCGAAGGTAAAGAACAATGGCGCGCGATCGAAGACGGTGAATGCGATGCGGCCGTCGAGGAAGGCTACCAATCCCAGCATGAGGAAGATGGCTATGCCGCCGGCACTCTCGTTGATGCCTATGTGAAGCAAGTCAGGGCACTCGGCCGCTGGCGGGCCTTGGCTGAACATCCCCGGATCGCTGAGCTGTGTCGCGCGTGGGCCGACGACGTCGCACGGGCGAGCGGACCGGTTCCGCTGGAGGAACTTCGGACCCTCATCGCTGTCGCGCGGTCCAGCAATGACGAAGACCGTGTCTGGGAGGCAGCGCGCGAGCATTGGCAAGCCTCGCTTTCCTCCGACCTTGAAGAGCGGATTCTCTCGAATCCGAGTGACGAGAGTTTGCGCGGTGCGCTCGCCTATTGCGCCTTGATCAAATCGCCGACCGCGCTC
This sequence comes from Afipia felis ATCC 53690, assembly GCF_000314735.2. NCBI lineage: Bacteria > Pseudomonadati > Pseudomonadota > Alphaproteobacteria > Hyphomicrobiales > Nitrobacteraceae > Afipia > Afipia felis. The sequence continues at coordinate 3,064,161 of NZ_KB375270.1, read as the reverse complement.
GCGCGGTGCTTCGAACGATTGGCCCACACACCCGCATCTTTCGTGCATCTGCTGGTGGACGCGCACGCGGCGCAGCGCCGCATTTCGAGCAAGACGCGGGCGCGGCGGATCCGATCTCTCATGGCGATGCTTCCGGGTGTGGCCGTCGAGATATTTCAGGCCCTATCCCTGAAAGATAAAGCCGCATCAGTTGTCGGCCGAGAGGCCCTGCACTTGCTGGACCAAGCGGCAGAAGCAGCGACGCCCTCGGTACTTGACGAGATTGTGCAGGTACTGATCGCCAGCGGCGGTGCCCCGTCAGCGGCCATCCGACGTTGGCTTATTGAGACCGCGGACCATCGACTGGCAAAGGCCGCTGCCCAAGCCGCAATTCTTATCGAGGACGATACGCTGGTGTGGCTCGCGCTTGATCACGGTCGAGCGGACGCCCGTGAGGTTGCCCTTCCGTATCTTGCAGCGCGATTGCCAGATCCGCTGCCGCCGCGCCTACTGAACTTCTCGTCCGATCCGGGTAGCCGGGTCCGGCGAGCCCTAGTCCGCATCCTTGCCACGCGGCGGTGCGCCGAGCATCAGGGCGTGCTCCGCAGACTGGTCGATGATGATTGGTCGGATGCTGAAGCGTTTCACAACGAAGAACCATCGTACCCCATCGCACGCGAGGCGGTTGTCGGGCTCGCCGCCTATGGCAGCCTTTCGGATGACATTGGTGAGGCCCTGTTGTTTAGGGCTGAACGCACAGACGACCGCTCGCTTGGCATGGTGGCGCTAGAGACCGCTGCGCAATGCTGCAGTCCGGCCATACGCCGGAAGATCTGGGCTCTGTCTTTCATCGACCAAGCTCGCTGGGTCCGGGTCGACGCCATAGATGCCCTGAGTCAGGCCGATGTTGTCGAAAGCGAGATTCTCGACGCGATCACCGCCAAGCTTCTCCTGCGATTAGCGCCGCCCTTGGCCGCCTCCGCCTGCGTTTTGCTCGCGACTCATGGTCGGGTCGAGGCCGTGGTCGCGGCGATGGAGCGAGTTGCATATTCGACCAAGCGGCGCGCGCTGTTGCTGCTTGGCGTCTGTGGCCTCGCGGATCGCGACCGCTCGGCGGCGCTCGGGCTGTTGGCGTTGCTCGGATCAGATCACCCCGCGCAGCAGCTGCTCGATCTGGGCGAGGGCGAACGGTTGCCGAAAACAGTGCTCGACGATCTTGGCCATATTCGTGTTCGTAAGGCCGTGCAGGGCTGGCTCGACGACAAAATCGCAAGGGACTGAAGCCAAGCGGTCGAGCTCTGGGGGAGTGCGCCCCGCCGCGTTTCCATGACGCGGACCTTGCGCGGCCGTAGGTGCTGGCTGCCAGGGACCGCAGTAAGGGTTCGTCGGTCGTGACCCGTTCAATCTATGCCGAGTTTATTGAAAAATATCTTGTTCCGCATTTCCGCGTCACGGAGCAGCTTCGTCCAGCTAACCACTTCCATATAGAGGCTGATGTTGCCGAACCAGTTGAACCATCCCAGGCCATCGGGCATAGGGGTAAAGTTCTTCTCCTTTTGGAGCCAGCCCTTGACCTTCTTGGTCAGATCACAGACGACATAGCCGTAGAAGGGCGTTGTGTCGTTGACCAGGATGTCACGGCCGGTCGGGGTCTTGAACTTGCCCTCCCTGATTTGATTGACGTAACGGATGATCTGCTGAACCGGATCTTCCTTGGAGGATGGATCGGCAAAATCGTCTCGTTGGGGCTTCTTGAATTCGAAAATCGTAATGGGGTTACTGGACTCATTGTCCCCCCGATACGCCACGCGGCGATTATAGATAGTTAGGTCCGTGCGGTCCCCCTTCGCTGATTTAAGGGGTTTGTCAGACGAAACGTAGGACGTAAAATTCAGTCGCTCATCCAGAATCCAAAGATTGTGCGCATCATAGTTCAGTTCCTCAGAGTCTTTTTTGCGCGGCATGATGACGTCATGCACCTCGCCTTCGGATTTGTGTTTTCCGTCGGCTCCGATTTCTAGTGACTTGGAAAACAGGTCCAGAACGCACTTTCGCATGGAGACGTAGTGAATCAGGTCGTTCTTGCTACTATCGGAAATACTCTCGATCAACTGCGAGATCTTCTCACCAAGCTCATCCGGGTTCTTCGAGTTCAGTAGCGCCGTGACCTGCGTTCGTGTCGCCACCTCCTTCTCATATTTCTTCTTTTGTAGATGAAGCTCGATGTCTTGATTTGACGGCCTCATGGGTAGGACGCTGAAATCCACCTCTTTTGCAAGGATGCGATGCCAGGGCGCGTCATTGGTTACGTACTCGGAGATGCGCACTTCCTTGCGCCTCTTCCTTGCGGCGATCTCCGCGCCCACCACCGACTGCACGAGCTCGGCGGCTTTTTGTTCGATGTCATTCTGAGATATGCCGTTCAAAAGGTCGGTGTCGGTTTGAAAGCGAAACTCGCCCCGTTCGAGGGACACGTTGTCGTTCAGATAGTCGCCGAACACATAGGCTTTGATGACGAAGTTGCGCCCCTTAGCCAAATCCTGATCCGGCCCCGGCTCGAAAAACTCTTCCGCGAATTCGGGAATGTATGATTCGAGCGGATTGTCCGTCACTTCTCGCCGGTGCGCGACAAGACTCACCTTGCTCTTCGCCGTTCGTGGCGCGAAGAATTTGAACACGCGGACCTGAAAGGACTTTTCATCTTCATTCGCCGATAAAGAAAACGTGCCTTCGCCCACCTTCATTTCGACGATTTGGCTGTTTGCCTTGCCCAGATAGTCATTGAGGGAGATAGAATCGGTCGGCTTATTCGCGTCTCGGATCACGACGCGCGGGCAGACCCGCTCCTTATCTACGAAATAGGGCAGCAACCGCTCCACGATGACCCGGCTGATCGTTTCCAGTTTCTTGTCGGGAAATCTTACTGACTTGATGCCGGAAATCTCAACGGTTGCGCCCGTCGCGTGCGCATCGGACGCGCTTTCCTTTTCATCAACGATGATGTCCTTATCCAAACCCATCTTGAAGACGCGATCACGGAAGGCATCACCTTGGGCGAAGGTGCTGGATACTTTCACCTGGTCGAAGTATTTCAGACAGGTGAAGCGTCCAAATCCTTTGCCGCCGTCCGCAATCTTTTGTTCGGTGTAGAGGGTGTCGAAGGCGTCACGGTTGCTCTTTGTGAAGCCTATGCCGTTGTCCTTGACAACGAAGCCATCAACGTCATCAAGGCGGTCGAGTACGTCGGCCTGCCCGTTTCGAAGGACTTCGATTTCTACCAGTCCATTCGGTATGCCCTTCGCGTCGATAGCCTGAATCGCATTTACGACGATTTCGACAAGCGGCGTATAGATATTGGTGCCGGAACGGATGTTCTCGACCAACCGCCTGACGTTGACATTGCTCATGTCAATTTTCCCAGCGGTGGTTGCGCGCCGTGTTCTACGAGCCGGGCGGTATTCGGGTTATAGACGTAATCGGTGATCGTGCCGTCCTTGATCCGGTTTACCGCCTCATCGATGGCGAACAAGGGCACTAGAAACCATTCCTTCGGCACGATCGGTCGACCGAGGCGATCCATGATCTCGACGTCAAGGCGCGCCCCGCCAAAGACCCTGTGAATCAAGAATTCGAGCTTGGCCCGGTTGATATTGTAGAGTTCGTAAGTCGCAACGATCTCGACATCCGCCATGAGGTAGGTTGGATCGAGCCGAGCGTTAGCGATGCGCCGTTCGACGCTACCACCCGTCACGCCGATCTTGTGCAGGATTTCGCGGTTCGCTGCGACCAGAGGGTGGTCGGACTTGCTCCGCAACACGTAGATCGTGCCGCTGGCCTGATCACCATCGCCAGTCTGCTCGTCGAATAGCGGGCCGGCGCTTGGCTCGGTAATACGTCGACCAGCGTCATCCTTGTAGAGGGCGCGCTGCAGCGATCGCAGCAGCAGGTCGCTCTCGGTGCTATTGGAATAGATCACCCGGAGCCGCGCGTCGGTTTCGCCATTTGGCGCCTTTATCAGTTCTCCAACCTCCGCCACATAAGCGGTCTGGCCGCCAAGGATGAAGAATTGCCCGGCCTGAATGTCGGCTTTCAGGAAACCCGCATCCTTGACGAAGGGTCTTGTGGTCCGGCGCCCGCTCTCAAGATCGGCCTGCACCTGTAGGAATAGGGGCTTGAATCTCTCGAAATCCGCGCATTTCTCGCGACTCGCGATTTCTTCGGCCTCGCGCTTCTCAGCACTGGTGCGCACATGGCGCAGCTTGGTGATGTCGGATGAACCGGCCGCGCCCTTCAGTTCGGCGAGCAGCTCTTCCTCATCCATCGAGTCAGCAGGCGGGCCAGACGACGCTATGGGCGCACATGTAATCAGTCCCTGGTGATCAAACTGTGTGAGAAGGGACCGGCATTCTTCGAGCGCGCGCAGTCGGTCGAGCCGCACAGCATAAAGCCGTTCGAATATATCGCCATCCTCGCCGTGGCGCGGAGCGTGGCCGTTTTTCTCGACAAAGCGCTGAATCTCCTCAAAGCCCGCGATGATGCGCTCCTCGCGAGGCGAACGACCGCCCTTCTTTTCCGGTTGCGCGAAATCGTCGAGCTCCGAACGCAGCTCATCAAGGTCGAGATCAATCATAGCGGCCCTCATCCTTGAAACGGACAAACGCGGCAGCGCCTTCTGCCAGGTGCTTTTCCCAGGCGTCGGCCGAGCTGATCGACGGCAGACGCCCGCGCTCCCGCTTGAACTCAACGGCACGTTTCGCGATCACCTTCGCCTCCTCGGGCGTCAGGCTGGTGCGCTTGGCGGCAATCGCCGCGGCAACCTGTTTCAGGCTTTCCTCGCTCATCGTCTTGGCGAGGATGGCATAGGCTTCGCCGAATGGATTGACCCGGTCGATCAAGTCGATGTCCAACTCCCGCACGTCCATCGCGAACTTGCGCACGCCATCGACAAAGGCGGTATTCGCGCTCTCCTCGCCGAGCGAGCTGCCCGCCGCGACTTCCTTCGCCTTCTGGGTCAGATTCAACGCCGCCACAGCATGCTGACGCACGGCTTCTTGATCCTCTGCGTCGAGGTGTGGGAACTTGTCCTTGATGATCTTACCCATGCGGACCTGGGTCAGTTCCTCGGGGACGAGTTCCTCGTCGAAGAGACCACGTTCGATCGCCGTCTTGTCTTGCACGAAGGCCGCGATCACTTCGTTCAGGTCCTCTTGGCAGATTTGCGTCGCCTCCTCGCTCTTTGGCGTCGCGAGGCCTTTGATCTCGATCTGGAACTTGCCGGATTCCTCGTTGAAGCCGACGTTGCACTTACTCGGATCGTAGCCACCCTGGCCATAGTCAAAGCCCGGCGTCGGCTCGTTTTGCGGATTCTTCGGCTTGAACTCGAAGCGAGGGGCCAAAACCTGCTCCATCAGCAGACTCGCCGCGATCGCTTTCAGCGTGTCGTTCACCGCTTCGGTCACGATGTCGTCGGCGGCGGCAGGCTCGGCAATCAGGTTTGAGAAGCGCGCGCGGGTTTTGCCCGGTGCATCACGGGTGGCGCGACCGATGATCTGCACGATCTCGGTCAGGCTGGAGCGGTAGCCAACCGTCAGCGCATGTTCGCACCAGATCCAGTCGAAGCCCTCCTTCGCCATGCCCAGCGCGATGATGATGTCGACGTGATCGCGGTTGTTCTTCTGCGTAGGATCTTTCAGCGCGGCGGATACGTGATCCCGCTTGGCTGGATCGTCATCGACCAGATCGGCAATACGCAGGATCTGGCCTTCCGGAGTCTTGACAAGTTGGAATCCGGTGGCCGGATCGGTCCCTTGCCAGGCGCCCAGCTCCTCGATGATGTGCTCCACCTCCTTGATCTTGTCCTTCGTGCTCTCGCGCGAATTGACGTTAGGGATGTGGATGATCGTCTTCTCGGCTGGGTTCAGAACCTTCAGAATGTCGTCGGCGTAGGAATTCGAATAGAAGAAATAGCCGATGTCGAGCTGCTTCAGATATTGATAGCCATTGAGCTGCTCGTAATATGTGTAGGTGACACTCTCGAACTTGCCTTCGTCCTGCGGCGCCAGCACCGCCTCGGCGTCGCCCCGGAAATAGGAGCCGGTCATCGCGACGATATGGACGCGGTCGCGGGTGATGAAATCGCCCAGATGCAGGCCGAGCTTGTTGTCGGGATTGGCCGAGACGTGGTGGAACTCGTCCACCGCGATCAACCGGTCGTCGAAAGCTTCAACCCCGAATTTGTCGACGGCGAACCGGAAGGTCGCATGAGTGCAGACCAGCACCTTATCGTCGCTTTCAAAGAACGCGCCGAGCGAATTGACCTTGCCACCATTGTCGTTTCCGGGCGCGTCACAGAGATTCCACATCGGCTCAACGTGCCAGTCCGCCCAGAAGCCGTGCTTGCTCAGCGGCTCGTCATGAAAGCTAGAGCCGATGGACCTTTCCGGCACGACGATGATGGCCTGCTTGACGCTCTGATTGGTCAGCTTGTCGAGCGCGATAAACATCAACGCGCGGCTCTTGCCCGAGGCTGGCGGCGACTTAATTAGCAGATATTGCTCGCCACGCTTCTCGAATGCGCGCTCCTGCATCGGCCGCATGCCGAACTCGTTGGCCTTGGTTGAACTGCCGTTGCTGGCATATTTAACCGAAACGGAGGGGACTGACTTTGGCGTGTTGTCGATCATTGTTTGCTCGCCTGGTTGTGGCCGGTGCGGTCTTTCAGGATGGCCTTGCCAAACCAATCGGGCACGTCATTGACCTTTGACTCGAATATGTTCTCTGGCACCGCTTGCCAGAACGCGACGATCGCATCTGAAAATGCCTGAAATTGCTCGTCACTTACCTTTAGATGCGTGTGGTCGCGATGCTCCACGCTTGAGAATGCAGCGCCACGAAACGGGTCATCGAGGTAGTCAGGATACTTTTGCTTGAGATCCTCAAGTGACTTTCCCTTACCGTGCTTATAGACGTTAACAACGAGACGGGCCGCATCAAGCATTTGGAAGTAGTCCGTGCAACGGATCTCCCAACCAACGCTCGCCAACAATTCCGCGATCTGCACGAAATCAGCCGACCATACTTTCTGCGCCGCGACGTTCCCTTGGTGCCAATGCTGCACTTCTCGAACTAGCCAATCGCGCAGTTGCTTGTCCCATTCATGGAACATGCCCGCGACGACGCTCAGGCGGGTCTGGTCACGCATATCACTTAAAAGGGTATAGAACTCGATGCCGGCGTCGTTGGCAGCTTCGTAGAAGTCTCCGGCGTCATGCCGATCAGGATCAAAACGTCCGCTGCTCCGCTGAAGCCATTCTTCGGCAGCCTTGTCGGCTTCGGCCTCGATGTCTTCAAACTGCGAAAGTAAGCGCCTTTTCGCCTGTTCGACATAGAAGAGGTGGCTGGCAATCAGAGACTGCCGAAATGGACCCCACATCTGAAACAACACATAGTCGTTCATGATGTTGCCGCCACAGGGGTTCTGGTTGCCTTGCTCGATCCTGTCGTCATTTTGATGTAAAGGTCGAACAACCTTTCGAGTCGTTCGGTGTCGTTCTTAAATCGACGACCGATATAGATGCGCTCGAGTACCTCGTCGTTACGGTCGTGAGCTGCACGGAGGTCGTCCGGCATGGTCGCTGGATCATAAAGCTCGGCGATCGTCGCTGGGAAATATGCCTCTCGGGCCAAAAGGATATTTTCGGCGCAGCGAGTGAGATCAACTTTGTTCTTATCAGTCAATATCGGTAGCGGAAACGTATTCCAACCCAGATTGCTAGCATAGCGCAGGCGCGTTTCCAGCTTGCCGCATATCGTCGAGACCCACGTCAAATGGAGCTTTGAACTCAGCACGGACAGATCGACTAGCGTGGGATCGTAAATTGCGTGACCGAGATGTGTTATTATGGCGTCACTGCTCAGATACCCAACTGGCAAGTACTCCCGGCGCTCCGATGATACCTGTGGTACAAGTATTTGGCAGTGCTTTGCTTCGTGCCGATACCTGAATTGGTGAGGACGAGAAATTAATGTCCTAGCGACATCGCCACCAGTCTCGCGATAGGAGCGCACAGATGCAATGCGAGGAGCCACGGCAGGATGCGAGGCCGCGAAGTCGAGTTCGTCGTCGTTAAACCAAAGGCAAAACCGCAAAATGCCGTCAATGAACTCCGACGTGCCCAAGACAGATCGGATATTACCGCTAATTTCTTGGAAGCTGCCTCGAAGTGCTTGGGCCTCGCGGCTATCAAGAAAAAGGTGGCCGCCGTCATATGCAGCGTTGCCAGTGATCATCTTGGAGAGACCAGAAATTGGCTTCGTTTCCGACTGCACGATCCGATCCGGTCCCTCGACGAGATAAGGACTGATATTGGACACTTCGCGCCGGGTATTTCCGTTGTATATGTATTTGGAGCCTGGCTTACGTACTCTCAGACCCAAAATTGTGCAGGAAACGCCGGCGTTATTCGCCGCGTTGTTCGCCCATTTGAATGGCGCGTATGCAAACTCCAGCTCGCAATTGGCTCGGAAAACCTCTGGCCAGAGCACGGGGACATGGGTGCCTTGATTGATCGAATTAGTAGTAACTAATGCAGCCTTGTCAAAAGAATCTATGAATCTGCAAGCTTTCACAAAGAACCCGCATACGTAATCTAAGTTTTTATGCTGCCCTCCGGAAAAAATGGCCGCGAGGTCGCTTTTCTGTTCAGCACTTTGTTTCTTTCCGCCGATGTACGGCGGATTTCCGCAAATGTAAGTCTCGCCGCCCTCATTCTCGAAATCGATCTGCGCCTGATTGAGCGGCGTGTGAAACAAATCGTCGGCGTGGTGCCTCACGCCCGTTCCTGTCGGCGGGCAGATGCTCAGCCAATCGAGCCGCAGGGCGTTGCCGCAGGTGATCCAGTTCTGCGCATCAAGCGGCAGGAAATCTCGCAAGGCCTCTTTCTGGCCGCGATAGAGCACATCGCACTGGTATTCGGCGATAATGAGCGCCAAGCGCGCGATCTCGGCCGGAAAATCGCGCAGTTCGATCCCGCGAAAGTTGGTCAGCGGAATTTCTGTGCGCCGATCGGCCTCATCGCGGCGGCGACTAATCTCCGCCTCGATAGCCCGCATCTCCTTGTAGGCGATGACAAGGAAATTGCCCGAACCGCAGGCCGGATCGAACACGCGGATCTTAGACATGCGCTTGCGCAAGTTGAGCAACATGCGCCCATTCTCGCCAGCTTCATCGAGCTTCTCACGGAGATCATCCAGAAAGAGCGGATTCAGCACCTTCAAAATGTTCGGAACACTGGTGTAGTGCATGCCGAGCGTGCCGCGCTCGTCATCATCGGCCACCGCCTGGATCATCGACCCGAAGATGTCCGGGTTGATCTTCTTCCAATCGAGGCTGCCGATGTGCAGCAGGTATGATCGCGCGATGCGGCTGAAGCGCGGCACATCGGTGCTGCCGGAAAACAGTCCGCCGTTCACATAGGGAAAGCCCTCGGCCCAGCGCGGAACGCCGGCGGCGGCGCGCTCCTCCATCTTGGTGTTCATCGCTCGAAATAGCGTGCTGATCACCTCATGCGTGTTGGCCGAATCCTTCGCGGTCATCGTCTCAACGGCCGACGTGAAGGCGCGAGTGCCGTTGAATATCTCAGTGTCCTCCGCGAAGAAGCAGAAGATCAACCGCGCCATGAAGTGGTTCATGTCGTGTCGGCGCTGCGCGGTGCCCCACTCGGGATTGTCCTTCAGCAACTCGACGTAGAGCCGGTTCAGACGGCTCGTTGCGCGAATGTCAAACGAGCTTTCGCGGACCTGCTTGACCGTGGTGATCCCCGCCAGCGGGAGGAAGAAGCCGAAGTGGTTCGGGAAATCGGCATAGGTGCAGGAGATCGGCGCGTCGTCGGTGGTGAGGTCTTCCGCCTCGAACAGGTCGCCGTCGGTCGCCAACACGAAACGCGCCTTCGCCCGCGCCGTGGCTGGGCTCGCTTTCAACGCTTCCAGCGTACGCGTCACGTCACCCGGCTTACAGGTCGCGATATGGATGTTGTTCGTCTGAAGTACACCGCCCAGATCGGACTTGTTGGACTCGCCCTTGCGCAGGCGCTTGAGCGTGGTCTCCTTATTTCCGAAGGCCTCCAGAAACGCGTAGGGAAACTCCTCGGCGTCGAAGGGTCGCTCCGCCAGTGCGGAAATGGCTTCTTCAATTTCGACCGCGTTCATGAGCGTCCCCGCATCTCGTCCGGGGTGCCAGGAAAGGGCTGCACCTCTATGCTGTCGGCCTTGTGAATCGCCTCGGCCAACTCGTGCTCGAGCTGCCGCATCAGCCACTCCCGGGCCGGTGTCCCGAACGCCTTCTCTAACCGGATGGCCATTTCAGGCGAGATGCCGGAACGCGCGTTGAGCAGGTTGCTCAGGGTCTGGCGACCAACGCCAAGGACGCGCGCGGCGTCGGTTACGCTGAGCCCGTGCCTATCAAGGCATTCCTGCCGAACCACTGATCCTGGATGCATCGGCCCCATCGATTGGCGTTTGCCTGAGCGGGCAACCGTATAGTGATAATCGACACTCGACAAGCCTGCATAGGATGTGTCCCGCGGATCAATATGGTCAGCTCTTCAGTGCGCTGCGCAACTAGGCAGCAAGCCGCTCACCTTCCGCAACTGTAATCTCCTCGCCGGCGGCCTTTTGTAGGAACCGCGTAAGCGCGGCCTTTCGCGAATCGCGATCGAGCGCGTATGCGGTCTGTTTGAATTCCTTCCCGTCGAGCAGGCCCTCAATGTAGCCAGCGATCGTGTCCGCAGCCATGATGAGGGCCGTGTCGAGCGTGTGGATGTATTTGCTGGTGACGGAACCTTTGGCGTGGCCGACCAGCGCCGCGATCGTCACCTCGGTGAAGCCGAGATCGTTGCCGATGCTCGCAAAACTATGTCGCAAGACGTGGGGCGTGACATCCGAGAGCGGCGAGCCCTTGAAGACCTGCTCCCAATGGTTCGGAAAACTGCCGAACGCATTGTCGTCGCCATAGCCGGGGAAGACATATGAACCGGAGGCTGTCTCCCGACGTGCCTCGAGGAACTCGACAACGGGCAAGCCGATAGGACGGACCGACGTTCCCTCCTTGCTGTCGACCAGCCGTAGGCAGCTTCGATCGGTATCCGCTTCGGTCCACATCAGCCCGATCATCTCGCTGCGGCGGCAGCCGGTCAGTGCGATCTGACGAATGATCTCCACCGTCGTCGCGTACTTCTCCTCCTTCTCGGCTGTGCGCAGCATCTCGCCCAGCGTCCGGTATTCCGCTTCGGTGAGCCGGCGGGTGCGGACGTTGTCCTTCGGCTTTCGCAGGCCATGGGCAGGATTGATCGCTATGATACCGGCCTCGACGGCGTAGGTGAGAATGCCCCCAAGGAGCCCGACCGTGCGTGTCGCCGTTCCGGCGCCGCCACGGACGATGGCCTTGCCACGCAGCTTCTTTGTCTTGACAGACACTCGCGTCTTGCCGGCCATGATGTCCTTCAGGACCTTGTTGATGTCGGCCTTGGTCAGGTCCTTCACGCGGCGCGTACCCAGGAGCGGGATGATGTGCCTCTCGATGCGTCCGGTATCCGTAACGATGGTTGTCGGCTTCTTGGGCCGCCCGCCTTTCCCAAGGATAAGGCCTGCGTTCAGGTCGTTGACGTAAAGCGTGCAGAGCTCCTTGACCGTGATCGCCTTGTGATCGAGTTGGCGTTCCTCGGCAGGGTTGTCGCCCTGGGCAACACGGCCCAACTGAACCTTCGCCTCCTGTCGCGCACTCTCGGCAGTCCAGACGCCATGCAAACCGATGGTGTAGCGGCGCGAGCGACCCAATGCCCGGTATTGAAGGACATAGCTGCGCTTGCCAGAAGCGAAGACGCGGAGCCCGAAACCTGGTAGCTCGTCATCCCAGATGACGTAGTCTTTCTCGCGGGACTCGGCAGCGTCGACGAGGCGCTTTGTGAGCTTAGCCATGGGAATTCTCCCGTCCAAACTCCCCTTCTCGCGTAAGCACCACGTAAGCAGCCGGACGCGAGTCGGAGCGTGTCCGAGAGTACGCCGGACGAGCCGGTTTTTCAATTTGCTTAGTTATTACAGTAACATAGCGCATCGGAGCGAAACCCATCGAAAAGCGTCGAAGGGCAGGTTAAATTGCTCCGAAGGCAAAGGTCACACGTTCGAATCGTGTCGGGTGCGCCAGTTAAATCAATGATTTAGCAAGAATTTCCGGCCGGAAATAATATTTCCGTGGCCATCTGTTCCTACTTCCCAGAGCAAGCGGCGGCACCTTTTCCGACGCGCAGAATGTGCGGGCAAAATAAGGCACCTTCCGCGCGAGACGAAACGCCCCACCCGCCGGAATGATGGCATCGGGCCTTGCCGTCACACATCCTTACAATATATAGTTTAGTATATTGTATATTGATGAACCTCGCGAGGTCCCATGAGCGCCGTCAAGATCACCGACCGCCTGACGGTCGCGAGCCAACCGGAGATCGGCGCGATCTCCGATCTTGCGAAGGACTATGCCGCCCTGATCAATCTTCGCCCGGACGGCGAGGAGCCTCATCAGCCAGGCAACGACACTGAGCGGGACGCTGCGGCCAACGCCAATCTCGGCTACGCATTCGTGCCGGTCACAGGCTCAACGATCACAGAAGCGGATATTCGTGCGTTTCAGCAGGCGGTGAATGCGGCTGACGGCCCGGTTTACGCTCATTGCAAGGGCGGCACGCGCGTGATGACGCTCTATGTTCTCGGCGAGGTTCTCGACGGGCGAATGCGGCGTGAGGACGTCGAGGCTTTCGGGAAAACGCGCGGCTTCGATCTCGCCGGCGCGGAGCGCTGGCTTGCACGCGACGCTGCCTACAAACCGGCGGTGAAGGGCTTTTACGACGCGCGCACCGGCAGCATCCAATATGTTGTCTCCGACCTTGCCACCAAACGCTGCGCCATCATCGATCCCGTCTACGATTTCGACGAAAAATCCGGCGCGACCAGCACGACCAATGCCGATGCCCTGCTCGCCTATATCGAGAGCGAAGGCCTTTCCGTCGAATGGATTCTCGACACGCATCCCCACGCTGATCACTTCTCCGCCGCGCATTATCTCAAGAGCAAAACCGGCGCGCCGACCGCGATCGGCGCGCATGTCACCGACGTGCAGAAGCTCTGGAAGGCCATCTACAACTGGCCCGCTCTGCAGACCGACGGCTCGCAATGGGACCGGCTGTTCAACCATGGCGACACATTCCGCATCGGCACGCTCGAAGGGCGCATTCTGTTTTCGCCGGGTCATACGTTAGCCTCGATCACCTATGTGATCGGCGACGCCGCCTTCGTGCACGACACGCTGTTCATGCCGGATTCCGGCACGGCCCGCGCCGATTTTCCCGGCGGTAGCGCGCAGACCTTGTGGACTTCGATCCAGCGGATTCTGGCGCTGCCCGACGACACGCGTCTATTCACCGGCCACGATTACCGGCCTCACGGACGCCACGCCCGCTGGGAAAGCACGGTCGGCGAGCAGAAGCGCAGCAACCCTCACATCACCGACATCGACGAGTCTGCTTTCATTCGTCTGCGCGAAGCGCGCGACAAGACACTGCCGATGCCCAAGCTCATCCTGCACGCTCTGCAGGTCAATATTCGCGGCGGACGTCTGCCGGAGCCGGAAGCCAACGGCAAACGCTATCTCAAATTTCCACTCGATGCGCTGGAGGGCGCGGCATGGTGAGGCATCCAGGTGCAGCGGCGCGGGCTTTTCCGCGCGCGATGGATATGGTGGCCAATGCGAATGAAGCCGCGACGCTTCTGAAAACCCTTGCTCATCCCGGGCGGCTCGCGCTCGCTTGCGCGCTCGCCGAAGGCGAATTTTCCGTCGGCGCGCTCGAGGAGCGGCTCGGCATTCATCAGCCGAGCCTGTCGCAGCAGCTCGGCATCCTGCGCGATGCGGGCGTGGTGAAGACGCGTCGCGAAGCCAAGCAGATTTTCTATCGGCTGACGGAGGCCAAAGCCGCGCAACTGATCGAAGCCCTGCACGCAATCTACTGCCGGAAAGGAAAGCGGCGATGATCTCCTATTGGCCATCGCTCGCCGGCGGCATGCTGATCGGCCTGTCCGCCATGCTGTTGCTCATCGTCAACGGCAGGATCGCCGGCATCAGCGGCATCGTCGGCCGCTTGCTTGACGGCCAGCAGATCGGACTCAACGCCGCCTTCCTCGCGGGACTTCTGCTCGGGCCGTGGCTGTATGCGGCCGCGACCGGACATCTGCCACCGGTGGCCATCGTCGCATCCACTCCGGTTCTGGTAGTTGCAGGTCTCCTCGTCGGCATCGGCACACGGATGGGATCTGGCTGCACGTCGGGTCATGGCATCCTCGGTCTCGCGCGGTTCTCGAAGCGCTCACTCGTGGCGACATGCATTTTTCTGGCGACGGGTGTCGTCGTCGCCACCGTTATGGGTGCATGGCGATGAGTGCCTTGCTTCGTCTTCTCGTTTCACTCGCCGCAGGCGCGATCTTCGGTTTCGGATTGTCGCTGTCGGGCATGGTCGATCCGGCGCGCGTGATCGGCTTTCTCGATGTCGCAAGCGGTCATTGGGATCCGAGTCTCGCCTTCGTGCTCGGAGGCGCGCTGCTGGTCGCACTTCCCGGCGTCGCGATCCAGCGCCGCATGGCGCGGCCCGCGCTCGACGAACAGTTTCATCTGCCAACGCGTACGGTCATCGACCGGCCGCTTGTTCTCGGCTCCGCCATTTTTGGCGTGGGTTGGGGACTTGGCGGACTATGTCCCGGCCCTGCCGTCGCGGCGCTATCGATCGGCCTTGTGCCCTCCTTCATCTTCGCCGCAGCGATGGCTGCAGGCATGATGCTGTACGACCACGTGCTGACCAGAAAATAACCGAGAGTGGCCAGACCCGGCGTTCGGCGTTATGTTCGGCGATCGATGAGAATGTCGCCATGACCCTCGCTCCCGAGCTTGCAGTCACGCAATGGTTCAACGTCGCCGCGCCGCTGACGCTGAAGGAACTGCGCGGCCGGGTCGTCGTGCTGCACGCGTTTCAGATGTTGTGTCCGGGTTGCGTTCAGGCCGGGATTCCGCAAGCCCAACGCATTGCCAGCATCTTCTCTCCAGACAAGGTTGCCGTGATCGGGCTTCATACTGTGTTCGAGCATCACGCCGCCATGACGCCGGTCGCGCTGGAGGCGTTCCTGCATGAATACCGGATCGATTTCCCGGTCGCGGTGGATCAGCCAAGCGAAGGCACGCCGATCCCGCAGACCATGGCGGCCTATGGCATGACTGGAACACCGAGCCTCGTGCTGATCGACCAGACGGGCCATATCCGCAAGCACACGCTAGGGGCGGAAGACGACCTGCGCGTTGGCGCCGACATCGCCTTGCTGACGGCGGAACCGGGGCCAGTGGGTTGATTTTCCACAGAAAGATGCATATAGGATGCATCATTAGATTGAAGGTGGACCATGTCCGAATCTGCCATGGCAGCGGCCGAACGACGCGCCCAGATTACCAACGCGATCCGCGCCGAAACAGGGATCGACGAGGAACTGATCGCGCGCGTCGTCGATGAATTCTACACACGCGTCCGCGACGATGAACTGATCGGGCCAATCTTCAACACGCGCATTGCCGATTGGGGACCTCACCTGCGGCAGATGAAGGCGTTCTGGTCCTCGGTCGCGCTGATGAGCGGGGAATATCACGGCCAGCCGATGCGCAAGCATCTGCCGCTGCCGGTGGACGCGCAGCATTTCGACCGCTGGCTACAATTGTTCGAAGCGACCGTGAACGATCTCTGCACGCCGAACGCGGCCGAGCATTTCATGGAGCGCGCGCGGCGCATCGCCGAAAGCCTCGAACTCGGGATCGCGGGCGCCAACGGCGTGATGCTGGCCAAGGGCGCCCGCTTCAAGCGGGTCGAATCTTCCGTTTCCTGATCGGCGTCAGTTCGTGACGTCGATCCGTGCTTTCATGTTGGGATGAAAGCGACAGTAATATTCGACCCCTCCCGCTTTCTTGATCACCAGCGTCGCCGACTTCTTCGGCGGGATCACGACGTCCCAATCGCCCTTTACCGTCGCGGTGTGGGCGAGGATGTCGTTGTTGACCCATTCGATGGTGTCGCCAACCTTGGCCTTCACCACCGCCGGTGAAAACACCAGCTTGTTGATAGTCACGCGCACCGTCTCGGCATGCACCGGAGCGCTGCCAAGCATGGTCGCGACAATCATAGGGGCGAACCAGTAGTGTCTCGACAGCATGCTGTCTCCCCTTTCGACCGTTGCGCTTATTTCAAATCAGCGAGCGTGTGCTCAGCATGCTGCAGGTGGCCCTCGAAGATTTTGAGGCCCGTTTCCAGAAGACTTTTCAATTCGGCATTGCTCGATGAGGGGATCAGCTGTTTGGCAAGCGCACCATCGACCGCTTTATGAAAAGCGACTTCATTGGCGACGTACGCCTTGTCGTAAGCAGTTCCACTCAGCTTTGCGAGTTCGGCCTGCTTGTCCGCTGCCTGCTTGGCGAGCGCACGGCTGGTGTCGTTGTCTTCCGGCGTGACCTTAAGCTTGTTGACGAGATCGAGTGCCTGCTTGTTGACCGCCTCATGGTCGCGAACCATGTCGTTGGCGAAGGCGATGACTCCCTTGTTCTTCGATTTCGACAGCGCCTGCTTGGCGGCGGCGATGTCGATGACACCCGCGGTGTAGGCGATATGGGCGATCTGCGGATCGGTAAGCTTCGTGCCTTGCGCGAAAGCCGGCGCACCCAAAAGGCAAATAGCGGCTAGCGCCGCGCTGATTTTGACCAACATGATGCTCTGCTCCAGTGGCCGCCGTGGAATAACGGCAGATGACGACGCTCGAAGTCGTCTGTCTGTTGGATGCAGTCGCTCGGCAAAAGGTTACGAGAAATTCAAAGATTATTCGCCGACCTTTCGCCTCACACCGGCGCACGGCCTTCTTCCATCGCAGCAGCCGCCTTCAGGCTGTCGCCATCACGGAAGATCGTGGCCACCGCCAGCGTCTTTCCGTTGAGCCTGTATTCGAGGAGGCAATCGTGCGCCATGATCTCGCCGTGCACGACGATGTCGTCCCATCTTTCGGCGTGGCCAACATAATTGATCGGGATATCGTAATGCTGGCTCCAGAAGAACGGAACAGCGTCGAACACCTCGCGCGCGCCCAGCATGTTGCGGGCTGCGACCTGCCCCTGGCGCTCAGCCACCACCCAGTGCTCGACGCGGATATTCTCGCCCGAATGCGGATCCGGCCAGCGGGCAATATCGCCCGCCGCATAGATTTCCGGCGCGCTCGTCTGCAGATAGCGATCGACAACGACACCGCGGTCGGTCGCAAGCCCCGCCTTCTCCGCCAGCGCGATCCGCGGCCTGACGCCGATGCCGCACACGATGAGATCGGCTGCTATCACCTCGCCACTTTTGAGCACAACACCGCGCTCGTCGATCGCGTTCACGCCTTCCTCAAGGTGGAAGATCACGCCATGCTCTTCGTGCAGACTGCGCACACACTGTCCCATCTCGGAACCAAGAACGCGTTCCATCGGGATTTTCTCAGGCCCGA
The DNA here is from genome assembly GCF_000314735.2 of Afipia felis ATCC 53690. Lineage (NCBI taxonomy): Bacteria > Pseudomonadati > Pseudomonadota > Alphaproteobacteria > Hyphomicrobiales > Nitrobacteraceae > Afipia > Afipia felis. The sequence goes on along the minus strand of NZ_KB375270.1, from coordinate 3,046,581 downwards.
CGACATGAACCTCGATGTCCCTCGCCCTCAGCGAGGCGGCGGCTTCAAGCCCGATAAAACTCGCGCCGATCACCACCGCGCAGCGCGCGCCTTTTGCATTAGAAATGATCGCATTACTGTCCCGAAGCGTGCGGAGCACATGCACATTCGGACGATCCGCACCGGGAACGGACAGCCGGTTTGGCGCCGCGCCCGTCGCCAGCAGCAGCCGGTCATAGGCAAGCCGCGCACCATCCTTCAAAACAACCGCATGGCCCGTGACGTCAATGGACGTGACTTCGACACCAAGACGCAGGTCGATTTTCATGTCCCGATAGAAGTCGTCGGGGCGCAACGGAATCCAGTCTTCCTGCGCGCTGCCAGCAAGATAATCCTTCGACAGATTGGGCCGGTCGACCGGGGCGGCGGCCTCGCTCGACAGCATGACTATCTCGCCCGCAAAACGCTCCCGGCGCAGCATCTCGGCCGCCGCAAAGCCCGCAGCACCTCCGCCGATGATCACGATCTTGTCCGGTGCCTCGTTCAGCGCGTGCGGATTTGCCGGGCGGGATTCTATCTTGCCGCCGACGAATATCTTGCCGTCACGCTGCTCCACCTTGTATCGCGCGATCGGATCAAAGGCGGGCGCCTGCGTCGCCTCACCAGTTCGCAGATCGAAACATGCGTGATGCCATGGGCAGCGGATGCTGTTGCCGACAACCAGCCCGTCCGCCAACGGTCCGTGATAGTGCGTGCAGTGCGCGCCGACCGCAAAAACGTCGGTGCCGGATTGCACCAGCAGAACCTCGTCATCGCCAACATGCCCCAGCAATTTGCCGTCGGTGAACTGCGCGTGTTCGACGCCGCCGGTGAGATCGGGTCCCTTGAGTGCATCGTCCTGCATGGCGACCTCCGCTGTTCAGATCTGGTCTCGCTCCGTGGTCATGCTCAGAAATTCCTGTCGCGTCGCCGGGTTGTCGCGGAAGCAGCCGAGCATCCGGCTGGTCACGAGATCGGTGCCGGGCTTGTGGATGCCGCGCGTCGTCATGCAATGGTGCTGCGCCTTGATGAGCACCGCAACACCCTGCGGTCTGAGCACCTCATTGATGGTATTGGCGATCTGCGCCGTCATCTTCTCCTGAATCTGCAGGCGCTTGGCGTAGATCTCGACCACGCGGGCGAGCTTGCTGATGCCGACGACGCGGCCGTTCGGAATGTAAGCGACCCAGGCCTTGCCGACGATCGGGGCCATGTGATGCTCGCAATGGCTCTCGAAGCGAACGCCGCGCAGCGTGATCATTTCATCATAGCCTTCGATCTCTTCGAAGGTCTTTTGCAACACCGTCACCGGGTTCTGGCTGTAGCCGATGAAAAACTCCTCGAAAGCGCGGGCAACGCGGCTCGGAGTCTCGATCAGGCCATCGCGCGCAGGATCATCGCCGGTCCAACGGATGATGGTGCGGAACGCGTCCTCCACTTCGGCGCGATCCGGTCGCCCGGAAACGACAGCCGCCTCGCGTTCACGCTCAAGCACCTTGAGGTTGGACACCATAATGATCGTCTCCTTCGGCATCGACGCCGCGTTTGCATGTGATGAATGGACGAACCCGGCAAGGGTTCCGGATCAGACAAGGCGAAGGCGCTGCATGACGTTTTCGGTCATGCGCTCGCAACGCTTGCCCGCGAAAGGAAAGGCGTCGAGCATCACCGGGCCGATCTCGCGGTCGAGATGCTCGCGGACCAGCTTGCGCGCGCGATGCAGCCGCGTCTTGACCGTTTCCGTACGGATGCCGAGCAACTCGGCTGTATCATCGACGCTCATGCCCTCGATCACCCGCGTCACGAACACGGTGCGATAGACATCCGGCAATTCGTCAGTCGCGCGTTCGACGAGACGAAGCAGCTCGCGCTGGGCGATGGTACGTTCGGGATCGGTGCGAACAGTGTTCGGAAACTGCACGATCTCGGCCTCCCGTTCAGGCGTGACGACTGCGGCGATGTCCACCATGAGACGGCGAGACCGCAGGCGGCCAAGCGCCTCGTTCATGACGATGCGCGACAACCAGGTGGAAAGGCTTGAATCGCCACGAAAACCTGCGAGATGCGTGAAGGCGTTGATATAGGCTTCCTGCACCGCGTCTTCCGCCTCGGCGTCGTTGCGCAGGATGCCGCGCGCGATCCGGTAAAGCCTGCGATTGTATCTGGTGAGAATCGCGCGAAAGGCGCGGCTGTCGCCGCCCTGCGCGGCGCGCACCAGCACGTCATCGCTTGCGGTCTCGTCCAGCGCGGGGCGCCGCGCCTGGCTGTGAGAGTCAGTCATTCCTGTTCTCCATGCTGCCTGTTAGATGGAGCGACACGGAAAAGGTTACATAGAAACTTCGGGCCCGGCGTTCAGGGAGCCGGAGCCGATCCCTCTCAACCGGCGAAGTATCGGCACCCGCTAGATATTTTCTCTCGCCGCGTTCTGCGCTGCTGCGAGTTTTTTGCGCAGCGCGCGATTTTCCTCGAATTTTTTGGTCACGTCGCGCAGCACCGCCGCAGTGCCCGAAGGTCTGCCGTCCGGCCCGGGCAACACCACCATGGTGAACTCAACGGAAATGCGCGTGCCTTCCTTCGTCAGCGCCGGCACTGCCAGAAGGTCGCCATGGGAATAGCGGCTTTGCCCGCTTTCCATCACCTTGTCGTAGCCTTCCCAATGCCGCGCACGAAGATTTTCAGGAATGATGATGTCGAGCGACTGCCCGACAGCCTCGTTCTCGGCAAACCCGAAAATCCGCACCGCACCCGGATTCCAGAACGTGATGGCGCCATCCTTGCCGGTTGCGATGATGGCGTCCGATTCCGAGGAGAGAATCGCCTCTCCGAGTGCTGCGCGAAAATCCATGACGATACCCTTGATGCAATGTCCACCTCGCGAAGGCGTCGATCAGGCCGGGCAATCTTGTCTACGGTCGCGGCGTCTCAGCTATCCTGTTGTCGCAGACAGCTTCCGCCTGCGCAAGAAATATGACAGCCGATCGCTTTCCGCCGAGAGCGCGTTGCCGCGCGTGCGCATCAGATCCTTACGCGTCATCAAACCGACCAGCCGTCCGCTCGTGCGATCCACAATGGGCACGCGGCCCGCTTCGGTGGCCACCATCCGGTCGGCAAGCACGGATACCTGTTCATCGGGATAACCTATCACCACCGCTGAATCCGAGATGCAATCGAACAGGGTTTCGTCGGTTTCGGGATTTTCCGCGCGCCAGCTCAGAATATCGCGGCGGCCAACGACGCCGACGACGCTGCCGTCTTCGTCAATCAACGGATAGGATTTGTGGCGGGGCGGCGTATCGCCGCAGAAGAAAGCAACCGCCTCGTCTACGCGCATGCTCGCGGGCAGCGTATCGACGTCTTTCACCATGACGTCAGATACGCGCAGCAGTTCGAACGGGTCGATGCTGTACTCGCGCACGACATGCTGGCCGCGTCGCGCAATCTTCTCCGTCAGGATCGAACGCTTCAGGAGCAGCACGGTCAGCGCATAGGCCGCGCCGGTGCAGACCAAGAGCGGTTCGAGCAGACCGAAATGGCCTGTCAGTTCCACGGCAAACATGATTCCGGTCAGAGGCGACCGCATGGTGCCGCCCATCATCGCAGCCATTCCGAGCAACGCCCACGCACCGGCATCGCCCGGCAAGAACAGGCCTTCCAGCCAAGCCAGACATCCGCCGAAAATCAGCAGCGGGGCCAGCACGCCGCCAGACGTGCCAGACGCCAGCGCAATGATCCAGATCACGGACTTGACGATGAGAATCGTCAAGACTTGGGAGGTGACGATCTTGTCGTTCAACAGGCCCGCAATGATATCGTAGCCGACACCGAGCGCGCGCGGCTCGATCAGGCCGCCCAATCCAACGAGCAGGCCACCGATCGCCGGCCACCACATCCAGTGAATCGGAAGCCGCTCGAAAAAATCTTCGGCCTTGTAGAGCAAGGCCGTGAGCAGACCCGATTGCAGACCGCCCACAATACCAACCGCGATGTAAAGGAACACGCCCCACCAGGGCAGATCGAGATGGCCGGAGAACGGAAACAGCGGCCCTACACCGATGATGAACGGGCGCCAGGCCGCAGACACCACGCAGGCGGTGATGACCGGAATGAGGCTGCGCGGCTTCATCTCGAACAGCAGCAGCTCGACCGACAGCAACATCGCCGCGATCGGTGTTCCAAAAATCGCGGTCATGCCGGCCGCCGCACCCGCCACCAGCAGCGTCTTCCGTTCGGCGGCGCTCATATGGAAACATTGCGCGAACAGCGAACCGATCGCTCCGCCGGTCATGATGATCGGTCCTTCCGCGCCGAACGGACCGCCGCTGCCGATCGAAATCGCCGACGACAGCGGCTTCAAGACTGCGACCTTTGGCTGCATGCGACTGCCGCCGATCAGGATGGCTTCGATCGCTTCCGGAATGCCGTGACCGCGAATCTTCTCCGATCCGTAGCGCGCCATCAGGCCGATGATGAGGCCGCCCAGCCCGGGTGCAAGCACCATCCAGAGGCTAGGCTTGAGGTCCGCAAGAGACAGATTGGCCGTGCTAAACGTTTGCAACCACACCAGATTTGTGACGAGCGCGATCATGTGCAGCAGCAGCCAGGCGGACGCCGCACCGCCACTGCCAACGATGAGCGCCATCGCGACCAGAACCAGCACGCGCTTGTCGGCGGTGAAGTCACCAAGCCTCGGCGCCACTGTAGGAGAACGTGACATATTCGTAAGGATCCGAAATAGGATTGAAATTACCGAAAGCGCGCGGTATGGCCTTTCGACGGGTCACGTCAATATATCGCTATACGATAGAAGGCAACGGGGTCAGGGATGGCTAAATCAACGACAAAAACCGGAAAATCCGCGCAACTTCGCGTTACGGCGCAAAAGCGCATATCAGCCCTGCCTCGCAGCGTGGCCATTAAGGACAAGGATTATCTGGTATTGGCCTCGTTCCGCCGGTCCTTGCGGAATTTTCTCAACTTCAGCGAGCAGGCGGCGCAGAATCGCGGCCTGACCCCGAAGCAGCATCAGGCAATTCTGGCGATTCGCGGATTTGAGGACGAGAGCGGTGTCACGGTCGGCGACCTCGCCGAGCATCTCCACCTCAAGCACCACACCGCGGTCGAACTGGTGGACCGGCTGGTGCGGGCGAAGCTCGTGGTGCGCAAGACCGACAAGGAAGACCGCCGCCGCGTTCTACTGAGCCTAACGCCAAAGGCTGACGCCGCGCTCAAGGCGCTGTCCGGCATCCACATGGCTGAAATCCGCCGCAACGCGCCGGCCATGATCAAGCTGCTGAAGCAGCTGAGCTGATAAAGGGGACATTCAGCGCGGCGTAATATCGCCGCGCTCGATCATCCGCCTCGTTGGCTTCGACTAAGTGGTGGCGTTAACCCATTTGGTCGCCTCGTCCGTCGTCATCAGATTAACGCCAATTGCTTTCATCTCCTGCAAGCCCTTGTCATAGACCCCTGACACGGCGTCCGTCAGCATAATGAGGCGGAAATCGCGCTCGCTTGCCTCGTAGAGTGTCGTTCGAGGGCAATTCGGATAATTGCAACCGGCGAGAGCGATTGTATCGACGCCGAGTTCCCGAAGCTGATCGGCAAGATTCGTTCCGTAAAACGCACCCCATCGCGGTTTGTAGATCACCCATTCCTTTGGACCGACCTGCTGGGAATGGCCTGCAAGCAACGCAGCGCTATCAAGCCTGTCTGACGCCGAGCGCTTGAGATCGGACACAAGTTCTGCGCCGTCCGTGCCGGGATTTACGATCCTGGCGCCATCCTGCAGCAGCTTCCGCCGCGCGACATCAACATTCGAGCCGTCGGGCTGGTAAAGGCGGATGACATGAATGATCGGCAACCCTTTGCGCCTGAAGGCCTCGAGGCCACGCTTGATATTGGGCACCACGGCCATTGTGCCCGGTATCTCGGCCGGGGCACCGTGGAGACTGAAATCATTCTGGGTATCGATCGTAATCAGAACCGACCGCTCGCGATTCGGACTCACATAATCCCGCGGCTTAGCTCCGCTTTCACTTGCCTTCGCGGAATCGGACAGGCCGGTCGCCAACGCCACACCAGCAACGGTGGCTGCCGCCGATGTCTTCAAAACCGTCCGCCGCGAGGTACTGAAATCAAATTCGTTTGACATTGGTTTCCTCCGTGATTTGGTTTGCCTTGAATTGCGAGCAATCCAATCACGTTTCGAAACCGGCAGAGGATCCGTGAATCCATGCGAGAGGCCATTCAGTCCATAAAAAGCGACATTCATCATTCAGGACACGAAGCGCTGCAGCGAATCCACTCCCTTTCGCCACAGGAATCCGCCTGTCTGCATTTTCATTTTGACAATCAGCAAGCGCCTGGCCTGCACGCGCATGCGCACGGCCAAATCGTATTCGCGCCCCGGGACTTGGTCACAGTCACGGTCGATGGACGGGTGTGGATGGCGTCGGCGGATAACGGCATCTGGATTCCACCCGATCTGCCGCACCGATTAAGCGCACGATGCGACCGCAACACGTACAGTCTTTATCTTGCGCCACGCATCGCGCGATTACTTCCTGCAACGGCGGGCGCGCTGGAGATATCCTCTCTCTTACGAGAATTATTATTGCGGCTGGGCGACAACGATACGGCCGCAAAAAGTCAGTTGCACTTTTTAAAGGCCGCCATAACAGAAATCCAACAGATGCTCCGCCCAGCACGGCAGGTGACTCAGACGGCCGTTCTGCCCAGAGCACATCCATTGTTCGACGCCATCACCGCGGCACTCGCCCGCGATCCGGTCGATCCGCGAAATTTGAACGATTGGGCTCGCGAACATGGGGTTAGCAAACGCACCCTGTCTCGCATTGTTGTCACCACGACAGGGATGAGTTGGAGGGCTTGGAGAATGCAGCTTCGCATGGCAGCCGCGGTTCGCCTGCTACAACTCGGCGTGCCGGTAAAAACGGCGGCCTACGATCTTGGGTATGCCGGTCCCACACCCTTCATTGCCGCATTCACACATAATTTCGGCATTACGCCGGGACAGATCGCCAATCTCGATAAGAAGCATTGAGACCGGGATTTTCGCCAAGGAGAACGCTTTAGCTCTTCGTGATGTCGCCGCGCTCGCTGTCCGGTGCTTCCGCAGTCGCGTCCTCGATCTGGTAGCGTTTGACGAGCGGCATCTGCGCCATCGCGAAGACCGCCGTCAGCGGCACCGCGCCGAAGGCCTTGAACGCGACCCAGAAATCCGTGCTCTGGGTACGCCAGATCACTTCATTCAGCACCGCCATAAATGCGAAGAAGATCGCCCAGCGGATCGTGAGAAGCCGCCAGCCCTCCGGCGTCAGGTTGAAGACCTGATCGAACAAAATGGCGATGAACGATCGTCCCATCATCACGCCCACAAAGAGCGTCGCCGCGAATAGCGCGTAGATGATGGTTGGCTTGATCTTGATGAACGTCTCATCATGCAGCACGAGCGTCAGCCCGCCGAATACCAGCACGATCACCGCCGTGACGAGGGCCATCAGCGGCACGTGGCGCACCACCACGTAGGAGGCGATCACCGCCGCGACGATCGCGACCATGAACGCACCGGTCGCCACGAACAGGTTGAACTTGGCGTTGGCGGCGAAGAACACCAGCAACGGACCGAGCTCGGTCGCGAGCTTGAACAGCGGATGTGGCACGCGCTTGTCCATGATCCCGATTATCCCTGCACCGTGTCCTTGCCCGCGATCGCGAGCGCGAAATCATGCGCGGTGAACGGCGCGAGATCGTCGATGCCTTCGCCGACGCCGATGAAATGCACCGGCAGTTTGTAGATCTCCGAGATCGCGACCAGGATGCCACCGCGCGCGGTGCCGTCCAGCTTGGTCATGACAAGGCCCGTGACACCTGCGGTCTTGCGGAAGGCTTCGACCTGCGACAGCGCATTTTGTCCCACCGTCGCATCCAGCACCAGAAGCACCGCGTGAGGCGCGCTGGCATCAACCTTCCTGATGACGCGCGCCACCTTCTCCAGTTCGACCATCAGTTCGGCTTTATTCTGCAGCCGCCCCGCGGTGTCGATCAGAAGCACGTCGCGATTGTCCGCCCGCGCTTCACTTGCCGCGTCAAACGCAAGGCTCGCGGCATCCGAACCGTGAGCGCGCGCAATCACCGGCACCCCGGTGCGCTCACCCCAGATTTTCAGTTGTTCGATGGCGGCGGCGCGGAACGTGTCTCCCGCCGCCAACATCACGCGACGGCCTTCCGCCATAAACTTCGCGGCAAGCTTGCCGATCGTCGTTGTCTTGCCGGAGCCGTTGACGCCGACGACGAGAATGACAAACGGCTTCTGGCTCTCATCGATGACGAGTGGCTTTGCCACGGGCACGAGCACTTTCTCCACCTCGGCAGCGACGATCTCCTGAACATCCTGCGCAGAGACATCCTTGTCGTAGCGACCCTCGCCGACCTTCGCCGCGATCCGCGCAGCGACCTCGGTTCCGAGATCGGCGCGCAGCAGCACATCCTCGATGTCCTCGAGCATGGCGCGGTCGAGCTTGCGCTTGCTGACGAGATCGGTGAGCGCGCTGCCGATCGAACCGGACGTGCGCTTGAGCCCAGCCGAAAGCCGCTGCCACCAGCTCTGCTTGGGTTTGTCCTGCGGCGTATCTGTCATTTGTTGACTGTCAACATTTCGGGGGGTGTGTTACCCGGTTCGGCCGAGAAACAAAAGCCGGTCTTCACCATGGATACGCCACAGCCGACCGCCGAAGAAATGCAGGCGCGCGTGCTTCACCGCGACGGCCTGATGCTGGTGGTCGACAAACCGGCCGGGATCGCCGTGCATAAAGGCCCGAAGGGTGGCCCCAACCTCGAAGCTTCGTTCGACGCGCTGCGCTACGGTTTGCCGCGCCCGCCGGTGCTGGCGCATCGGCTCGACCGCGACACCTCCGGCTGCCTCGTGCTTGGCCGTCACCGCAAGGCCACTGCCTCGCTCGGGCTTCTGTTCAAGCACGGCAAGATCGGCAAGACCTACTGGGCCGTGGTCGAAGGCGGGCCTGCGGAGAACGAAGGCGAGATCGACATTCCGCTCGGGCGGCTCGATGCGGAGCGCGGCTGGTGGCAGAAGCCCGATCCGAACGGACTGCCTTCCAAATCCCGCTGGACCGTGATGGGACGCGGTGAGGGGCTGACATGGCTCGCGCTGGAACCGATCACCGGCCGCACCCATCAATTGCGCGTGCATTGTGCGGCGATGGGATTTCCGATTGTCGGCGACAATATCTACGGCAACGGCCCGCGCTTCGGCGAGCCGAGCCTGCATCTGCATTCGCGCGAGATCATCGTGCCACTGTCGAAGAACAAGCCGCCGGTGCGCGTCGTTGCGCCGGTGCCCGTGCATTTGCAGGAACGGCTGCGCGCATGCGGCTGGAACGGCGAGCAAGAGATCGAATCGCCGGAACAGGCTGTGTCACACGCTTAGGCGTGCACCATCGTGGCCCGAAATGGCCATGGCCCGCACCTCGCCTGCAACACCGCCCGTAATCGCGACGGGCAGGAAATGTTCGGTGCGGCCCTGCGTGGCGCTTTCGATCAGAACATGACGCATCTTTCCCACCTCGTTCGCAAGCCTGCGCTTCAGTGCCGCCTCGCCTGCGTCGCGCAGCCGCTTCGCCCGCTCCTTGACAATGCGGCCCTCGACCTGCGGCATCTTCGCCGCGGGCGTGCCGGGACGTTTCGAGTACGGAAACACATGCAGGAAGGTGAGATCGCAATCTTCGACCAGCGCGAGCGAGCGTTCGAACATCCCGTCCGCCTCGGTCGGAAAACCTGCGATCAAATCGGCGCCGAACGCGATGTCTGGCCGCAGCCGTTTGATCTGCTCGCAGAACGCGATGGCGTCGGCGCGCGAGTGCCGCCGCTTCATGCGCTTGAGAATAAGATCATCGCCGGCCTGCAACGACAGATGCAGATGCGGCATCAATCGCTCGTCGTCTGCCATCACATCGAGCAGATCGCGATCCGCTTCGACGGAATCGATCGAAGACAGACGCAGACGCTTCAATTCCGGCACGTGCTTGAGTATCTGCTTCACAAGCGCACCCAATTTCGGTGTTCCCGGCAAATCCGCGCCGTAGCTCGTGATGTCGACGCCGGTAAGCACGATTTCGGGACAGCCGTTCTCGACCAGAACGCGCACCTGATCGACCGCCGCCCCCATCGCCACCGAACGCGAATTGCCGCGTCCATACGGAATGATGCAGAAGGTGCAGCGATGATCGCAGCCGTTTTGCACCTGCACGAAGGCGCGTGGCTGGCCATTGTGAAATCCATCCACCAGATGCGGCGCCATCTCGCGCACCGCCATGATGTCAGCGACAGCGACCTTCTCGCCGTCATCAAGATCGAATGCACTGCGCGTCGCCTGCCAGGCATCGGCGCGCATTTTATCGTCATTGCCGAGAACGCGGTCAACTTCCGGCATGTCCGCGAACATTGCGGGATCGGTCTGCGCCGCGCAGCCGGTGACGATGATCCTGCGCTCGGGCTGCTCGCGTCGCAGACGGCGGATGGTCTGGCGCGCCTGCGCCACCGCTTCGCTCGTCACCGCGCAGGTATTGACGATAAATGCATCGTGCACGCCCGCGGCTCCCGCCTCGGCGCGCATCGTCTCCGATTCAGCAAGATTGAGGCGGCAACCGAAGGTGACGAGCTCGACCGTCATGTCAGGCAAGCGCCGCGAACAGCGCTGGATCGAAGATGCCTTCATATTCCAGCACGGCGGCGCCGGTCATCAGAACGTGGTCGTCGCTCTCGCGCCACTCGATGGTGAGATCGCCACCGGGCAGGCTCATCTGCACAATGCGATTGGTGCGCTTCAATCGTGCCGCTGCCACTGCCGTCGCGCACGCCGCCGAGCCGCACGCTTTGGTGAGACCGGCGCCGCGCTCCCAAGTGCGCATGCGGATGTGATCGCGATCGACGATATGGGCGAGCGTGATGTTGGCGCGCTCGGGAAAGATCGGGTGATTTTCCAGAAGCGGCCCGAACCGTTCGAGATCATAGGCGTCTATATCGGCGACCCAGAAGATCGCATGTGGGTTGCCCATACTGACGACGGATGGCGAATGCAGCACCGGCGCATCGATCGGCCCGACCTGCAATTCGATATAGCGCGTGTCGCGAAATTCCTCGGCGAGCGGAATGTCCTGCCAGCCGAACTTCGGTACGCCCATATCGACCGTGTAAAGATCTGGTGACGGCCCCTGCCAGCAGTTCAGGAGTCCCGCGCGGGTCTCGAAGGTCGCGGCTTTCTCGCCGCTTGCGCCGAATACACGCTTGGCCACGCAACGCATTCCGTTGCCGCAGGCGCCTGCCTCGGAGCCGTCATTATTATAGATACGGATGAAGGCGCTGGTGCCGGGCAGCCGCGGCGTCTGCAACACCATCAATTGATCGTAAGGCACGCCGTCTGGTGCGGCGATGGCACGGGCTTCGGCCGGCGTGATCTGTGAATCGGACGTACGCAGATCGACAACGACGATCTCGTTTCCGATTCCGTTCATCTTGGCGAAGCTATGATTGGCGAGCACGGTCATGGTCAAAATCCAGGCGCTTTATATGGCGAGGATGGCGACAATGACCAGCCCACTGCCCCGCCTCCCGACCCTTTGAGACGCGCATATCACGCCATGCTACGCTCAGACTACGCAAACCCGGATAAAATGGAGATTTCCCGGATGACGTCCCGCTCGACCCGACTGGTTTTGCTGGTCCCGATCGCTCTCGCGGCGGCCTCAATGGCAATAATTCCGGCATCCGCACAGTCGCCCGCGACCCCGACGACGCCCCCTCCCACAACAGCCGACAAGCCGGTCGCGCCTCCCACTACGCTCGCTCCCGCGACGCCCCCCGCACCTGCAGCCACCCCTGCTCCTGCCGTCACAGCTCCGGCGACACCGCCTGAATCGTCCGCACCCACCGCTCCAGCCACTCCACCCGCAGCAGCTACGCCCGCACCTGCTTCACCCGCGACCGAAGCAGCACCTCCGGCCAAAGTGCAGCCAGCCGATCCGTTCGGCGAGGAAACCACTCTAACCGCAAAAAAGGTCGTCGCGCTCAAGGGCAAAGCCGTGTGGGATTCGGCGTTCGAGACGCTGACGGATTCTATCAAGGCGCTGAACACCTTGCTCGCCAAGCAAAAGATCGAGCCCGCGGGCCCTGTGATCATTGTCTACACGTCAACCGACGACGCCGGCTTCACCTTCCAGGCCGAAATGCCCGTCAATCAGGAGCCGAAGAATTTGCCCAAGGACATGAGCATCACCCAATCGCCCGAAGGCAAGGTGTTGAAATTCGTCCATCGCGGCTCCTACGACAACATGGACAACACCTACGAGGCCATCACCAATTATCTCGATGAGAAGAAGCTGGAGGCGAAAGACAGCTTCATCGAGGAATACGTCACTGACCCGCTCAAGACCGAAGAAGACAAACTCATCATCAACGTCTTCGTCCCCCTGAACTAAGGAGTTCATTATCATGCGTTGTCTCGTCGCCGCCGCGTGCCTCGCGCTCGCCTCGCCCGCGCTCGCTCAACCTGTGCCGCCCTCGATTTCGGTCAGCGGACAGGCCACTGTGTCAGCCGCGCCCGATCTGGCGGAGATCGAAGCTGGTGTGACAACGGAAGCAAAGACCGCGCGCGCCGCGAGCGAAGCCAACGCCAAGGCAATGAACGATGTGCTGGCCGCCCTGAAAGGAACCGGCATCGCACCAAAGGATGTCCAGACCTCGCAAATTTCGCTGCACCCCCAGATGACGAGCCGGAACAATTCAAACGCGCCGCCGCAGATCACCGGCTATCGCGCGACCAATCGCGTCAGCGTCAGACTGCGCGACATCGCCAAGATCGGCGACACCATCGACGCGCTGGTCGCCTCCGGCGCCAACGATATCGGCGGCATCGGCTTTTCGGTCTCGCAATCGTCAAAACTGCTCGACGAAGCTCGCGCCAAGGCGGTGGAAGATGCGCACCGTAAGGCCGCGATTTATGCCCAATCCGCGGGCGTAACTCTTGGTGCGCCACTCAGCATCGCCGAAGATGGCGCGCCGCCGCCGATCGCGTTCCGAAGGATGGACGCAACTCTTGCTGCGGCACCGACTCCGATCGTGCCCGGCGAACAGACACTGCGGGTCTCCGTTCACGTGAGCTACGAGATCAAGCCGAAACCATAACCGGTGAAAGCGGTCAGATCTCGAATATCTGTCCCGGCTTCAAAACAGCGAAGGTGTCGCGCGGCACCTTCGCCTGATCGAGCGCAACAGTAAGATCATTCGCGGGCGCGTCGATCGCCTCGTCGGTGAGCTGGAACGTGCCGTGATGATGCGCCAACGCCATCTCGGCTCCGCAGTCGCCAAGCGCCTTCACCGCATCCGATGGATTCATATGCTGGTCGCGCATGAACCAGCGCGGCTCGTAAGCGCCAATCGGCAGGATCGCGAGCCGCAACAGCCCATGCGCCTCGCGCACCCGGCGGAAGTGTCCGCCATCGCCATAGCCGGAATCACACACGATGTAGATTTTGCCCGCAGGCGTCTCCAGCACGAAGCTCGCCCACAGCACCTTGTTGCGGTCGAACAGGCCGCGCGCGCTCCAATGCCGCGTCGCCACCAGCGTCACCGATACGCCGTTGCCAATCTCGACGCGATCGTTCCAGTCATATGCTTCGGCGCGTACCGCATCATTGTTCGATTTGATGGTCACATCATTGCCGAGCGGCGTGATGACGCGCGGCGAGAATTTCGCCGCAAGCTTTGAGAGCGTGCGCATATCGAGGTGATCGTAATGGCCGTGCGACACCAGTACGGCGTCGATCGGCGGCAGCGCCTCGAACGCGATACCGGGATCGTTGACGCGCTTCGGGCCGGCGAAAGAAAGCGGCGAGGCCCGCTCCGACCACACCGGATCGACCAGAATGTTCAACCCCGCGGTCTGGATCAGCCAGCTCGCATGCCCGACGAAGGACAGGCGGACTTTGCTGCCGGTGACGCTTAACGGCGGCGTATCGGCAAACCCGCTCGGCACCCAGTCCGGCCATTTCGAGGAGTTTCGGCCAAAGCGCCAGCGCAGCAGGTCGGCCAGCGGCCGAGGCGGCGCACCGTGCGGGTCGAAAAAGTGCAAGCCGTCGAAATGATCCGAAACCGGGCCGCTATAGGTCTTCATCCGGGATGCCCACGCCGAGGACCCGCCTGCGACCGCCAGAAGACCGGCGAAAGTTCCGAAAAAGCCGCGACGGGTGAGTTTCATGCTTCGATTGACCCCAAAATCGGGCCGGGAGGCAAATAACAGCTCCGCGACGCCCGCTTTCAGCCATAAAAGCCGCTTTTTCCGCTCCTTTCTTGACTTTCCGGGCCGGGAAGGCTTTAACCGCGCCACTTCTCGAAAAGGTTTTCTTTTCGACCCGCCGCCCGGTGCGAGACGCCGGAGGTCAACGCCCGACAGCGCTGTGCGCCCTCGGGCGTAAAATTGTTTGGATCATTGCTCCATCCGGAGCGTAACGGGATACGACGCTGAGATGTTCGACAATCTGTCGGAAAGGCTCGGAGGCATTCTCGACAAGCTGACGCGGCGCGGTGCGCTGTCGGAGGCCGATGTCGACGCCGCGATGCGCGAAGTGCGCCGTGCGCTTTTGGAAGCGGACGTCGCGCTCGAAGTCGTGCGCTCGTTCACCGACAAGGTCCGCGAACAGGCGATCGGCGCAACCGTCGTCAAGTCGGTGACGCCCGGCCAGATGGTCGTGAAGATCGTCCACGATCAGCTCGTGGAAACGCTCGGCTCCGACGGCCAGCTCATCGACCTCAACGCGCCCGCGCCGATCGCGATCATGATGGTCGGCCTGCAGGGCTCCGGTAAGACCACGACCACCGCGAAGCTCGCGCGACGCCTCACCCAGCGCGACAAGAAAAAAGTCCTGATGGCCTCGCTCGACGTCTACCGTCCGGCGGCACAGGAACAGCTCGCGGTGCTCGGCCGCGATCTCTCCATCGAAACACTGCCGGTCGTCGCCGGCCAGATACCGCAGCAGATTGCGCAACGCGCGCTGCAGGCGGGCAAGCTCGGCGGTTACGATGTCGTGCTGCTCGACACCGCCGGCCGTACCACGCTCGATGAAGAGATGATGCGTGAAGCAGCTGCGGTTAAAACCGCCGCCAATCCGCATGAAGTGCTGCTGGTTGCGGACTCCCTCACCGGCCAGGACGCCGTCAACCTTGCACGCGCGTTCGATGAGCGCGTCGGCCTCACCGGCATCGTGCTCACCCGTGTTGATGGTGACGGCCGCGGCGGCGCGGCGCTGTCGATGCGTGCCGTCACCGGCAAGCCGATCAAGCTGATCGGCACCGGCGAAAAGACCGACGCGCTGGAAGACTTTCACCCTTCACGTATCGCAAGCCGCATCCTTGGCATGGGCGATATCGTGTCGCTGGTCGAGAAAGCCGCCGCCAATATCGATGCGGAGAAGGCGGCGCGCACAGCCGAGAAGATGCGCAAGGGCAAGTTCGATCTTGCCGATCTGCGCGAACAGTTGGCCCAGATGCAGAATCTCGGCGGCCTCGGCGGCCTGATGGGCATGATGCCCGGCATCGCCAAGATGAAGAACCAACTCGCCGCCGCCAATCTCGACGACAGGATCGTCAAGCGGCAGATGGCGGTGATCGATTCGATGACGCGCGCGGAGCGCAAGAACCCCGACGTCCTGAAGGCGAGCCGCAAGAAGCGCATCGCCGCTGGCGCGGGCGTGAAGGTCGAGGACGTCAACAAGCTCCTGAAGATGCACCGGGGCATGGCCGACATGATGAAGGCCATGGGTCAGGGCAAGCGCGGCCCGATGGCTGGCCTTGCGCAGATGATGGGCTTTGGCGGCGGCATGCCCTCGCCTGAACAGATTCAGCAGTTGAAGGACCAGATGCCTCAAGGGTTGCCGCAAGGCCCCGGCGGTATGCCTTCGCTGCCGAAAGACTTTCCGGGCCTGCCCTCAGGATTGGGCGGCCTCGGAAAACCGAATTTGCCGGGCCTCGGAGGATTTCCGGGTCTGGGCAAGAAGAAATAACCCCTGTCACACAAGCATTTTTAGAATCGAACGGAGAACACCATGTCAGTCGTCATTCGCCTCGCCCGCGCCGGCACCAAGAAGCGCCCGTTTTATCACGTCGTCGTCGCCGACTCGCGCTTTCCCCGCGACGGCCGCTTCATCGAGCGCCTGGGCTACTTCAACCCGCTGCTGCCGAAGGACAACGAGGCTCGCCTCAAGCTCGACATGGAGCAGGTGAAGGCCTGGCTCGCCAAGGGCGCGCAGCCGTCGGACCGTGTGATGCGCTTCCTCGATGCGGCTGGCGTTGCGAAGCGCACCGCGCGCAACAACCCCGAGAAGGCCGTGCCGCGCAAGGAGCGCAAGGCGGCCGCCGAGGCTCCCAAGGCTTAAGCCTGAATGACCCGGGCAGCGCGCATCTGCGTTGCGAAGATCGGCGCCGCGCACGGTGTGCGCGGCGAGGTGCGGTTGTGGCCGTTCACCGAAGACCCGATGGCGGTGATCGACTACGGCCCGCTCTCGACCAAGGACGGCGCGCGACAATTCGAGGTGGCGCGCGCCCGCGCTGCCAAGGACCATCTGGTCGCGTCGCTCAAGGGCGTCACCAACCGCGACGAAGCAGAACGCCTCAACGGCATCGAGCTTTACATCTCGCGCGATGCCCTGCCCGATACTAATGAAGGCGAGTACTACCACGCTGACCTGATCGGCCTCGCCGCCCTCGATCCGCAGGGCGCAGCTATCGGAACCGTTACTGCGATCCATAATTTCGGCGCGGGCGACATCATCGAGATCGCGCCGAAAAGCGGGCCATCACTCTTGCTGCCGTTTACCAACGCCGTAGTGCCGACGGTTGATCTTGCGGCGGGACGTGTCGTCGTCGATCTACCGCAAGAAATCGAAGGCGATTCGCCAGACCCGGCGGATTCTGCGCCATGACTTGGCGCGCCACCGTTCTCACGCTGTTTCCGGAGATGTTTCCCGGCCCGCTCGGCGTCAGCCTCGCAGGCCGCGCGCTGGCGTCCGACATCTGGCGGCTCGACGTGCGCGACATCCGCGCCTCCGCGACCGACAGGCACCGCAGCGTCGATGACACCCCTTCCGGCGGGGGACCCGGCATGGTGCTCCGCGCCGATGTGCTGGCGGCCGCGATCGACGCCGCCGGATGCGACTTCGACCAGCCGCGCCTCCTGATGAGCCCGCGCGGTCGGCCATTGACCCAGAAGCGGGTGGTGGAACTGGCGGGGGGCCCTGGCCCGATAATCGTCTGCGGCCGGTTCGAGGGCGTGGACCAGCGCGTGATCGAGGCACGCGGCCTCGAGGAGGTCTCGATCGGCGACTACGTACTATCCGGCGGGGAACTCGGCGCCATGGTGCTGATCGATGCCTGCGTCCGGCTCTTGCCGGGTGTCATGGGCAAGCTCGCTTCGGGAACCGAGGAGAGTTTTTCCGACGGCCTTCTTGAGTATCCCCAGTACACCCGGCCTCAGACCTTCGAAGGCCATGAGATTCCTGATGTTTTGACCTCCGGTGACCACGCTAGGGTCGAGTCATGGCGGCGCGCCCAGGCCGAATCCCTGACCCGAGCCCGCCGCCCGGACCTCTGGGCGGCTCGAATTGGCTCAAAGACGCCAAAAAACACGACGGACCAGTGACAACGGGTGCGGTTTGGCGTATAGCAGCGCCCAATCCGTGCATGTGCTGGATACGAAATTTCGCGCAGTCCCTTTCGGGCGCGCTGCCCGATGGAGTTTTGCTATGAATCTCATCCAAGAGCTCGAGAAAGAGCAGCTCGAGAAGCTCGCCGCCGGGAAGACCATTCCCGACTTCGGTCCGGGCGACACCGTGACCGTCAACGTTAAGGTCAAGGAAGGCGACCGCACCCGCGTGCAGGCCTATGAAGGCGTCTGCATCGGCCGCAACGGCGGTGGCATCAACGAGAGCTTCACCGTTCGCAAGATTTCGTACGGCGAAGGCGTCGAGCGTGTCTTCCCGATCTATTCGCCGATGATCGACTCGATCAAGCTCGTGCGTCGCGGCAAGGTGCGTCGTGCCAAGCTGTATTACCTGCGCGGCCTGCGCGGCAAATCGGCCCGCATCGTCGAGAAGCAGGATCAGCGTCAGACCACGACGGCTGCTGCGGCTGCCGAGTAATTCGGCTTCTATCAAGGATTCAAAAAAGCCCCGGTTCACCGGGGCTTTTTTCATGCGTGAACGCGACAGCAATTACGTTGCGAGCGGACCGTTCATGATCCAGCGATGGCCGAACGGATCACGCACGATCGCGGTGCGCGTGCCCCAAAATGAATTTGTCGGCGAGACTTCGCCGACCGCACCGAGCTTCGTCGCCCGCGTGAACACTTCGTCCACTTCCTCGGACGTTGCGAATTCGAGGCTGACCGAGGCCGTCACCGGCTCGCCGGGCAGAGGCGAACGCGCCTTGCCGAATTCGGGGAACGCATCCGACAGGAACAGCGTGCCGCCGTTGATCTCCAACTCGCAATGCATAATCCGCATGCCGTCCAGCGCTGGCATCAGGGCTTTCTGCTTGGCGTCGAAAGCGGCGCTGTAGAATGCAACGGCACCCGCCGCGGGGGAAACCGTGAGATAGGGTGCGACCGGCGGCCGTGCAGACATTGAGGAGCCCCATGCAGTTCTTATATGGCGAGAATACTTTCCCGCCGCGCCTTATGCGAGTAAAAAGCCCGCTGCAACAGGCGCCTACGGAACGCGCCCGACCCGGAAAAAGCGAAAACCAAAATGGCCAAACCGACCACCCTGTACGACAAGATCTGGAACGATCACCTGGTTGACGAGCAGCCCGACGGCACCTGCCTGCTCTACATTGATCGCCATCTTGTCCATGAGGTGACTTCGCCGCAGGCGTTCGAAGGCCTTCGCGTGTCCGGCCGCAAGGTGCATGCGCCGGAGAAGACGCTTGCCGTTGTCGACCACAACGTGCCGACGACCGACCGCTCCAAGCCGAACCCCGATCCGGAGAGCGCCGAGCAGATCGCTGCGCTTGCGACCAACGCGCGCGACTTCGGCGTGCAGTATTTCAACGAGTTCGACAAACGTCAGGGCATCGTCCACGTCATCGGCCCGGAGCAGGGCTTCACGCTGCCCGGCTCGACGATCGTGTGCGGCGACAGCCACACCTCGACGCATGGCGCATTCGGCGCGCTGGCGCACGGCATCGGCACCTCAGAGGTCGAGCATGTGCTCGCCACGCAGACGCTGATCCAGAAGAAGGCCAAGAACATGCGTGCCGTCGTCGACGGCAAGCTGCCCGAAGGCGTCACCGCGAAGGACATCATCCTTGCCATCATCGGCGAGATCGGCACCGCAGGCGGCACCGGCTACGTGCTGGAATATGCCGGCGATGCGATCCGCGCGCTGACGATGGAAGGCCGCATGACGGTCTGCAACATGTCGATCGAAGGCGGCGCACGCGCGGGCCTCATCGCACCCGACGAGAAGGCGTATGAGTTTCTGAAGGGTCGTCCGCTGTCGCCGAAGGCTGCGCAGTGGGAGCAGGCCGTGCGCTACTGGGACACGCTGCGCACCGATGAGGGTGCGCATTTCGACCACGAGATTCGTCTCGACGCCGCGAACCTGCCGCCGATCGTCACCTGGGGCACCTCGCCGGAAGACGTCGCTTCGGTTGCTGGCATCGTGCCCGATCCCGCCAAGATCGCAGATGAGGCCAAGCGGCTGTCGAAGGAACGCGCGCTCGCCTATATGGGCCTGAAAGCCGGCACCAAGATCACCGACATCAAGCTCGACCGCGTCTTCATCGGCTCATGCACCAACGGCCGCATCGAGGATCTGCGCGCGGCTGCGGAGGTGATCAACGGCCACACCGTCAACGGCAATGTCAATGCAATGGTCGTTCCGGGTTCCGGTCTCGTGAAGGAGCAGGCCGAAGCCGAAGGCCTCGACAAGATCTTCATCAAGGCCGGGTTCGAATGGCGCGAGCCGGGCTGCTCGATGTGCCTCGCAATGAACCCCGACAAGCTGTCGCCGGAAGAGCGTTGTGCCTCGACCTCGAACCGCAACTTCGAAGGCCGTCAGGGCTTCAAGGGCCGCACCCATCTGGTGTCGCCTGCGATGGCGGCAGCGGCGGCGATCGCGGGCCACTTCGTCGACATCCGCGACTGGAAGGCTGCGTAACCGCAACTTCGCCGGGAATGACCCCAATAAAAAACGGGCGCTGAAAAGCGCCCGTTTTGCTTTGCTCTTTCCACTACTGTCTTCAGAACCCGAAACTGAATCCAATGCCGCGACCCCAACCGTAATAGGCCGGTCCGCCGTAATAATAACCGTAGGGACGATAATACGGCCGGTAATAGCCGTATGGCCGGTAATAGCTAGGCCCGTAATAGTAGGGACGGTAATACGGCCGATAGTACGGGCGATAATACACGCGCGGACGATAGTGACGGCGGTAACGCCGGGCGCTCACATCGGTCATCGTTTGCTTGGCGTGATGCGCCTGCTGCGAGGCCGCTTGCGGCTGCTGCGTGGCGGCCTGCGCCGCCGGCATCACCAGAGCGGCACCAAACATCATCGCTGCGGCAGCGAGCAATGTCTGAAGATTGAATTTCATCAAATCCTCCTTCGATCTGTCTCAGGGCCCCGGCCTAGCCATATCATGTTCCGCGCCGGCGCCGATTCCAATCGTTCCAAACGAAAACAGGCCCCGCGAAGGGCCTGCTCGTTGATCCGTTGGAGATCACCAACGGCGATGATGCCAGTGGCGACGATGAGGATGCCAGTGACGGCGCGGATGCCAATGACGGCGATAGCGGACTTCCGTCGTACCGACGGCAGCATGATCGGCGGCCGCAGCCGTGCCAGGTGCCGCAAGCGACATCGCATTCGCCTGCTGTGACGGAGTCACAACAAACATCAGACCCGCGACTGCGAGAAGTCCGAGAAGTTTCTTCATCCTCAAGCTCTCCTATGACCAATGAAACAGCCGTCATCCGACGGCTGCAATCCAACGCTTTACAACCCGCGTGAGCCACGAGGGTTCCCGATGAGGGACATTGGTCAGCCTGAAAGCGAGACGGTGAATTTATGCTGAATGAATCAAGGCCACAGAGTGGCATCGATGCGAAGCAAGCACTCGGCGATGCGCGACAGCTTCAACCCTGCCAGTAACAGTTTTCACGCGGCACGATCACTGTCCCGCTGGGACGATGCTCGTACTCGTAATGAGAATGGCAAATCCGAACGGAATTCGGTCCCGGCCCGCGCGGCGTATAGATATGAACCCGGGGCGGCCGCCGGCGGCGGCGCTCCCGGCTCTGCGCGGAAAATTCCTCTGCCCTTGCTCCAGTAGACGCCTCTGCAGGCGCAACCGCGGCATGGGACTGGACGGCACCGGCAGGCTCGGCAGACGCTTGGGTACCGGGTGACAGCGCCACCAGCAAAACCGCTCCCACCATGCCTAACAATGAATGCCGCACCATCCGCCTGCCCCCTCGAGAAGCCCGAAAACTCTCCGATCGGCCTTCCCGCGTCAATAACCTTCGCCCACCGCATTCGGCCATGCGTTCAATGGGCCTTTGCCAAATCCGTCATTCACGATAAGAACCGTTCCAAATTGGCCTGCCTCCGCAGGTCCCAACGGATTGAGACGATGGAAAAATTCACGGTTGTGAGCAGCGTCGCGGCGCCGCTGAAGATCATCAATGTCGACACCGACATGATTATCCCGAAGCAGTACCTGAAGACCATCAAACGGACCGGGCTCGGCAAGGGCCTGTTCTCGGAGCAACGCTACAATGACGACGGCAGCGAAAATCCGGATTTCGTGCTGAACAAGCCGGCTTACCGCCACGCCCAGGTCCTGGTCGCAGGCGACAATTTCGGCTGCGGATCGAGCCGCGAACACGCACCTTGGGCACTTGCTGATTTCGGCATCCGCTGTGTGATCTCGACCTCGTTCGGCGATATCTTCTACAACAACGCGTTCAAGAACGGCCTGCTGCCGATCCGCGTCACCCACGAGCAACTCGACAAGCTGTTCGACGACGCCGAGCGCGGCGCCAATGCCACGCTGACCATCGATCTCGAGAAGCAGGAAATTCGTGGCCCGGACGGCGGGGTCATCAATTTCGAGATCGACCCGTTCCGCAAGCACTGCCTGCTCAACGGCCTCGACGACATCGGCCTAACGATGCAGAAGAAGGCTTCAATCGACAGCTTCGAAGCCCGCGAGAAGATCGCACGTCCCTGGCTGTGAGATCACAATGACAGCGGCCCTGCCGCCGTCAAATCTCGCATCACGATAAAAACCGGGCGGCTTCAGGTTTTTGCCGCCTGCTCCATTTTCCCGATCGCATCCGCCATCGCGAGCGTACGGCGCGCCATCTCGGCGTGAAGCCGCTCGACCATCCGTCCCTCGTAACGGATCGCGCCCTTGCCGGTAGCCTCAGACTGCTCGAATGCGGCAATGATGCCGCGTGCTTCGGCGAGTTCGTCATCCGCCGGCCGAAAAACGCGATTGGCGATCTCGATCTGCGCCGGATGGATCAGCGTCTTGCCGTCGAAACCGAGATCGCGTGCTTGCTCGCATTCGGCCGCAAAACCCGCTGCATCGCTGAAATCGCTGTAAGGTCCGTCGAGAACCTCAATGCCGTAGCTGCGCGCGGCGACGACGCAATCGAGAAACAGCGGCACCATCTCGACACGCCCCGGCTTCATGCGGATGCGGGTGTCGAGCGAAATGTCGTTCGGACCGATCACGAACGCGGCAAGCCGCGCACCCTTCTCGCGCGCGCAGGCCGCGATCCCGGCAATCTGCAACACCGCGAGCGGCGTCTCGATCATCACCCACAGCTTGATCGCAGGATTAGCCCCCAATTGGTCCAGTCGCGCGCAGATCGCCGCGACATCCTCAGGCCCTGCGATCTTCGGAACCAGAATGGCGTCCGGGCGCGCCTGCGCCGCCAGCGCGCTGTCGTCCTGCCAAAAAGGAGATGCAGGCGCATTGGTGCGGATGACAAGCTCGCGCCCACCGAAGCCGCCCTGCGACATTGCCTGCGCGATCTGCGTTCGTGCGTTCGGCTTTTCCTCAGGCGCAACCGAATCCTCGAGATCGAAAATAATACCGTCGGCAGGAAGGCTGCGGGCCTTCTCCAATGCGCGCGCGTTCGAACCCGGCATGAACAGAACGCTGCGGAGCGGGCGGATCATCGGCATTGCTCCAGAGACATGACTTCGAGAGGCGTATCACCGGTAATGTAGGGAGGAAAGCCTTGCCCCGTGGGAGGGATCGTGGTTAGCCAATGGAAATAACGCGAGAGTGACCATGCCCGAGAGATTTCCAAAACAGTTGATTTCCGGCTACCGCACCTTTGCGGCCCATCGCCTTCCGACAGAGCAGTCGCGCTACCACGAATTGTCCGACATCGGCCAGTCGCCGGAAGTCATGGTGATCGGCTGTTGCGACTCGCGCGTGTCTCCCGAAGTGATCTTCGACGCGGGGCCGGGCGAATTGTTCGTCGTCCGCAACGTCGCGAATTTGGTACCGCCCTACGCGCCGGACGGCGAGGCGCATGGCGTCTCATCCGCACTGGAATTCGCGGTGCAGGTGCTGAAGGTCAAGCACATCGTGGTGCTCGGCCACGCGCAATGCGGAGGCATCAAGGCGCTGGTGGAACCTTCCGCGCCGCTGTCGCCGGGCGATTTCATCGGCAAGTGGATGTCGCTGCTGTCTCCGGCGCTCGACGGCGAGCCTCGTAAGCCCGGCGAATCCCAGCACGATTACGTCACACGCATCGAGAAGAAAGCGGTCTCGACCAGCCTCGACAACCTGATGACGTTTCCCTGCATCCGCATTCAGGTCGAGCGCGGCAAGATCCAGCTTCACGGCGCCTATTTCGGTGTCGCACATGGATCGCTGTCGATCCTTGACCGCACGACCGGCGAATTCCAGGCCGTCACCCAGACGTTGCCTCTCGGATATGAGAGCGCACGCCCGCATTCAACTTCAAACTAAGCTTCAAAAAACAAGCCGCCCGAAGGCGGCTTGTTTCAACACGATGACAAAGGCGGCTAATCAGGCCGCCTTTTAAGCAGCCTTTTTCTTGGGCTGCAGCAGCTTGCGGTTGACGAGCACTTCGGCGATCTGGATCGCGTTCAGCGCCGCACCCTTGCGCAGATTGTCCGACACGCACCAGAACGCCAGACCGTTCTCCACTGTCGCGTCCTCGCGGATGCGGCTGATGTAGGTCGCGTCCTCGCCCGCCGCCTCGTAAGGCGTGGCGTAGCCGCCCGGCTCGCGCTTGTCGATGACGAGGCAGCCCGGCGCCTTGCGCAGAATCTCGCGCGCTTCATCCGCCGAGATCGACTTCTCGAACTCGACGTTGACGGCTTCGGAATGACTGATGAACACCGGGACGCGCACGCAGGTCGCGGTCAGGACGATTTTGGGATCAAGAATCTTCTTGGTCTCCATCATCATCTTCCACTCTTCCTTGGTGTAGCCGTCCTCCATGAAGACGTCGATCTGCGGAATCAGGTTGAAGGCGATGCGCTTCGGAAACTTCTTCGCCACCAGATCGTCGTTGGTGTAGACCGACTTCGTCTGCGAGAACAATTCGTCCATCGCGTCCTTGCCCGCGCCCGACACCGACTGGTAGGTCGAGACCACGACGCGCTTGATGGTCGCGGCATCGTGCAGCGGCTTCAAGGCGACCACGAGCTGCGCGGTCGAGCAGTTCGGATTGGCGATGATGCCCTTCTTGGTGAAGCCTGCTGCTGCATCGGCGTTCACTTCCGGCACGATCAGCGGCACGTCGGGATCCATGCGCCAGGCCGAGGAGTTATCGATCACCACCGTGCCTTGCGCTGCGATCTTCGGCGACCACTCCTTCGACACGTCGCCACCCGCCGACATCAGGCAGATATCGACGTCGCTGAAATCATAGTTTTCGAGAGCTTTGACTTTCAGGGTGCGGTCGCCGAACGATACTTCCGTACCCTGGCTGCGGCGAGACGCCAGCGCGACGACTTCGTCGGCCGGAAAGGCGCGCTCGTCCAGGATGTTGAGCATTTCCCGGCCCACATTGCCGGTAGCTCCCACGCAGGCGACCTTGAAACCCATTTTAGTTCTCCAAAGCAGTGCTTCGCCCACAGGATGTGCGGAGCGAGACGCCGCGCTTCTATGCGAAAAATACCATCAAGACAACGCCAACTGCCTCTTCGGGCCCGGCAACCGGGGCCGGAGGGACCGACGGGCGTTGCCTCGCCCCTCATATAGGCGACCAATCGATAAAATGCCGGGCTTTTGAAACATTTCAGCACCTTGGACCGTTATTCAGCCCGACTGTGGCCCAATTCACCTTGTGGCGGCGCCCCCGGAACAGGTAAATTGTCCTCCACTCAGGAATTCGCGAGGGCACGATGGTTTTGAAAATGTTGCGCACCAACGTCATGGCGGCCGCGCTAGCGACAGTGACGGTGGCCGCATTGGGGTTTGGCGTCAGCGATGCGAATGCCGCGCCCAAGAAGCGGCAGACGGTGGTCGCGCGCGATGGCGGCGGCGTCAATTATTCCTACCGCTCCGGCCCGCGCACCCGCGTTTTCATCTCTCGCCGCTCCTGGCTCGATGGTGGCACCGAGGTGTTGCCCGGCGACCGCAAGTTCACCGACTACGCGCTGGCGCCCGGCTATCACTACGGCCGCACCATCGACCGCACCAACATGGGCCGCAATCCGCTGAGCGACAATTACGATCTCGGTGGCTATCCGACAGCGTTCCCGCTGTACTGATCGAACGTCCCGCCTGAATCAAAAATGCCCGGCTCGCGCCGGGCATTTTTTATTTTCGGAATGGCGCTCGGCGATCAGCCGTGCAGCGCCTGCACTTCCTTCAGCACCGCCTCGCCCATCTGCGAGGTGGAGACGCCCTTCGCGCCGCCGGTCGCGATGTCGCCGGTGCGGATGCCCTTGTCGAGCACGTTGGCGATCGCCTTGTCGATGGTGTCGGCGAGTTGGCCCATATCGAACGAATAGCGCAGCGCCATGCCGAACGAGGCCAGCATCGCCAGCGGATTGGCGAGGCCCTTGCCGGCAATGTCTGGCGCAGAACCGTGCACCGGCTCATACAGCGCCTTGCGCTTGCCGGTCTTTGCGTCGGTCGCGCCGAGCGAGGCCGAGGGCAGCATGCCGAGCGAGCCGGTCAGCATCGCGGCGATGTCGGACAGCACGTCGCCGAACAGGTTGTCGGTGACGATGACGTCGAACTGCTTGGGATTGCGCACAAGCTGCATGCCGCCGGAATCGGCAAGCTGATGCTCAAGCTGCACGTCCTTGTACTTCTCGGCATGCACACGGGTCACGACCTCGTTCCAGAGCAGGCCGCTCTTCATGACGTTGCGCTTCTCCATCGACGTCACTTTATTCTGACGCTTGCGCGCGAGGTCGAAGGCGACAGCCGCGATACGCTCGATCTCATAGGTCTCGTAAACCTGCGTATCGACCGCGCGCTTCTTGCCGCCGCCGAGATCGGTGATTTCCTTCGGCTCGCCGAAATAGACGCCGCCGGTCAGCTCGCGCACGATCATGATATCGAGACCCTCGACGATCTCGCGCTTCAGGCTCGATGAATCGGCGAGCGCCGGGTAGCAGATCGCGGGGCGCAGGTTGGCGAACAGTTCGAGGTCCTTGCGCAGCCGCAGCAGGCCCGCCTCGGGGCGCACATCGAACGGCACGCCATCCCATTTCGGGCCACCGACCGCGCCGAGCAGGATGGCATCCGCCGCCTTCGCCTTCGCCACCGTGGCGTCGGTGATCGCGACCTTGTCTGCATCATAGGCACAGCCGCCGACCAGACCGGTTTCGGTCTCGAAGCTGGCGATGCCCTGCGCGTTCAGCCAGTCGATCAGGCGCTTCACCTCTCCCATCACCTCGGGGCCGATGCCGTCGCCGGGGAGAAGCAATAATTTGTGCGGTGCCATAGTAGAATTGTCCTGTCGCTGGTTGCCGGGTATGGAAAGTCGCGGCTTTGCTAGATTCCCCCTGCATGTTTTGCAAGCCGCATCGGCCAAACACCCGCATTTGCAGGGCTCTCTGAGCGATTTGCATGACCTCGCGCGCTCCCACGATCGCCGACGCCCGCCCGGCCTTGGCGGTTCTCACGCTGGCTATCGGCCCCACCATCGGCCTCGGCATCTGCCGTTTCGCCTATTCGCTGGTCCTGCCAGATATGCGTGACACGCTGGGCTGGTCCTACGCCACAGCCGGAGCGATGAATACCGTCAACGCTGCCGGCTATCTCGCGGGCGCGCTGCTGGCCGCGCCGGTGGCGAAGCGGATCGGCCTGCTGAAAACCATCCATCTCGGCATCGTAATGTGCCTCGTCTCGCTCGCGATCAGCTCCGTCTCCGGCGCCCCCGTGCCTTTCGGTTTTGCCCGGATCCTATCCGGCATCGGCGGCGCGTTTGTGCTGATCTGCGGCGGCGCGCTCGCCGCGTCCATCGCACAGATGCATCCACGGCGCGCGGCGCTGCTGATCGGGTTGTTCTATTACGGCCCAGCGATGGGCCTGATCATTTCGGGGGCGATTTCGCCGTTCCTGCTGCAAGAATTCGGGCGCGGCTCGTGGTGGATCGTGTGGATCGTTCTCACCGCGATTTCGGCGGCGCTGGCCGTGCCGCTGCTGCGTGTCCGCCTGCATCCGGTCAGCGTCGGCACTAGCCAGCAGGATTCCTCGATCAAACCGATCCTGCCGTATCTCGCGGGCTATTTCCTCTATGGCGCAGGCTATATCGCCTATTTGACCTTCATGATCGCCTATATCCGCGACAATGGCGGCGGCGCGGCGGCACAAAGCGCGTTCTGGTGCCTGATCGGGCTCGGTGGCATCAGCGCGCCGTGGATTTGGCGCGGCCTGATGGCGCGCGGACAGAGTGGCTTCGCCATGGCCCTGATGATCGGGCTCACCACGATCGGCGCGGCGCTTCCGCTTGCAGGATCATCGCCGTGGATCTACGCGCTGTCGGCTGTTGTCTTCGGCAACGGATTTCTCGCCACCACGATTGCGACCACCGCCTTCACGCGGTTCAACTATCCCGAACAGGCTTGGCCGCGCGTGATCGCGATCATCACCATCATCTTCAGCCTCGGACAGATTCTCGGCCCACTCGTCACCGGCGTTATCAGCGATCTCACCGGGACTCTGTCGTCGGCACTCGCGGTCTCCGCAGCCGCGCTGGCGCTCGGTGTCGTGATCAGCCTCTTCCAGCGCGCGCTGCCTTTCAGTCGCGGCGAGGCGCGCTAAACGACACCAGAATCCATGCGATGGTCTGCATTGCATTGTGCAGCGCGGCTTTGGTAAAGCCGAATTCTCATTTGTCTTTCGGATCTTCACCATGACCGCATCCGCCAACGCCAATCTCTACGCCCGCCTGTTCGAGGGATTGAAGGAGCCTCTCAAGACAGCGGTCGAAACCGAAGATGGCCGCGAGGTGTCATACGGCGAGCTGGAAGAATTCACGGCGCGCACCGCCAATTATCTTGTGGCGCAGGGCGTCAAGCCGGGAGACCGCGTCGCCGCTCAGGTTGAAAAATCACTTGCGGCGCTGGTCCTCTATCTCGCGACGATCCGTGCGGGCGCTGCGTTTCTGCCGTTGAACACCGCCTATACGCTGAACGAGCTTGAATATTTCTTCGGCGATGCTGAGCCGTCACTGATCGTCTGCGATCCTTCGAAAGCGGAAGGAATCCGCAAAATTGCGCAGACAATCAACGCCAACGTCGACACGCTCGACGCCGACGGGCATGGCTCGCTCAAGGATGGCGCTGTGAACGCCTCGCCGGATTTCAAGACCGTCGCGCGCGCGGGAAACGATCTTGCCGCGATCCTCTACACCTCCGGCACCACCGGCCGCTCCAAGGGAGCGATGCTGTCACACGACAATCTGGCGTCAAATGCGTTGACGCTAATGAAGTACTGGCACTTCACCGATAAGGACGTGCTGATCCACGCGCTGCCGATCTATCATACCCACGGCCTGTTCGTAGCGATCAACACCTGCCTGTTCTCGCGCGCGACGATGATCTTCCTGAAGAAGCTCGACACCGACCGCATCATCGACCTGATGCCGCGCGCGACCGTGCTGATGGGCGTGCCGACTTTCTACGTCCGACTGCTGCAGAATCAGCGCCTGACGAAAGAAGCCGCCTCGCACATGCGGCTGTTTATTTCCGGCTCCGCGCCGCTTCTCGCCGAAACCCATCGTGAATGGTCGGCACGCACTGGCCACGCCGTACTGGAACGCTACGGCATGACCGAAACCAACATGAACACCTCGAACCCGTATGATGGCGAGCGCGTGCCGGGCGCGGTCGGCTTCCCTCTGCCGGGAGTCACCATGCGCGTTACCGATCCCGAGACAGGCCGCGAACTGCCGCGCGACGAGATCGGCATGCTGGAGGTGAAAGGCCCGAACGTCTTCCAGGGGTACTGGCGGATGCCGGAGAAAACCAAGGCGGAATTCCGCGACGGCTTCTTCATCACCGGTGACCTCGGCAAGATCGATCAGCGCGGCTACGTCCACATCATCGGACGCGGCAAGGACCTCGTCATCTCAGGTGGCTTCAATGTCTACCCGAAGGAGATCGAGAGCGAGATCGACGCCATTCCCGGCGTGATCGAAAGCGCGGTGATCGGCGTGCCGCATGCCGATTTCGGCGAAGGCGTCACAGCCGTGGTGGTCCCCGACAAGAAGATCAGCCTGGACGAGGCCGCCGTGCTGCACGCGCTCGACGGCCGACTCGCGAAATTCAAGTTGCCCAAGCGCGTTCTGTTCATCGACGAATTGCCGCGCAACACGATGGGCAAAGTGCAGAAGAACATTCTGCGCGACAAATACGCAAAGCTTTACGCCCACTCGAAATAGCGGCGCTTGGTCGGCGATCGAGTTCCGCAGGCAGGGCATGCCCGATCTGCGGAACTCGAAGGCCTTGCAATGATGCCGGCTACTCGCCGCCGCCGAGCGAAAAACCGAGCCACGCGGCAACCGGCGCGGCCATGAAGATCAAAAGAATCTTCGTCGACAGAAAATCCCGGGAGATCGGCAACCTGCCGAGAATGCAGCACAGCAGCAACCCGAGGACCGAGAAGCCGAAAACGCCCATGAAAGGGGCATTTGTCTCGCCCTTGCGAGGACCGGACCGCACCGGACCGGCGTCTTTGCGTGGCTGGATTTCAGGTAAGGGCATGAGCGTCATCTGCGTTAGTTTGTCGCAGGTTAGCGAGGGAATGGCGACGGTGCAAACCATCCAATTCCCCGATAGGCGGCTCTTTCAAGGAGTGAACAAGCGGCCATTTTATATTGTGAACATTTACGCTGGCATACTAAATACACAAACGGTCGGCACAACTAAAAAATGAATCAATATTCTCAATTATCATAGTTTCGCATTGCACTCATTCTGTCCTGTCCGTAAATAGAAAATCTCTAACCCTCGGGCGCGAAGAAATTCCTTCGCCGCATTTTTCGAAAAGTCGCCGATGGCCGCACAGACAGATCGCCCGCTCTCCCCCTTCATGACCTATCGGTGGACGCTGACGATGATCATGTCGATCATCCACCGCGTCACCGGCATCGGGCTTTATGCCGGCACGCTGTTGATGGCCTGGTGGCTGATCGCCACCGCCTCTGGTCCTGCCGCCTATGCCTGCCTGCAGACCTTCACCACAAGCTGGATCGGCCGCCTGGTTGAGATCGGCTTCACCTGGGCGCTGCTGCACCACGCCTTCAGCGGGCTGCGTTATCTCGTCTGGGATACAGGCCACGGCTTCGGCGTGGAGGCCCGTGAACGTCTGACCCAGGCGGCTCTCGTCGCCGGCATCGTCGCCACCGCAGCATTGTGGATCGGCTTTTATATGATCGGAGCCGGCCGATGAGCGCGCGCGACACCGCAAAAAACGTATCCATGCGCACGCCGCTGGCGCGCGTACGACGTCTCGGTGCCGCCCATTCCGGCACCAAGGATTTTTTCCGCCAGCGCGTCACTGCGATCGCAATGGCGCTCTTGATCGTGCCGGTCGCCATCATCGTCGTTATGCTGACGGGACGCGATCAGGCCGCCGCAGCCCAGCTTCTCGGGTCGCCGATCGTCGCGATCCTGCTGACCCTCTTCATCATCGCGGGCTGCCTGCACATGAAGATCGGCGTGCAGATCGTGATCGAAGACTACGTGCACAGCGAGGCGATCAAGATACTCGCCATCATCGCCAACAATTTCTTTTCGTTCGCCGTCGGGCTTGCATCGATCTTCGCGATCTTCAAGCTCTCGGTCGGGAGTTAAATCATGACAGCAAGCGGCAAGACGGCCGCGGCCGCAGGCTCGGCCTATCCGATCGAGGATCACACCTACGACGTGGTGGTGGTCGGCGCGGGCGGCGCTGGATTGCGCGCCGTGGTCGGCTGTTCGGAAGCCGGTCTTCGCACCGCCTGCATCACCAAGGTGTTTCCGACCCGCTCGCACACGGTCGCGGCGCAGGGCGGCATCTCCGCCTCGCTCGGCAACATGCATCCCGACGACTGGCGCTGGCACATGTACGACACCGTGAAGGGATCGGACTGGCTCGGCGACCAGGATTCCATCGAATACATGGTGCGCAACGCGCCAGCCGCCGTCTATGAGCTCGAACATTGGGGCGTGCCGTTCTCGCGCACCGAGGACGGCAAAATCTTCCAGCGTCCGTTCGGCGGCATGACCCGCGACTTCGGCAAGGGCCAGGCGCAGCGCACCTGCGCCGCCGCCGACCGCACCGGCCACGCCATGCTGCACACGATGTACGGCCAGGCGGTGCGCCATTCGGCCGAGTTCTTCATCGAATTCTTCGCCATCGATCTCATCATGGACGATCAGGGCGTCTGCCGCGGCGTGATCGCGCTCAAGCTCGATGACGGCACGCTGCATCGCTTCCGCGCCCAGACCACGATCCTCGCCACCGGCGGTTACGGCCGTGCGTACCAGTCCTGCACCTCGGCCCATACCTGCACCGGCGACGGCGGCGGCATGGCGCTGCGCGCAGGCCTGCCGCTGCAGGACATGGAGTTCGTGCAATTCCATCCGACCGGCATCTTCCCGGCGGGTTGCCTCATTACCGAAGGTGCGCGTGGCGAAGGCGGTTATCTCGTCAATGCCGAAGGCGAACGCTTCATGGAGCGCTATGCGCCCTCCGCCAAGGATCTTGCATCGCGCGACGTCGTCTCACGCGCAATGACCATCGAAATCCGCGAGGGACGCGGCGTCGGCAAGAAGAAGGATCACATCTTCCTTCATCTCGACCACCTCGATCCCGCCGTGCTGCATCAGCGCCTGCCAGGCATCTCGGAATCCGCGAAGATTTTTGCCGGCGTCGACGTCACCCGCGAGCCGATCCCGGTGCTGCCGACCGTGCACTACAACATGGGCGGCATCCCGACCAACTTCCACGGCGAAGTGGTGGTGAAGAAGCATGGCGACGACGACGCGGTGGTCCCCGGCCTGATGGCGGTCGGCGAAGCCGCCTGCGTGTCGGTGCATGGCGCCAACCGCCTCGGCTCGAACTCGCTGATCGACCTCGTGGTGTTCGGCCGCGCGGCGGCACTGCGCTGCGCCGAAAAACTGACGCCGAACGGCAAGCAGCCGGAACTGCCCGCCAATTCCGCCGACATGGCGCTCTCTCGTCTCGACCATTTCCGCAACGCCTCCGGGGGCACGCCGACCGCGAAGCTGCGCGATTCGATGCAGCGCGTGATGCAGAATAACTGCGCCGTGTTCCGCACCGGCGAAGTGCTCAACGAAGGCAAGGACCTGATCCACAAGGTTCATGGCGGCCTCACCGATATCGGCGTCACCGACCGCTCGCTGGTCTGGAATTCCGACCTGATCGAGACGCTCGAGTTCGACAACCTCATCGTGCAGGCGGTTGTAACGATGGATTCCGCCGTCAACCGCACCGAGAGCCGCGGCGCGCATGCGCGGGAGGACTTCTCCGAGCGCGACGACAAGAACTGGATGAAGCACACGCTGGCGTGGATCGACACCAAGGCCAACACCACGATCGATTACCGCCCGGTGCACAGCTACACGATGACCAACGACATTCAGTACATTCCGCCGAAGGCGCGCGTGTACTGAGCAATTGCCGGGCGAAAGGGCGTTTACGACCGTCTGAGACGGTCTATGCCCGGAACGACAAGAACAGAGGCTTTACGTCATGGTTGAATTCGCGCTGCCGAAAAACTCCACCGTCACGGGCGGCAAGAGCTGGCCGAAGCCGGAAGGCGCCACCGAGACGCGCGAATATCACATCTACCGCTGGTCGCCGGACGACGGCCAAAACCCGCGGATGGACACCTATTACGTCAACACCGCCGATTGCGGCCCGATGATTCTCGACGGGCTGATCTGGATCAAGAACCACGTCGACCCGACGCTGACCTTCCGCCGCTCTTGCCGCGAGGGCGTCTGCGGCTCCTGCGCGATGAACATCGACGGACAGAACACCCTCGCCTGCACCCGTGCGATGAGCGAAGTCGAGAGCGGCCCGATCACCGTCCGTCCGTTGCCGCATCAGCCGGTGGTGAAGGATCTGGTGCCAGACCTCACCAATTTCTACGCACAATATGCATCGATCGAACCCTGGCTGCACACCTCCACCGCGACGCCGCAGAAAGAATGGCGGCAGTCGATCGAGGAGCGCAGCAAGCTCGACGGACTTTACGAGTGCATTCTGTGCGCCTGCTGCTCGACCTCGTGCCCGAGCTATTGGTGGAACAGCGACCGCTTCCTCGGTCCGGCCGCGCTCCTTGCAGCCGATCGCTGGGTGAAGGATTCCCGCGACGAGGCCACCGGCGAACGCCTCGACAATCTGGAAGATCCGTTCCGGCTCTATCGCTGCCACACCATCATGAACTGCGCCAAGGCCTGCCCGAAGGGATTGAACCCCTCGAAGGCCATCGCCGATCTCAAGGCGAAGCTGGTCGAGCGCCAGGTGTAAGCAAGCGCAACTCTCTCGCATCAAAAGCCTGCCGCTGAACACGGCAGGCTTTTGATTTCGGGTTCTCTACAGACGATCAGAACTTATCAACGTCAATCACCGCTTGGGCGAAAGCCTGCGGTGCTTCCTGCGGCAGGTTGTGCCCGATGCCGCCGGTGATGAGCCGGTGCTGATACTTCCCGATGAATTTCTTCGCGTAGGAATCCGGCGAGGGATGCGGCGCGCCATTGGCATCGCCCTCCATCGTGATGGTCGGCACGCTGATGGCCGGAAGCTGCTCGAGCCGCTGCTCGATGGCGTCATACTTCACCTCGCCTTCGGCAAGGCCTAGCCGCCAGCGGTAGTTGTGGATCGAGACCGCGACATGATCGGGATTGTCGAGCGATTTGGCCGAGCGCGCGAAGGTCACGTCGTCGAATTGCCACTTGGGCGAAGCGAGCTGCCAGATCAGCTTTGCAAACTCATGGGTGTTCTCGCTGTAGCCGAGACGGCCGCGCTCGGTCGCGAAGTAAAACTGATACCACCATGCCAGTTCGGCTTTCGGCGGCAGTGGCTTCTCGTTCGCCGCACGGCTTCCGATGAGATAACCGGAGACCGCTACCAGCGCCTTGACGCGTTCTGGCCAGAGCGCCGCGAGAATGCCTGCCGTGCGGCCGCCCCAATCGTAACCCGCGATCAGCGCCTTCTCGATCCTGAGCGCATCCATCAGGTTGATCATGTCTACCGCGAGCGCGGCCGGTTCGCCGTTGCGCAGCGTATCGGCGGAAAGAAATTGCGTCGTGCCGTAGCCGCGGGCATGCGGGACGATAACGCGATAACCCTTCGCGACGAGCATCGGCGCAACATCGACGTAGCTGTGAATGTCGTACGGCCAACCGTGCAACAGAAATACCACGGGGCCATCGGCGGGACCGGTTTCATAATAACCGATGTTCAACACACCGGCCTTGATCTGCCGGACCGGCGCAAGCACGGCTGCGCTGTTCGATTGCGTCGCGGGACTCGGCGCGCCTGCGCTCTGCGCGCGGGCGGATTGCAGCAAACCGAACCCGGCGGCCGTCAATGCGGCGGCGCCGGTCGAGGCGAGCTGAAGAAAATTGCGGCGGTTCGCATTGAGAAGATCGGACATGGCTGTTTCCCGGGTTTGCAACGTAACGTTGAGGGCGCCGCGAACGATCCGCACTGACATAGGCGGCACGGATCGTTCGCCGCGGCGGCTCAGAGCACATTCAGTTCGACGTTGATGTTGCCACGTGACATTTTCGAGTACGGGCAGATCTGGTGGGCGGCGTTCACTACCGCTTCGGCGACATCGCGATCGAGCCCCGGCAGGCTGACATTGAGACGAGCCTGAAGAAGGAAGCCGTCACCTACCGTTCCGAGATCGACCTCCGCATCCACCGCCGTGTCGGCGGGGAGCTTGACCTTCTGCAGGCTCGCGGCGCGGCCCATGGCGCCGATGAAGCACGCCGACCAGCCGGCGGCGAACAATTGCTCCGGATTGGTGCCCTGACCGGCCGAGCCAGGAGGCGACAGCTTCACATCCAGGCGGCGATCGGAGGAACGGGCCGCGCCGTCGCGGCCGCCTGTGGCGTGGGTCTTGGCGGTGTAGAGCACTTTTTCGATCTGGGTGGTCATGGCGGGTTCCTTTCATTATGTCTCTACCGATCCAATCGGATGCGATCTAAATATATCAAAATACCCGGATGTCAACGCTTCCGATTTAATCGGAACCGATATATATGCTGTCCGAGATATCACATCCGTGTGAGGAACTTCGCGATGACCACCAAGACCAGCGCCGGCAAGACTTCTTCTGACAGACCCACCCCGAGACTCGACGATTTCCTGTGCTTCGCGGTCTATTCAGCCAATCTCGCCTACGGGCGAGCCTACAAGCCGATCCTGGAGAAGCTCGGCCTCACCTACACGCAGTACATCGCGATCGTTGCGCTGTGGGAGCAGGACAATCAGACCGTGGGCGGCCTCGGTGAAAAGCTGTTTCTCGAATCCAACACACTGACGCCGATCCTCAAGAAGCTCGAGGAGTTGGGCTATGTGGAGCGCAAGCGCGACCCCGCCGACGAGCGCCAGGTCATTGTGCATCTCACTAATGAAGGCCGTCGCCTGCGCGAGAAGGGCCTGTGCATGAACCTCGTCAAGGAGACCGGCCTGCCGCCCGAAGACTTCCGAAAACTGCAGAAGGCGGTCGTCACGCTCCGCGACAATCTCGCCAAGGTGGCAAAGAACCGGCGGGCGTGAGGCGGCGCTAGCCGAACGCCGGCAACACGAAAATCGCGATGCTGGTAAACAGCGCGAGGCCGTAGACGATCGAACGCGCGGTCGGCTGATCGATGACATACAGCACGCCGTGTACGATGCGCAGCAGTACATAGATCACCGCAAGCGCATTGACGGTGGAGAGCGTAGCGCCCTGCGTTATCGCAATGATGACGGCGGCGGCGAAGAGCGGGAAATTCTCGTAGGCATTGTAGTGCGCGGCATAAGCGCGTCGATGCTTCGGTGGCAGATCGTTGGTCGACTCGCGGGGACAATGATTGTCGACAGTGCCCCCCGCCTTCGCATATCCCGCCCAGAACAGCGGCAACAGCGCAGCGACCAGAACACACCAATAAGCCAGCGGCATCGTCTTCTCCTGTGACGCCGCATTTCGTCGGCAGGTGAACGCAAAGTCAACTCATCGCCTGCGTCGACGCGGAACATGCAGCGGCAGTGGCTGTTGCTTTTAGTCCGATACGCGAGGAGATCGAATTGGCACCAGATCCGCAAACGCCGCAGGGCGATCCGCCGGAAGTACCACCTGCAACGCCAGGCACGCCGACCGAACCGCCACGCGAAATGCCGCCGGGAAATCCCAAACCCGACGTGCCGCCGCCGATGCATGAACCGGATGCGCCACAGGTGCCGCAGGAATTGCCCGGACAGACGCCGGATGAATTTCCGGTGCGCGGACCGCAGACGCCGCAGGGCCCTTCCCCGCCGAGCGACTGAGAACTCCTCGCCCTTTGCTCCGCCGAATATCCTTCATCCTGACGATACATTTTACAAAAATACGATGTGCGATGAACGCTCATTCATATCGCCGCATGCAATGCGCGACTTCGCGCAAAATAATCAGTACGATGATGCATGCTGCCACACTCCCGCCTCACCATTGTCAGTCCATTGCGGACATGACACATCCTCAACAGATGCGTCGTGGACTCTGGTGAGAGATGAGAGACATGGCTCCAACACCAAGGATGGATATGAAGAACCTGAGACTGGTATTGCTCGCGACCGCCGCATTTTCCGTTTCGCAATTTGCGCATGCCGCGCCAGCATCTTTCATGATGGCCCAGGCCGCTCCCGATCAGCAGAAGGCGCCTGAGGGCAGGACGCCGCCGAAGGCTCCGCCGCCTGTCGCGCCGAGAGGAGCACCGCCCGCGCCACCACATGCCGCGCCGCCTCAGGCTCCGAAGGCCGCACCTCCACATCCGCCCGCAGCACCTCAGGCTCCTGCGGCCCGTCCCGCACCGCCGGCGGCACCTCCTCATGCCGCTCCCGCGCCACAGGCTCATCCGCCCGGCGCACCCGCACGGCCAACGCCTCCCGCCGCGGCGCCGACTCAGCCGCATCGCGGCGAGGCCCCGCGCCCGCAACCGCCTGCTCCGCAGCAGCAACCCGCACCTGCACCACGCGGTGAAGCTCCGCGCGCACCCAGCGCCCAGCCGATCGCGCCGGGCGCCCGCGACGTAACGCCACAACGCCCACCGGCGCCGAACAACGCGGCCCCGCATGCTGCGCCAAATCAGGCGACGCCTCCAAATGCGCGCCCGAATGCAGTTCAGACCCCGCCCGGCGGTCGCCCGTTGCCGAACGGCGCGCCCCCCACGCCGAATACTGCACCCAACGCAGCACCGAATCAGGCGACGCCTCCGAACGCGATGCGGCCGAATGCCATTCAAACGCCGCCCGGCGGCCACGCGCTGCCGAACGCAACACCTCCCGCACCGAATGCTGCGCCCAACGCAGCACCCGTACCCGGCGGCGCCAACGGACAACGCAGCGAGCGGCGCGGTCCACCGCCCGGCCTTCCCGCCGGCACACCCGTTGCGCCTACGCACGCGCCGATCGCGGCACCGTTGCCTGCTGCACCAGCAGCGGCCACCACGCCATTGCCCGCCCGGGATGCAACGATGCAGCGCGGACGGATCGACGACTTCCGCGGCAAGCGCCAGGAACGCACCGAAGGCGGTCGCACCATCATCACCGAACCGGGCCGCGTGATCGTACGCGATCCGAATGGACAGTCGTTCATCCGGCACAACGATGTGGACCGTTTCCGCTACGGCGCACGAGACGTCCGTGTCGACCGGCAGGGCAACGACACGCGCACAGTCGTGGTTCGTCCTGACGGCTCGCAGATCATCACCATCAACGACGAGCGTGGTGGTCTTCTGCGGCGCAGCCGCCGTGGACCGGATGGACGCGAGGTGGTCATCATCGACAACCGGCGTCACGGCGGTCCGGGTTTTGGTGCCGGTCTCGCCGCTGGTGTGGTGGCCGGCGCCATCGGCGGCTACTTCGTCTCGCTGCCGCCGCCCGTGCTGCACATTCCGCAGGATCGCTACATCGTCGAAGCCGACGGCGCGCCGCCGGATCTGATCTACGACACGCTGATTGCGCCGCCAGTGGACCGGCTCGAGCGGCCCTATTCGCTCGACGAAATCCGCTACAGCCCCTCGGTGCGCCAGCGCATGCCATCGATCGATCTCGATACCATCAATTTCGAGACCGGTTCGTGGGACATTCCGCCGGATCAAGCTGCGAAGCTGCAGGCCATCGCCGATGGCATGAACCGGGCCATCCAGAGAAATCCGCAGACGGTGTTTCTGATCGAAGGCCACACCGATGCGGTCGGCAACGATGTCGACAATCTGTCGCTGTCGGATCGCCGCGCCGAAGCGGCCGCGGAATTGCTGACGCAGCAGTTCGGCGTACCTGCGGAGAACCTCACGTCGCAAGGTTACGGCGAGCAGTATCTGAAGATTGCAACCGACGCTCCGGAGCGCCGCAACCGCCGCGTCACGGTGCGCAACATCACACCGCTTCTCAACGGTGGCGAGGCCAACGCCGCGCCACGCTGATTGCAATGTTGGTCACAAAAATGCGATGGCCGGGACAATGTCCCGGCCATTTTTGTATCTGGCCTTATCCAGCGGATCGGACGCATGATGCGACTAAAAGGAGTCTTTGATGAACGATGTTGCTGGACAGATCCACCACGCCGCCGCCAAAGGTTACACTGCCAAAGCCGAGACCTACGCGCGCGGACGGCCTGATTATCCAACCGAGATCGTGGACTGGCTGAGCCAGTATCTCAACATTGAGGCCGGCAAAACCGCCGTGGACCTTGGCGCAGGCACGGGCAAGTTCACCCGTTATCTGGTCAAAACCGGCGCGCGCGTGATCGCAGTCGAGCCGGTGCGGCAGATGCGTGAACAGCTTGCGAAGCTGCTCCCGGAGATCGATGTTCTTGAAGGCACCGCCACCGCGATTCCGTTGCCTGACAATTCGGTCGACGCGCTGACCTGCGCGCAATCGTTTCACTGGTTCGCCACCAAGGCATCGCTCACGGAAATCCATCGCGTGCTGAAGCCATGGGGCAAACTCGCACTCGTCTGGAACAGGCGCGATGAATCCGTGCCGTGGGTCGCTCAGTTGAGGGACCTCATCGCTCCCTATGAGGGCGACACGCCGCGCTTCACCTCAAAGACCCTGAGTTCGGTGTTCCCATTCGATGGATTCGGCCCGTTGCATGCGAACCGCTTTCCACATCCGGGCCATACCGGCTCGCCGGAGGATGTAATCGTCGACCGCTTCCGCTCGACGAGCTTTATCGCCGCGCTGCCTCCCGACGAGGAAGCCAAAGTCGTGGCGGCCATCCGCGCCTTGATAGCGTCAACACCCGAGCTTGCGGGCAAGGACATCGTGACCGTTCCCTACGACACCGTCGTCTATTGGGCGGACAAGACGGGTTAGTTGCGCCACGCAATTCTTGATGCGCTTCAGCCCTTGTCGCTGCCGAGCTTGGGAATGTGTGCGCCTTCACCCGCCGAGAGCAAGCCCGTCTTCGTGTAGAGATTGAGTTTGCGGCGCGTATCGGAAATATCGAGATTGCGCATGGTCAATTGACCGATGCGGTCGCCCGGCGTGAACGGCGCGTCCTCAACCTTCTCCATGCTCAACCGCTCCGGCGCATAGGTCAGATTCGGACTCTCGGTGTTCAGGATCGAGTAGTCGTTGCCACGCCGCAGTTCGAGCGTCACCTCGCCGGTGATCGCGCGCGCCACCCAGCGCTGCGCGGTTTCGCGCAGCATCAAGGCCTGCGAATCGAACCACCGCCCCTGATAAAGCAACCGGCCGAGCCGCATGCCGCTGATCCGGTATTGCTCGATGGTGTCTTCGTTGTGGATGCCGGTGACGAGACGTTCATACGCGATGTGCAGCAGCGCCATGCCCGGCGCCTCGTAGATGCCACGGCTCTTCGCCTCGATGATCCGGTTCTCGATCTGGTCGCTCATGCCGAGGCCATGCCTACCGCCGATGGCGTTGGCCTCGAGGAACAGCGCGACAGGATCGGCGAAGGTCGTGCCGTTCAGCGCGACGGGCTGGCCTTCCTCGAACCGCACTGAAACCGTCTCGGCCTTGACGACGCAATCGTCGCGCCAGAACGGCACGCCCATGATCGGATTGACGATCCTGATGCCGCTGTTGAGATGTTCGAGATCCTTGGCCTCGTGCGTCGCGCCGAGAAGATTGCTGTCGGTCGAATACGCCTTCTCGGCGCTCATCTTGTAGGCAAAACCATGCGCCGTCATGAACGCCGACATTTCCGCGCGGCCGCCCAGTTCGTCGATGAACTGCTGATCGAGCCACGGCTTGTAGATCCGCAACTCCGGATTGGTCAGCAATCCGTAGCGATAGAACCGCTCGATATCGTTGCCCTTGTAGGTCGAGCCGTCGCCCCAGATGTTGACGCCGTCTTCCTTCATGGCCGAGACCAGCATCGTGCCGGTCACGGCGCGGCCAAGCGGCGTGGTGTTGAAGTACGCGATGCCGCCGGTCGAGACATGGAAGGCGCCGGACTGAATCGCGGCGATGCCCTCGTGAACCAGCTGCGTGCGGCAATCCACGAGGCGGGCCTTCTCGGCGCCGAACTCCATCGCCTTGCGCGGAATCTCGTCGTAGTCGGCCTCGTCGGGCTGGCCCAGATTGGCGGTGTAGGCAAAGACGCGCGCGCCTTTCTGCTTCATCCAAAGCAGCGCCGCGCTGGTGTCGAGCCCGCCCGAGAACGCGATACCAACGTTTTCTCCCTTGGGAAGGTTTTTCAGAATCGTGCTCATGGGACTTCCTTCGGGCAGTTTCGTTGGACGACTTGGATACACGATGACCAGACATCGCGCGGACGGGAATGCGTGGATTGGCGGCCGGAGTGTAGGCGACGCCAAGATCAGACCGGCTCTCTATAGAAAGATTGGGAGGCCCCGAAAAGGCTCATTTTCGCCGTCCTGGCCCAGCGGCCACCATGTCGATGGGACCAGCGCGGCGGCCAGCAAAGTCCGGCAAGGGGCTCCCGCGATACCTAGCTACAGCCTGCCAGCGGCCTGAGTGCGCCTTTCGGCTGATCCAGCAGAAACAACGAGAAGCTCCGGCGCGAGGTCGGGCCCCTCACCATCGTCACGGGCCCAAGCGATGTGACGTTGCCGAACTGCGCCTCGAGACGTGCCGGCAGTTCACATTCCGTGACGAACAGGATCGGCATCGATGCCGCCGCCGTCAGCGGCCGGGAGATATCGAACTCATGGCTCGGCACTGCCGACAACGGCCAGGCGAGCACCGGCAAGCCGCTCGCGCGTGTGTAGTAAATCAGCGACGAGACGAGATCACGCGTGTCGGCGGCGATGCCGCGTGCGCCATGCGCTTTGGCTGTGACGGCGACGTCATCGCCAAGGCGATGCCAGCCCATCGTGCGAGCGTAGACGTTGCCATTGCGGATGCCGGGAATGCTGACGCGATCGGCGATGTGATCGCCGATCAGCAGCGTCCCCTGCACCACGAGACCGATGACGATGCTCGCCACGAGCCAGCCGCGGCGATCCTCAGTCACCAGCACGGCGGTCGCAAGGATGGTCATGGCAATCGCCGATGGCGCCGCCCAGTTGGCATTCGCATGGGTGAGAAACGCAACCACCGTGATGATCGCGACCGGCGGGACGGCAAACGCCATCAACATCCGCATGTCGGCATTGCGTAGATAATGACGCGGGCGCACGAGCAGCGCGAGGAACACGCCGAAGGTGATGAAACCCATGACAGCGAACTGGCTGGCGACAAACTCGGCGGCATGAGGAAGGCTGAACATCAGCCCGTTGCCGCGGGCATTGTCACCAGTGTGCTTGAGCGTGACGAAGCCGTTCGCGGCATTCCACATCAGGTTGGGCGCGAGCACCACGACACCGATCGCCAACGCCACCCATAGCTGCGGCCTGCGCCACAGCCGCCGCGATCCTTCATCCATGATCGCGGCCAGCACGGCGCAGGCGACGAAGTAAATCATCGCGTATTTCGCCAGCATGCCGATGCCGATCGCGAGGCCAAGCAGAACAGCCCAGCCCCAGTTCGGCGCGCGGCGCAATTCGACGAAAGCCAGCAGCGCCAGTGCCCAGCAGAACAAGAGCGGCACGTCGGTGGAGATGATCCGCGTCGAAAACACGACGCCGGGCGCGAGCAGATAGATCAACCCCGACCAGAAACCGGCACGGGCGCTGAACAGCCTTTGTCCGATCGCATAAATCAGAAAGGCGGTCGCGCCATGCAGCAGCGGCGCCGGTGCACGAATGCAGGCTTCCGACGCGCCACATACCGTCTGCGATGCGGCGATAATCCACGCCAGCAGCGGCGGCTTGGAGAAATAGCCGAACGCGGGCGCCTGCGCCCACGCCCAGTATTGCGATTCATCGAAGAACAGATCGACTACCGACAGATGCAGCCCGATAAGCCGCACCAGCGTCAGCACCACGACAAGGACAGCGAACACCGCCGGCAGCCTGCCGCCTTTGCCCGCGCCGGAAGCAGCCGCCACACTCATCCGCCTATCCTTCCGGAGGCGTCGGCGTGCGGCGCTTGAATGGCGCACCTATGGCGTTGAAGAACGCCATAAACCATCTCGTGAGCCGGGCGTCGATCTCATCGTCGCTCTGTCGCGTCGGCCAGCGATAATAGATACCGTGCATCACCCACACGATCAGGAATGCCATAACGCCACCGAATATCACGTCGGTGAAATAATGGCCGCCGAAGCTCATGCGCAGCAGTCCGGTGCCGAGACCGAACACCGTGGCGGCGACGTAAGCAAGCGGCCGCCATTGCGGCGGCGCAAGCGCTGCAGGCGCGTAGGTCCAGAATGCCGTGGTCGCTTCGCCCGAATAGAATGAGCAGTTGCGCGGACATTGTCCGGTCGGATTCCACCACGGCTTGAACTGCCAGGGACCGCCGAACTCGGCGGTCGCCACCGGACGCGGACGCCCCCAATAGGTCTTGAAACCGGCGTTCGAGATGATCCCGGCGGTCAGCACGATGGAAAGCGTCAGAAACAAAGTGACTCTGGGCGAGACCAGCATCCGGCGGCGTGGCAGCACGATCTTCACAGCGAGCGAGACCAGTGCAGGCAGCGCAAAGGCCCAGGTGATCCACATCGCGGCATCGCGCGCAAAGCTTGCCAGGTGCGAAGCCTGCATCGGGAAGCGATGGCTCGCAGGATCGTAGAACAGCGCCGCGATTTTCAGATCGAGCTCG
Organism: Afipia felis ATCC 53690; assembly: GCF_000314735.2. Lineage (NCBI taxonomy): Bacteria > Pseudomonadati > Pseudomonadota > Alphaproteobacteria > Hyphomicrobiales > Nitrobacteraceae > Afipia > Afipia felis. The sequence continues at coordinate 3,002,616 of NZ_KB375270.1, read as the reverse complement.
GGAAATACGCCGAACACGATGCCCACAACAGCACCGACAGCGAGAGCGATTACAAGGCCCGTCTTGTTCATGGCGCCTGCCTACCAGACCGTGCCGACGGAGGAAAGCACCCTCACACCGGCTCGCGCCATGCTCCTGCGTTACGGCCTGCGATCAGCCAGTAAACTACGCCGCCAACAATGCCCGCGCCCACCATCACTTCGACGTGACGCCGGACGATGCCTTCGAACGTCATCGTCACGGTGTCGAACGGGATGAAGGCGAGGTAGCAGCCAAGCCCCGCGAGGCCGCCGAAGATCGCATAGGCCAGAATATGACGGATCGAGAAGGCTTCGGTGACGAGCACCGCGATCAGCGCGGGCAGCAGCGCGAAGCCGCTGATCAGCATAAAACCGATTCCGAAAATGACGTTCATCGTGCCGCTGTCGATATCGAGCGTCTGCACGTCCATCTCGGGAAACACCAGCGCGAACACTACCACCGCGCCCGCGACGAAGCAGGCGGCGAGGAAGCCGAAGAAGGTCGCGAACAATCGTCCGATCAGAGCCATGCGACAACTAATCCGTCATCGCCATCGCGCGCAGGGCATCGCGTTCGCGCACCGACAACTTCTCCGTCTCGGATTTCAGCTGCCCGCAGGCGGCGAGAATGTCACGACCACGCGGCGTACGGACCGGCGAGGAATAGCCAGCGTTGAACACGTATTCGGAGAATTTCTCGATCTGCTCCCAGTCCGAGCATTCGTACTTGCTGCCGGGCCACGGATTGAACGGAATGAGATTGATCTTGGCTGGAATGCCCTTGAGCAGCTTCACCAGAAGCTTGGCATCGTCGAGTGAGTCGTTGACGCCCTTCAGCATCACGTATTCGAAGGTGATGCGGCGCGCGTTCGATGCGCCGGGATAGTTGCGGCAAGCTTCCAGCAGTTCAGCGATCGGATATTTGCGGTTGAGCGGCACGAGTTCGTTGCGCAATTCATCGCGCACCGCATGCAGCGAGATCGCGAGCATCACGCCGGTCTCCTCGCCCATCCGCCCGATGTTCGGCACCACGCCCGAAGTCGACAGCGTGATACGGCGGCGCGACAGCGCGATGCCTTCATTGTCCATCACGATGTTGAGCGCATCGCGCACGGCGTCGAAATTGTACAGCGGCTCGCCCATGCCCATCATCACCACGTTGGTGACGAGGCGATTGCCGTTCGGCGTTTCGCGATCGACCCAATCGTTCAGGCGGTCACGCGCCACCATCACCTGGCCGACGATCTCGCCCGCGGTGAGATTGCGCACCAGCCGCTGGGTGCCGGTATGGCAGAACGAGCAGTTCAGCGTGCAGCCGACCTGCGAGGACACGCACAGCGTGCCGCGATCGGTTTCGGGAATATAGACGCACTCGACTTCATGCGCGCGGCCGACGCCGTCGCCCGGCAGACGCAGCAGCCATTTGCGGGTGCCGTCGTTGGAAACCTGTTCGGCGACGACTTCCGGCCGGTCGACGGTAAAGCGCGCTTCGAGTTGCGCGCGCATGTCCTTCGAGACGTTGGTCATGTCGGCAAACGTCTGCGCGCCACGCACATACATCCAGTGCCAGAGCTGTTGCGCGCGCATCTTGCGCTGCTTCTCGGGCACGCCGACTTCGCCAAGTCGTACCATCAGTTCCGCGCGCGACAGGCCGATCAGCGAGGGCCTGTCGGGAGCGACATAGACCTCCTGGGCGGTCTTTTCCAAGGGCGCGTCCATGCGCGCCTCCGCTTGCGTCATCGTGGGGTTCATGGCGCTTCAAATAGGCTTTTCACGCAGCCGTGGAAAGCCGCAGCCGGGGCGATTCCGGCCCTGGACTTAAAGATTCTGCGCCGGAGACGTCAAAAACCTGCTCCCCTCGCAAGGAGGCAGCGTCGGGAACCGGCTACTTCCGGCACTCCTGCGCGACCTTGTCGAGCGCCTGGGAAAGCCCCTTCAATGAGAACACGTCGGTCGTGTCCGTTCCCTTGGCCGATGTCGCCTTCACCGTCGCATCCGCGCCCTTGCGCATCGCGTCGATCAGGCGGTCCTCCTCGGCGGCGTTCTTGATCCACAATCCGTCACCCTGCGCGTACATCGCGTAACGCGCATTGCCGATCGCGAGCGTGGAGTCGGAGCCCGGCTTGATCTGGTACCCGATCATGATCGACACTTCGTTCGTCACCTTCTCGGAGGGACGGGTCGACACGAAGGCGTAGCCGGGATCGCGCGGCCGGTTCGGCGGATTGGTTTTCGAGGACGAGGGCTTGGCCAGCGCGAAGCAGACTTTCTTGCCGTTCGGCGTCGCGACGTAGGCACCCCAGGTGGCGTACTGCCCGACCAGCGTCGGCTCCGCACCGCCGGCATGCGCGGCAGCGGGTTTCGAAGCCGGCTTCGCGGCTGGTTTGGCCTTGCTGGATTTCGCAGCCGGCGCCTTGGACGAGTGTGCTTTGGGCGTCTGGGCCTGCAATGAAACAGGCACGGCCATGCATCCGATGAGCGCCACAGCGGTCATAGGTGCCAGCATCCGCAACATCATGAAGAACCTCTTTGATCGGGCAAGGCGCGAAAGCGCCGCCCGGCCTTGTCGAAAACGGGAATCGGCGAAGATTCCTCGGAGTTTGCACTGATTCCGCCGATCAGCCAAACCGCAGCAATGCGCCGCTTTTGGGGCTTGGAAAATTCAGTGCGGAGTATCCTCGAACCCGCGCCCCAGCGCAACGCGGGCCGCCCGCCGGTGTTCAGAGGTGATGTGGCTCGAAACCAGCCGGATTGCGGTCGCGAGCACGGCTGCGTCGTCGGTAAAGCCGAGCACCGGCAGCATGTCGGGAATAAAATCGAACGGCAGCACGAAATAGGCGATCGCGCCAAGCAGCGCCGCCTGAACATGACGCGGTGTCTCACGGTCGAACGCGCAATAATAGGCGGCCAAAAGCTCTTCGGCGAAGGGCAATTGCGCCGCCACCCGCTTGAGCTTCTTCCAGAAGCTCTCGCGCAAACGCTCGGGATTATTCACCAGCGCGTTGGTGTCGAACTCGATGCTCTGTTCCGATCTGGACATGGCTGTTGGCGCGGCTCCTTCATCCGCATCCCCTAAATGGGGATGTGTACCGCGCGCGACAACCCATCAGGAAAGCCGCCGGAGGCGGCGCTCCTCACGCGCCGAGCTTCGCCGCGATCTCGTTCATGGTTTTGGCGAGCGCGATATCGCGTTCGGTGACGCCATCGGCATCATGAGTGGAGAGACTCACCTCGACGGTTTTATAGACATTGCGCCAGTCAGGATGGTGATCGCTCTTTTCCGCAGCCAGCGCCGCGCGCGTCATGAAACCGAACGCCTCGTTGAAGTCCCGGAACGTGAAGGTGCGGTTCAGCGCCTTGCCACCCACCGCCTCGCTCCAGCCTTTCAGGCCCACCAGCGCCTGCTTCCGCGCCGCTTCCGAGAGCAAATCGACCATGCCACGCCTCCTGACCATTACCTGTCGCGTCAACCCGGGGTATTTCCGACCGTTCCCCAACCCGGACGCTAACCAACATCCCGGTTCCGGCCGCATTCCGCCTCAATCTCTGGTACGATAGTGGTGATGGTCCTTAACGCCTAGCCCGGGCGGAGGACTTAAGAAGCCGCTGCGGTGGAATATGGCAAAGGACAACCTGTTGGCGCGACCCGCTTTGCAGGCTCCCGGGGTCTCCTCCTCGCGAGCACGACGGCAGATGCGCGGAATCCTGATGGTGATCGCCGCCGTGCTCGCTGTCTTCGCGCTCGCAGGTGGCATCACCTATTACGCGCTACGGCCGATCACGCTGCGCATCGCGGTCGGGCCGCCCAGCAGCGATGACGTCAAGGTGATCCAGGCACTCAGCCAGGCCTTCGCACGCGACCACGCCCACATTCGCCTGCGCCCCGTCATCACGGAGGGCGCGTCCCAAAGCGCCGCTGATCTTGCGCAGGGCAAGACCGATCTCGCCATCGTGCGCGCAGACGTCGATCTGCCGAAGAACGCCGGCGCGGTCGCCTTCCTGCGCAAGAATTTCGCGGTGATCTGGGTGCCGGGCGGCGCCTCGAAGAAGCCGAAGATCACCAGCATCAAGCAACTCGCGGGCAAGAATATCGGCGTGATCGGGCGCACCCAGGCCAACATCAATCTGCTTCACGTCATCCTCGATCAGTCCGGGGTGTCTCCGGAGTCGGTGCATGTCACCCAGTTCTCGACCGCAGGCATTTCCGAGGCGCTGCGCAGCGCTAAACTCGACGCCTATATGGCGGTCGGGCCGCTCAACAGCCGCATCACTGCCGAGGCTATTGCTGCGACCTCGCGCGCGGGAGCTGAGCCACGTTTTCTTTCGCTCGATACAGCGGACGCGATCGCGCAGAAATTCGCCGCCTATGACTCGGGTGAAATTCCCGCGGGTACTTTCAGCGCCTCCCCGCCACGACCCGACGATACCGTGACGACCATCACCGTCGGCCATCACTTCATGGCACGCCGCTCGCTGTCAGACACGACGGTCGCCACCTTCGCACGGCAATTATTCGGCGCCCGGCAAGCCGTCATTAACGAGTTCCCGCAATCGGCCAAGATCGAAACCCCGGACACCGACAAGGATGCCGCCATTCCGGCCCACCCCGGCGCGGCCGCCTTCGTGGACGGCGAGGAGAAAAGCTTCCTCGACAAGTACAGCGACTACATGTGGGGCGGCATCATGCTGCTCTCGGTGATGGGCTCGGTGATCGCCTGGTTCGGCGGCTACCTGCGCAAGGATGAGCGCGTCACCAATTCAGGCCTGCGCGAGCGGCTGCTCGAAATGCTCACCGCGGCACGAACCAGCACCTCGATGGAGGAACTCGACGCCATGCAGGCGGAGGCCGACACCATCATGCGGGAAACGCTGCATTGTTTCGAGGACGGCGCCATCGAGGAGGGTTCCTTGACGGCGTTCAGCATCGCGCTGGAACAGTTCCATAACGCGGTCGCCGACCGGAAGATGTTCCTGATCAACCTGCCGGAAATGGCGCGGGCGCAACGTCCCCCGCCCCCTATGCATGTCGCTTAATCAATTTTTGCCTCGAGGCCGATTTTAACGATTTATCCGTTGTTTTTGAGTGATTCCCGACTATATTGCGCCGCAATGAGTGCCCGGTTCGACAGAGCCGGGCACCTCTTTTTCGGGCCGCGATTTGGCCGCCCGATTTGAACGCCGCCACGGCGGCCCCAGGATGATTTATGAACCTGCGTAATATCGCGATCATCGCGCACGTCGACCATGGCAAAACCACGCTGGTAGACAAGTTGCTCCAGCAGGCAGGCACCTACCGCGAAAACCAGCGCATCACCGAACGCGTGATGGACTCCAACGACATCGAAAAAGAACGCGGCATCACCATTCTCGCCAAGTGCACCTCGGTGAATTGGGGCGACACCCAGATCAACATCGTCGACACGCCCGGTCACGCCGATTTCGGTGGCGAAGTCGAGCGCATCCTCTCGATGGTCGATGGCGTGATCGTGCTGGTGGACGCCGCCGAAGGTCCGATGCCGCAGACCAAGTTTGTGGTCGGCAAGGCGCTCAAGCTCGGCCTCAAGCCGATCGTCGCCATCAACAAGGTGGACCGCCCCGACGCGCGCGTCACTGAAGTCGTCAACGAAGTGTTCGACCTGTTCGCAGCTCTCGACGCCACCGACGAGCAGCTCGACTTCCCGATCCTGTACGGCTCCGGCAAGAACGGTTGGATGGGCACAAACGAGGAAGACAACGCCAACGGCATGAAGCCGCTGTTCGAACTCGTCCTCAAACATGTTGCGCAGCCCGTCGTCGAAGAGGGTCCGTTCCGCCTGCTCGGCACCATTCTGGAAGCCAACCCCTATCTCGGCCGCATCATTACCGGCCGCATCGCCTCGGGCTCGGTGAAACCGAACCAAACGGTGAAGGTGCTCTCGCGCGACGGCAAGACCGTCGAGACGGGCCGCATCTCGAAAATTCTCGCCTTCCGCGGCATCGAGCGTCAGCCGATCGAACTTGCCGAAGCCGGAGACATCGTCGCCATCGCGGGCCTCACCAAGGGTACGGTCGCCGACACCTTCTGCGACCCGACCGTTGAAGTAGCGATCCAGGCGCAGCCGATCGATCCGCCGACTGTGTCGATGACCTTCATGGTCAACAACTCGCCAATCGCAGGCACCGAAGGCGACAAGGTGACGAGCCGCCTGATCCGCGATCGCCTGCTGCGCGAAGCCGAAGGCAATGTCGCGCTGCGCGTGGTGGAAGCCACCGACAAGGACTCGATGGAAGTCTCGGGTCGCGGCGAATTGCAGCTCGCGATTCTGATCGAAAACATGCGCCGCGAAGGCTTCGAGCTTGCCGTGTCGCGTCCGCGCGTCGTGCTGGAGAAGGCCGACAACGGCCAGCTTCAGGAGCCGATCGAGGAAGTCGTGATCGACGTCGACGAGGAATTCTCCGGCGTGGTCGTGCAGAAGATGAGCGAGCGCAAGGCCGAGATGATCGAAATGCGCCCGTCGGGTGGCAACCGCCTGCGGCTTGTGTTCTACGCGCCGACCCGCGGCCTGATCGGCTACCAGAGCGAACTGCTCACCGACACCCGCGGCACCGCGATCATGAACCGCCTGTTCCACGGCTATGCCGCGTACAAGGGCGACATTCAAGGTCGCCGCAACGGCGTGCTGATCTCCAACGATCAGGGCGAAGCCGTCGCCTACGCGATGTGGAAGCTCGAAGATCGTGGCCCGATGATGATCGAGCCCGGCTGGCGCGTCTATCGCGGCATGATCGTCGGCGAGCACACCCGCGAGAACGATCTCGAGATCAACGTGCTCAAGGGCAAGCAGCTCACCAACATCCGCACGACATCGAAGGATGAGGCAGTGCGCCTCACGCCGCCGATCAAGATGACGCTGGAAAAGGCGCTGTCCTATATCGAGAGCGACGAACTCGTTGAAGTCACGCCGAAGTCGATCCGGCTGCGCAAGCGCCACCTCGACCCGAACGAGCGCAAACGCGCCGAAAAGGAAAAGGAAGCTCTCGCGAGCTGATCTCTTATTCGCTTCGAACAATCTCTAAAATGCCCGGCCTTGCGCCGGGCATTTTCGTCTCATACGTCCATGACATTCTCATCGGCCCAGATTCCATGTCGTTTCCTTCTCACATCGACGTCGCGATCATCGGCGCGGGCGCAGCCGGACTTGGCGCTGCGCATGCACTGCAGGGCTCCGGCCTTTCGACGCTCGTGCTGGAAGCGCGGGATCGAATCGGCGGACGCGCGCAGACGCTGTCTCTACCCAATAATGTGATCTTCGACGTGGGCTGCGGCTGGCTGCATTCCGCCGACAAAAACCCATTCGTGCGGATCGCGGAGCAACTTGGATTTGCGATCAATCGAAATCGGCCGCCGTGGCAGCAGCAGACTTTCGACGCCGGTTTTCCCCGCGCCGAGCGCGAAGAATTCCTCGCTGCGCTTGATGATTTTTTCGAGCGCGCCTTCGCTGCAGTCGACAAACCCGACCGCCCGGCGAGCGATCTCCTCAAACCCGGTAATCGCTGGAATGCACAGATCGACGCGGTCTCGACCTACATTAACGGCTGCGAACTCGATCAGGTCTCGGTCCATGACATGGCGGCGTATGAGGACACCGAGATCAACTGGCGAGCGGCCAAGGGTTACGGCGCGCTGATCGCGGCCTATGGTTCAACCTGCACTGTTGCTCTCGGCACGCAAGTGACCTTGATTGATCATTCCGGGCCGCGCCTCATGCTGCACACCTCGCGCGGCACGCTCACGGCGGACAAGATCATCGTCACGGTATCGACGGACCTGCTCGCGAAAGAAACAATCCGCTTCACGCCGGCGCTGTCCGACAAGGTGAACGCCGCCGCCGGTCTGCCGCTCGGCCTCGCCGACAAGGTAATGCTGGCGCTTGCGATGCCGACCGATCTGCCCGCCGACGGCAATCTGCGCGGGCGCAGCGGCACCGTGAAGACCGGCGCCTATCATCTGCGGCCGCAGGGCATGGCCTGCATCGAGGGCTATTTCGGCGGCGCCTACGCGCGCCAACTCGAAGATGCGGGAAAAGGCGCGCTGGCGCAGGCTGCAATCGACGAGATCGCGGGTCTGCTCGGCAATGACTTTCGCAAGAAACTGACGCCGCTTGCATCGTCGCACTGGGCGCACGACGAATTCGCGCGCGGCTCCTATTCACATGCGTTGCCGGGCCATGCCGGTGATCGTGCCATTCTCGCCGCACCCGTAGATGGGCGACTGTTCTTCGCGGGCGAAGCAACCTCACCAAGCTTCTTCTCCACCGCCCATGGCGCGCTGGAAAGCGGTTTTCGCGCAGCGAAGGAAGTGACGGCGCCGCGCGGCCGTTGAGCACGTTAACGCTTGCCGAGAGCAGGCGCGATGATCGACTCCAGTCGAGCCTCGCTCTCTTCCTGTACGAAAAAATGCCCTTCGCGCGCAGCGGGCGGCAACGCGTTGAACGTTACGCGATCCCCTCCCGCGCGAAACGCATCCGCCATGTGCTTCGACAGCGCCGGAGAAAAATAGGAATCGTTCTCCGCCACCAGCCATGTCACCGGCACGCGCGCATTCTGCCCGAGCGTCTTGCTTGCCGCGATCAGTCTGTCCGGCGCACAGACTTTGTTGGGCTCGCCATGCGCGTGTCCGCCGCGGCCCGGCGCGAAGACGATGATCGCAGCAACGTCGCGCGGATCGCGTTGCGCGAGTGCCAGTGCGCCGAAACCTCCCGCCGAATGGCCGACGATCACCGCGCCATCGTGGCGCGCGAAAGATTGCCTTCGCAGAAAATCCAGCGCCATGCCGATTGCGCGGCCGGTGACCTGCGCGGCGCGGAGATAATCCGGCGCATCGCATCCACCCTGGCCTTCGAGATAGGGACCGCCGGTATCGCCATGGCCGGGACGCTGCGGCACCAGCACCGCGAAGCCCCACGCGACCAGCGCCAAAGCGAGATGCGCGTAGTTCGGCTGCGTCATCTGTGCGCGTTGGATCTCATTCTCGACCGACGCATGCGCGATGATCGCAACAGGAAACGGTCCCTCGCCTTGCGGACGAAATAACAGCGCATGGGAGACTGTCGCGGGATCGGGCGTTGGTACACGCCATTCCTGCTGCCGCGCGGGCGTGCCTTCCGGCCCAACCGGGCCGAGCGAGAGCGGCTGTGCGCATGCGGCGAACACCGTACTCATCAACCCAGCCGCGAATACCGTCGTGAAAAGCCATCGCGTCGCCATATCCGCACTATCGAATTTGCGGCGCGATGAGCCAAGCTGCGCCTGCCGATTTTCGTCCTATTTCGGGACAGGTCACAGCACGATGATGCAAAAACCTCACATGTTAACCGATAATTAACGATAGACCTTGTCGAGCGCCCGGCGAGTTGCTTTGATTATCTCATGAGCACGATCCTGATCGAAGTCCGGCCCGCCCGGACAGCCGATGCCGCCGAGATTGCTGCCACCCATGATGAGGCGTGGCGCTCGGCCTATCAGGGTATTATTCCCGGCGCGGAACTGGAAAAGCTCATCAATCGCCGTGGTCCGCAGTGGTGGAACGGCGCCATCCGCAAAGGTAGCCGCGTCAGCGTGCTGTCGTTCGGGGACAAGATCGCGGGCTATGCGAATTACGGCCGCAACCGCGCCCGCAGCCTGCATTTCGACGGCGAAATCTACGAATTGTACCTGCGCCCGGAGTTCCAGGGGCTGGGCTTTGGCCGCCGCCTGTTCTCCGCCGCGAAGCGCGACCTGACCCAGAGCGGGCTGAAAAGCATGGTGGTCTGGGCACTGTCGGACAACGACCCGGCCGTCGGCTTCTACCAGAGCCTCGGCGGCCGCATGGTGGCGCGTTCCTCGGAGCAATTCGGCGCCAAGGCGCTCGACAAGGTCGCCTTCGCCTGGGGCAACTGACGGTCTCGCGACAGCCGGCCCATCATCAAATCATGCCGGATCGGCCGCAGGTGATTCCCCTCGCCCGCAAAAGCGATTAAACAGCGCGCGTCGGCCGCCGTTCGCGGTCTTTATTCCTAGTCCAGGGTTATCCATGAATATCGACGCTATCTCGGTGGGAGCCAACCCGCCGCACGAGGTCAATGTCATCATCGAGGTTCCGATCGGCGGCGAGCCGATCAAGTATGAACTCGACAAGGTCGCGGGCACGCTGGTGGTCGACCGCTTCCTGCATACGGCGATGCGCTATCCAGGCAATTACGGCTTCATCCCCCACACCCTGTCCGAGGACGGCGACCCGTGCGACGTCATCATCACCAACACCCGCGCCATCGTGCCGGGTGCGGTGATGGCGGTGCGTCCGGTCGGCGTGCTGCTGATGGAAGACGAGGCCGGCGGCGACGAGAAGATCATCGCGGTGCCGGTGCCGAAGCTGACCAAGCGTTACAACCGCATCCAGACCTACAGCGACCTGCCGGAAATCACGCTGGAGCAGATCCAGCATTTCTTCGAGCACTACAAGGATCTGGAGCCCGGCAAATGGGTGAAGATCGTGCGGTGGGGCGGCGCGGAAGAAGCGCAGAAGCTCATCCTCGAGGGCATCGCCCGCGCCAAGAACGAGAAGAAGTAAGAAGAAGACTCTGTGAAGCCTGCGGTCAGACCGCAGGCTTCGGCAGTTTGTGAATGGCGCAGGCCGCGCGCACCGTATTGACGAGCAGGCAGGCCACCGTCATCTGACCGACGCCACCCGGCACCGGCGTCACCGCGCCCGCCACCTCCATCGCTTCGGCATAAGCAACGTCACCGACGAGACGGCTCTTGCCGCCTTCGCCCGGCAGGCGATTGATGCCGACATCGATCACGGTCGCGCCGGGCTTGATCCAGTCGCGCTTCACCATTTCCGGCCGCCCGACCGCCGCGAACACCAGATCGGCCTGACGACACAACGCGGACAGATCGCGCGTGCGCGAATGCGCGACCGTCACGGTCGCATTTTCATTGAGCAGCAGTTGCACCAGCGGACGGCCGACGAGATTGGAACGGCCGAGCACGATGGCGTTCATACCCTCGAGCGAGGCATGCACAGTCTTCGCCAGAATGATGCAGCCGAGCGGCGTGCACGGCATCAGCGCCGATAGCCCGCTCGCGAGCCGCCCCGCATTGACCGGATGCAAGCCGTCGACATCCTTGGCCGGATCGATCGCGTTGACGACGGTGTTGGCATCGAGCCCCTTGGGCAGCGGCAATTGCACCAGAATGCCGTGCACGGCCGGGTCGCGGTTGAGTTTTTCGATCAGCGCCAGCACCTCGGCCTGCGGCGTGTCGGCGGCGAGCTTGTGTTCGAACGACGCCATGCCCGCGGCCAGCGTCTGCTTGGTCTTGCTGCCGACATAGACCTCGCTTGCCGGATCGTTGCCGATCAGCACCACAGCAAGGCCGGGCGTGAGATCGTGATCGCGCTTCAGCCGCGCCACTTCCGCCGCCACGTCCTCGCGCAGCTTCGCCGCAATCACTTTTCCGTCGATCACACTGGCCGGCATCGATGTCCTTTCAATCCTTGTCGGTTATGGCGGTCGAGGCTTTCAAAGCCTCGCCAAGTTGTTTGGGATCGCCGTCGATCGCGATCTGCTTGATGCGCGAGGTCACGCCAGACGCAACGCGCACTTTGCTTTTCGGAACGCGGAGAACTTCCGCGAAAAGCTCGGTCACCGCGCGGTTGGCCTCGCCGCCTTCCGCCGCCACCCGCACGCGAACCTTGACGACCGATTTGCCGTTAGCGAGTTGTTCGATGCCGTCCACCGCATCGCGACCACCGCGCGGCGTGACCCGGACAGAAACCATGACGCCATGCGCTGCATATCGCCATGGGTCCATCGGGAATCCCTTAGCCAGCGCGACCGGATCAGATCACGTTCGGGTAGATGTAATAAGTGATGACCCGCTGCAGGAACATGATGATGAGAATGACGATGATCGGCGAGATATCGAGGCCGCCGAAGTTCGGCATCATGTTGCGGATCGGACGCAGCACCGGCTCGGTGATCTTGTAAAGAAACTCGGCGACCGAGGCGACAAACTGGTTTCGCGTATTCACGACGTTGAATGCGATCAGCCAGGACAGGATGGCGGAGGCGATCAGCAGCCAGACGTAAAGATCGAGAATGATGAGAACAATATCGAGAACGGCGCGCATGGCGAGTTTTCCAGTTGAAGGCCCCTCTTATCGTCTCAGGGGGAACCAAACAAGAGAGCCGAAGGCCTTCGGCTCTCGGTCTCAGGGCCTTAAATGTGGCCATTTCAGCCCTCGCGGAAGCCCGGCCGGAGTCCTTGACTTGGGGTTGGACCGGATTGTAAATGGCGCGCGTTGCCGGGTTCAACCCACCGGCCGACGGGGCCATAGCTCAGCTGGGAGAGCGCGTCGTTCGCAATGACGAGGTCGGCGGTTCGATCCCGCCTGGCTCCACCAACCCCCTCCTTCATTACCATCTGCGCCGTGATGCCGCTCATGCCACAGGGCCGCCTCGCATCGTTGCCGTTTGTCTGGCATCCTGTGCCGGACTTGCCGCAGAAATGGAGGCTGGCGTGCCGACCGAGCGTTTTCAGTTTCCGGGAACCGGGGGCGGGATGCTCGCCGCCGCTCTCGACCGCCCCGAGGGCACACCCCGCGCCTATGCGCTGTTCGCCCACTGCTTCACCTGCAGCAAGGACAATCTTGCCGCGAGCCGCATCGCCGGCGAGTTGGTGCAGCGTGGCTTCGCGGTGTTGCGTTTCGACTTCACGGGCCTCGGCAATAGCGAGGGCGAGTTCGCCAACACGCATTTTTCGTCCAACGTCGCCGATCTGATCCGGGCTGCCGATCATCTGCGCGCTGGCCACCACGCCCCCGCTCTGCTGATTGGCCACAGCCTCGGCGGCGCGGCCGTGCTCGCGGCAGCGGAACGGATTCCGGAGGCAAAGGCCGTCGTCACCATCGCAGCCCCCTCCGATCCCGCGCATGTCGTCGGGCTGTTCCGGAATCATGTTGAGACCATCCGCGCCGAGGGCGAAGCCGAGGTGTCTCTTGCCGGACGCAGCTTCACGATCCGACGCAGTTTCCTCGACGATGTCACCAGCCAAAACCTGGCCAATCACATCGCCAACCTCCGGCGCGCGCTACTGATCTTCCACGCGCCGACCGACGACACGGTCGGGATCGAGAACGCCACGGAGATTTTTGTCGCGGCCAAGCACCCCAAGAGCTTCATCTCGCTCGCGGGCGCGGACCATCTGCTAACGAAGCGGGAGGACGCTCTTTACGTCGCCGACATGGTGGCGGCATGGGCGGAGCGTTATCTCGATGCGGTCCCTGGGGCGATGGAGGATCTCGCGGAGAAAGAGGGCGTCACCGTGCAGGAGACTGGCGAAGGCCGCTTCCAGCAACTTGTTACGGCAGGCCGTCATACGCTTCTCGCCGACGAGCCGGTCGGCGTCGGGGGCCTCGACAGCGGCCCCGGCCCCTACGACCTCCTGCTCGCAGGCTTAGGCGCCTGCACGTCGATGACGATGCGGATGTATGCCGAGCGCAAGGCGCTGCCGCTCGACCGCGTGACCGTGAAACTCAAACACTCGCGCATCTACGCCAAGGATTGCGCCGAGTGCGAAACCAAGGACGGCATGATCAGCCGGATCGAGCGGGTCATTTCCATCGAAGGCACACTCGATGGCGAACAGCGCAACAAGCTGATGGAAATCGCCGACAAATGCCCGGTGCATCGCACCCTGACCTCGGAGATCGACATCGTCACGCGCGAAGCCGAACGGGATTCTTGAAGCGCGTCTAACGACGGCGCTGCTGCACCTTCGCGACCGCAGCCAGCACCCATGCGCGCGGAACGAACCGCAGCAACAGCGGAATGCTGCGAACTGCAAAGCCCGGCAACACCACTTGCCGGTTCACCATCAATCCTTCGTAACCGGCGCGTGCAACCTCGACAGCCGACACGGTCAGCACTTTCGAATCTATTCCCGGAACGAATCCGGCACGTGACTGGAATTCCGTCGGCACCGGGCCAGGACAGAGCGCGGTGACGCGCACGCCGGTCTTGCGTAATTCCCCCCGCATCGCCTCGGTGAACGACAGTACGAACGCCTTGGTCGCGTAATAGACCGCCATTCCCGGTCCCGGCAGGAATGCCGCGATCGACGCGACATTCAGGATGCCACCGCGATGGCGGACGATGCTGTCGGCAAAGCGCAGCGTGAGATCGGTCAGCACGCGGACGTTGAGATCAATCATCTCGAGCTGCTGCGCGCGATCGAGTTCAAGCGCCGCACCGGCCAGTCCGAAGCCCGCATTGTTGACGAGAAACTCCACTTCGAAGCCAAGCGCCGCGAGGCCTTCCTCCAGCTTTGCTCCGGCGCCTTCGGCCGCAAGATCGCAGGCGATGGCGATCGGCTTCTTGGCGCCAGTGGCCCCGATCACATCGCACAATTCAGAAAGACGATCCGCGCGTCGCGCGACCAGCACGCAGGTATGTCCATGGGCGGCAAAAATCCGCGCCAGTTCAAGACCGATACCGGACGACGCTCCTGTAATCAGTGTCACGCGCTCGGCCATTCGGCTCAACCTGTCGGAGATGTGAACGTCAGCGGTCAGTTTACGGCGTCGGAATCCAGCGCGCTATCCGCCACCTGCTGGCGCAGATTGATCCGTTCGCGAGCGGAGACGGCGAGCAGGTCGGCGGCACGCCAGATCACATTTTCTTCAAACTCGCTGACATGGCCGTCGGCATAGACGAGTTCCCACATCATCTCGACGATCCGCAGCCGCCCCTCCTCGCTCACCGAACGCATAATGACGCTGGTGAAATGATAGAGGTCGACCGCCTCGCCCTCGACCCGCATGGCATCGCGGATCAGCACGTCGGCGGTTCCATGATCAAGATTGAAACGATATTCCAGCAAGGCATGCAGTTTGCGCTTTTCGGCGGCCGAAGGCTCGCCGTCGAGCGAGATCACATGGATCAACAACGCGGCCGCCGCCAGACGATAATCATCGTCGGCGAAGCCGGCTTGCTCCGGCCCGGCAAGGGATACGACATCAGTGATGAACTGGCGCAATCTATCAAGCATCCGGGGTGGTCCTCGAATGGGGAACGGCGTTCTTACCCTAATCAGGGCCGTCTTGTCATTTCATGGCGAGAACATGAAACTCCGGCAATGAAACTCCCGCAGGGCCTTCTGAATCCGCGATTTACCCAGTAAGAGAAATCTTGGCCACTCGGCTCGAGCCTGCCTGCATGCTGAAAACCTTCCAGAACCTGACCTGGCGCGAAGCGGTATTTTCGCTGAAGAGCTTCGCGGCAGCGATGCTGGCCCTCTACATTTCGCTTCGGCTCAATTTCTCCCAGCCGATGTGGTCGGTGACCACGGTCTATATCGTCTCGCAGCCGCTCGCGGGCATGGTGCTGTCGAAATCAGTTTACCGCGTGCTCGGAACCATGATCGGCGCGGTCGCCTCGCTGGTCTTCGTGGCGCTGTTCAACAACAGCCCGGAACTGTTCTGCCTTGCGCTCGCGCTCTGGATCGGGCTCGGCACGACGATCACAATCTATCTGCGCGACGCCCCACAGGCCTATGTCGGCATGCTGTCCGGCTATTCGGCGGCGATCATCGGGCTGCCCGCCGCACTCGCACCGGATACCGCTTTCGACTATGCGGTATCGCGTTGCCTGGAAATCTCGATCGGCATCGGCTGCGCCACGCTGGTGCATCACCTGATCTTTCCGCAGCGCGCGGGCGACGCGCTCCGCAGGGCACTGGATGCGACCCTGCCGAGCATGGCGCGCTGGGCACAGGACGCGCTGCAGGGCCAGCAGAACGAAATCACCGGCCTGCTCGACCGCCGTCGTATTCTCAATGCCGTGGTGTCGCTGGATTCGCTGCGTGTGTTCGCGATCTTCGATACACCCGCCATTCGGGTGGTCGATCCGGCGATCCGGCAACTCGAAGGGAAGCTGCTGGCGTTGCTCGCGATGCTGATGTCGGTCTACGACCGGTTCGCGGCGCTGGTGCAGGAACGCCCCGCCACGGCTGAGGCGCTGCGTCCCCTGCTGGAAAAGGCTGCGGCCCACATGGCGCAAACGGCCGGTGCTAAAACCGCTAGCGACGCGCAGGCGGAGCGTTTCGACGAAACGGAGCTTCACCGCCAGATCGACGCCTATTTGCCGGACACCGCAACTCTGCGTGCCGACACGCGCTCCTTTCTGCTGCGCAGCATGTTGTTGCGCCTTGGCGACGTGCTCGACCATTGGCGCGACGCGGTATGGCTGCGCACCCATATCGCCAGCGGCCGCCGCCTTCCCGGAAATCCCGCCGTGCCGTCCTTCCGCCCCTACCGTGACCTGTCCGCCGCGTTGCTCGGTGGCGCGATCGCGACATTCACCGTACTGCTCGCCAGCGCCTTCTGGATTCTCTCGGCCTGGCCGAATGGCCCGACCGCCGTCACCTTTGCCGGCATCATCTGCGCCATTATGGGTGGCCGCGACAATCCCGCCGCCGCATCCGCCGTGTTTCTCTGGATGAGCTTCGCGGGTGCCCTGCTCGCGGCATTCTATCTGTTCGCGGTTCTGCCGCCGCTCTCTGGCTTCGCAGCGCTGGCGGTCGCGCTGGCCCCATTCTATCTTATCGCGGGCGCGTTTCTCGCGTCCCCTCAGTCGGCCCGCTTTACTCTGCCGCTGATCATGACCGCGGGCGGCCTGACACCGATTGTCAACACCATGACTTATGACTTCGCCGCCTTCATCAACAGCGCGCTCGGCTACGTCACCGGCATCGGTATGGGCGTCGTGACACTTGGCCTGCTCTGGCCGCTGCGGACAGACTGGGCCGTGCAGCGGCTGATGCGCGGCATGTTCCTCGATCTCGCTGCCATCAGCCGGAACGAGCATGCCGACCGCGGCGCATTCGAAAGCCGGATGTTCGATCGCAACAATGCGCTGTTTGCGCGGCTCAATCCAATGAAGGCGGACGAGCGCGCCACCATCCAGGGCGGCCTCGGCAGCCTTCGCCTCGGCCTGAACGTGATGGCGCTGCACGCCTTACGGCATCAATTGCCGCCGCCCGCCGCTCGCCGCGTAGCCGCAGCCTGCCGGGCCATTTCGGATTACTTCGCCCGCGCCGCGCGCAACCGCGCAAGCAAAAGGCCGCTGCTTTCACTCGGAGCAGCGAGCGCCAGTCTCCTCAACCGCGACGACAGCACAGCGACGCTGCGCGCTGCCGAGGCGCTCTACAACATCGACATGATCCTGAAGCGGCATGCGGTTTTCTTCGGGCAACCGCCCGAGGACGAATCTCCGCAGATGGAGACGGTGACCGCATGATCAAGGAAATCAACCTCGCCGGCATCTTGCTGCCGCCCCTGATGGGATATGCACTTGCAGCGAGCCTCCTTTGGCTCGTGCTACGCTTTGGGCTGACGCGCGCCGGCTTCTACCGTTTCGTCTGGCACCCGCCTTTGTTCAATACCGCTCTCTATGTCATTTTACTCAGCATCATTGTGGTCGCGACGCTTTAAACGAAAATCCAAGTCGACTGGAAACAACTGGATGTCCGAACGCCTGCCGCTTCTGCGTCTTTTCGTGACCCTGCTGACCCTCGCCGTCGCGGCGGTCGCAGGCTGGTACTTGTGGCGCACCTATGAGGACAGCCCCTGGACGCGTGACGCGCGGGTGCGCGCCAATGTGGTGCAGGTCACGCCGGACGTGTCAGGCGTGGTGATCGACGTCCGCATCAAGGACAACCAGAGCGTCAAGGTTGGCGACGTGCTGTTCGTGATCGACCAGGCCCGCTTCCAGCTTGCGGTCTCGAACGCAGAAGCCGCACTCGCCGGAGCGCAGAGCCTGCGCGACCAGCGGCTGGAAGAATACGCGCGGCGGCAGAGACTTTCTTCCGCCTCCATCTCGGATGAAGCACTCGCGCAGGCGCACAGCGCCGCACTCTCTGCGCAAGCAGCATACGATCAGGCACAGGCCGCGCTCAATGTTGCCAAGCTCAACCTCGCGCGCACCCAGGTGCGTTCGTCGGTCAACGGCCACGTCACCAACCTGTTGCTCGACAAGGGCGACTACGCCACCGCCGGGAAGGCGATGGTGGCCGTCGTCGACAGCGACTCCTATTACGTCGCCGGTTATTTCGAAGAAACGAAGCTGCGCTCGATCCATATCGGTGACAATGTCTCGATCCGACTCCTGGGATATAGCTCCGAATTGCGCGGCCATGTCGAGAGCGTGGCGCGCGCCATTACCGACCGCGACAATGCGCCGGGAAGCGAGTTGATCGCCAACGTCAATCCTACCTTCAACTGGGTGCGGCTGGCGCAGCGTATTCCGGTGCGCATCGCAATCGACCACGTGCCGGATGGCGTCACACTGAGCGCCGGTATGACCGCCACCGTGGTGGTGACGGGCCCTGGCGACGCGACACCGTCCTCGTCCAAGGCTCCGTAGGGGTGTTCAGGGAACCTCACATGGACTACCGCGATCAGGCCACTTCGGCGTTCGCGACTGACAGGCGACCGGCTTTCTCGAAGACATGTTCGACGACGCCGTCGAAATCGGGCGCCGGCGGCGGCTGGAAAGCGGCGGGTAGTTGATCCGTCCTCACCTTCGAGCGACGGATGACAAAAAAACCCGGCAGTACGCCGGGTTTTCCTGAGTAAGCAGCCTGGAAGAGATTCCTCAGTTCCTGAGGCCCGCTTGTTTAAGGAGCGGCATGACTTCCTTGCCGAAGAATTCAAGGTCCGGCAGGTAGTCGAAGAAGTTCACCTGAACGCCATCGCATCCGGCGTCGCTCAGCTTGCCAAACCAGTCCACGATCTGCTCGGGAGTACCGACAAGATGTACGTTGCCGCCGATTACCCACTGCGCACGGCTGTGTCCACGCCATGACTTGGTGTCACCGCTGACGAAGGTCTGCACGAAATTATCGGCCGCCGTCGTATCCTCGTGATCGAGTATTGCCTGATAGGCCGCTCGCGCTTCTTTTTCGGTTGGCCGACAGATCACATGCGGATTGATGATCGTCTTGACCTTGCGTCCATATTTGGCCGCTAGGTCCTTGACCTTTGCGTTGACTGCCGGAAGCGATTCACATGCCTTCACCGGATCGGCCCCGGCCGGACTCGTGATGAAGATGATGTCCGAATGCTTGGCCGCATATTCCAGCCCGGCCCCTGACGATGCGGCATTGACGAGGAAAGGTCGTTTGGCTCCCGGCCTCGGCGCGAGAAAGGCCTTCTCCGTCTGCCAGTAGCGGCCATTGAACGTGAGGTCCTCATTGTCCGCCCACAGCTTGCGCATGATCGTGGTGAATTCATCGGCCATCTCGTAGCGCAGATCGTGCTCGATCGTCGGCAAACCAAACATCCGGTATTCGCTCGGCTTGTAGCCGGTAACAACGTTGACACCCCAACGGCCGTGACTGATGTGATCGATCGCCGCGCCGAACTTCGCCAGATGAAGCGGATGCCACGCATAGAGAATGTGAACCGTATTGATGAGCACGATCTTCTTGGTCATCGTCGCCAATGCGGTGTTGACGATGATCGGATCTAGCTCGTGCTCGCGAAACTTCATCGCTCCGCCGTAGCCACCCTTGCTCAGCCACTGAGCAAGACCGAAGGCAAGGTCAAACCCGAATTCGTCGGCGCGTGTCGTGCATTTCGCGAGATAGTCGAACGTCCAGCTTGTCCCGCGTGGAGCCGTTGATGGGCTCCACGCGCCTTCCTGCATCGGGAGGAACAAACCGACCAGCAGCTTGTGATCCGGCAATCGCGTCAGAGGCGATACCTCGTGCCATTGATCGACGGGATTTTGGGCCGCGGCCTTCGTGAGGGTTTCAACTGACATCGGTATTTCCTCCTGGATTTCTCAATCAAGCCTTGGCCGGCGCAATGGCGACGTCCTGCGCCAGTTCAAGTGCCTCTCGTGAGACCGGCAGAGGGCCGTCCGCGCCGTAGTTCTGCTTCGAGCGATCGGGCAGGAACAACGTCGAGATGAAGCTGATCGCCGCGATGAACGCGAGATACGCGCTTATCGCGAGCGACGTGCCGTAGGTGTGATACAGCCACGCAGCGATAATCGGTGCCGGACCGCCCGAGGTGATGGACGCAAGCTGGTAGCCAAGCGACGAGCCCGAGTAGCGCACGGCAGGCGGGAAGCTTTCCGCAATGAAGGCCGCCTGCGGTCCGTACTGCATGTCGTGCACCGGCAGGGACACGATGATCGCCAGCACGATCAATGCAGGGACCTGACTGTTGAGAAGGAAATAGTACGGAAAGGCGAACAGGAACATCGTCGCCGCGCCGATCAGGTACATCCGCTTCCGCCCGATCTTGTCCGAGATGTAGCCGAAGAGCGGCGTCGTAACCAGCGAGACGCACGATGCCGCCAGCACTGCATTGAACAGGAAAGATCGCTCGAGCTTGAGCACTCCTGTGCCATAGGAGAGGAGATATGCGGTGAAGACGACAAACGGCGCCATCTGCCCGGTACGAATGAGGCAGGTCAGGATAATTTCACGCCAGTGATATTTAATCGCGTCGAGCACCGGTGCGCGAACGATCTTGTTCTCCGCTCGCACCTTCTCGAACACCGGCGTTTCAAGTACGCCGAGGCGAATGTAGAGGCCGACGCCGATCAAGATAGCGCTGAGCAGGAACGGGATACGCCATCCGATGGTTTCGAACCATTCCGGCGATCCTGCATGGCTCACGATGGTAAGAACACCTACCGCTAGCAGAAGTCCGAGCGGCGAACCGAATTGCGGCCAGCTTCCCGCGAGACCACGGCTCTTGTTGAACTGCGACCATTCAGTTGCCACCGCGATTGCACCGCCCCACTCGCCGCCGACACCGATTCCCTGCAGCATGCGCAGAGCCGTGAGCGCGACCGCGCCCCAGATACCGATCACTTCATAGGTTGGGACGAGGCCGATGATGACCGTACTGCCGCCCATCAGCAAAAGCGTGGCGACCAGAGTGCCCTTTCGACCGATGCGGTCACCGAAGTGCCCGAACAGAATGGCGCCTGCCGGACGGGCGACATACCCGAGAAACAACGTCGAAAACGAAAGCAGCGTGCCCGTATACTGGTCATGTGAAGGAAAATAGAGCTTTCCGAAAACCAGCGCCGCGACGAGGCCGTATAGATAAAAATCGTACCATTCGATCATGGTACCAACCGTTGAGGCAATAACAGCCCGTTTGGCCTGTTTCGCGTAGAAACGGTTCAGTTGACTGTCTTCCATTGTCTGTGCATTCAAGGTCATACTCTCCTCCCAGTATTTTTATATGTGATTGAGTGGCCTTTAGCGGCGATTCAAAGATCTATCCGATAGTTCTCCTGTCTTCGGTCTCGGGGGTCGGAGTCACGCAGCGCCCTTCGCATCTTTCAGGCAAAGATACTGCCCGGCGTGATAAAGCAGCGGCCGCTCATCGAACGTCTCGCTCGCAACGACCTGTCCGACAAAAATCGTGTGCGAACCGACCTCGGTTTCCTGCGTCACGACACACTCCAGAAAGGCGTCGGCGCCTTTGATGATCGGACAGCCAGTCTTGCCGATGAAATGCTCGACCGAAGCGAAGGGATCGTTCGCACGCGACGCAAAATGCTGGGCAAGGACCTTTTGCTCCTCCGACAGAACATTCACCGCGAAGGCCTGCGAGTTTTTGATGATCGGGTGGGACCGATTGGCCCGATTGACGATAATCAGAACGCTCGGCGGCTCCGTCGTCACGCTGCAGACCGCAGTTGCGGTCATGCCGTTCAGAACGTCGCTGTCTGCCGACGTAATGACGTTCACGCTTGCGGCAAACCGCCTCATGACCGCCTTGAACTGGTCCGGCATGATAGGAGCATGATCGATCATCGGGCTGAAATTCTTTTGCGAAGCGATCGCGGTCTGATTGGCAAGCATGGTTTCGCCTCTTCGGCTCGATTGAACATCTGCTGCCAACGGTAGCGACCGCCCTCCCGATAAAAAGCGAATAATTTTGAACGATTACGTTTGAAAAATCCGAACAGTGCGCGCTGTGTTTTTATTTGGAACGCTCGCCGCAATGCACAAGTCTGTTCCGACTTGCTCCGGTGCCTGCACTGAGATTGAATGACGCTGGGGCGATTGCGCCTTTGAGTAATGAGGCCGCGCTTGAATATCCGCCAACTCGAAACATTTCTCGCCATTGTCGAGCATGGCAGTTTCGCGACCGCCGCCGAAAAGCTGAACGCCACGACATCCACCATCTCCGCGCGAATCCAGGAGCTGGAAGAAAGCCTGGGCGTCATTCTTTTCGACCGCTCTCAGCGCAAAATTCGACTGACACCCAAAGGGCGGGAATTGTGCCGCTATGCCGAAAAGGTCACCTCGGCCGTCGCCGATATCAAGACGTTTGTAACCAACGCGGATATGTCCGCAGGACTGCTGCGGCTCGGCGTTGCCGAAATGATCGCGGTGACCTGGCTGCCCCGGCTGGTGGACCTCATCCATGAGCAGTTTCCGAAACTGTCTCTCGAACTGAATGTGTCCCTGACTGCAGAACTTCTGCGACGGATGCACGCCGATGAATTCGATCTCATTCTGGCGCCGGGACTGACGTTTGATGCAAACTTCGAAACCCAGCCCGTGGGAAGCGTTCGCTTCGCCTGGATGGCGGGACGCAGGCAGGAGCTTCCTGATCGTGTCATTGAGCCGGCCGATTTAAAAAACGTCAGAATCCTGTCTTTGGGAAAGGATAGCTTCCATCATCACACCGTCCAGCAATGGCTGACTTCGATTGGCGGCGCCCAGACCAAGGTCGACCTGTGCGACAGCATGGATGTGATCGCCTCCCTGACCAGAGAGGGCGTCGGAATAAGCCTGCTTCCGGTCAAACGATACATGCCTGACATCGAGTCGGGCCATTTGCGGCTGCTGCGAACAAAGCCTTCTGGCCCAAACGTCGAGTTTTTCGCGATCTATCGCTCTTCAACCTCGACAACCTTTCAGGCGCGTATCGCGGAGCTGGCGCGCGACGCCAGCACGTTCGATTTCGCGGATGATCAAAGTCCGGACGAGAAGAGCGCGTAGCTGGCTGAAGCTAAGCGCCCACCCTATCCGACCGACGTTTTCGTTTTTAAGCTGATCGGCAGTCAGAGACCGACTTGGATCAACAGAAAATATCTGGACGAACGTAGCGCAGACCAATGGATGGTTTGCATATGGATATGCATCATGGTCTCAATCGCGCAGATTGCCCGATTTGACTGTGCCTGAGGCGACATGACCGTTTATCTCTATACTCGATGCTGGAACGACGGACACATGCTGCCGTTCTTCTTCAGGCATTACGATCCCTGGGTCGATCGCTATTTTGTCTATGATGACGGGTCGACCGACAATTCAATCGCCCTGCTTCAGGCCCACCCGCGTGTGGAAGTAAGGTCGCAACCGGACCTTTCAGACCCGGAGTCTCGCATCGAATCCCAACGTCGATTACAGAACGAGATTTGGAAAGATGCGCGGGGTAAAGCGGATTGGGTTGTCGTGACCGATCTGGATGAGCATCTTTATCACCCTTCGATCGTTTCATATTTGGAGGAATGCAAAGACAGCTCGGTCACGATCATTCCTGCCTTGGGATTTCAGATGGTCTCGGATTCGTTTCCGAACAGCAATGATCAATCTCTGTTCGACTTCTGCTCAAGGGGCGCGCCGGATCAAAGTTATTCGAAGGTGAGTATTTTTGATCCGAATGAAATTCGTGAAAGCAACTTCATTGCCGGTCGTCATCGCGCCGCATTTGAAGGGCGCGTGTTAGCGCCGAAACCTGACGAACTGCTTTTATTTCACTTCCATTATTTGGACATGGCACGCGTTGCTGCACGTCATAAACTTTACGCCACCCGCCAACGCTCAAAAGACCTGAAACGTGGATGGGGCGCTCAATACATCTGGTCGGACGTCGAGCTCCGCAAGCAATGGGCGGAGATTGAGCGATCGGCTATCGACATAAAAAACGATCATTGGAGCCGTAAACGCCACCCGGGCCGGAAAATTTGGCGTCGCATTCCTCGAACGAGGCTGCGAGGAATTGGTCGAGCTATCGACCGCTCCTTGCTAAAGTTTAGACCTCGGAATTTATGGACTGCAATGCGAGGGCGTCCTTAGCAAGAGTCAGGTCGTGTTCGGACTGCGCGGCCCAGAATGACAGGCGCGCTCTCAATGCTTTGACCCCGTCTTTCATGGTCCAATGTGCCGGCGGATTTCGAAAGAACGATCTGGAAAGCCATGCTCCGGTCGCGCCAAGGCGTGGGTACTGAGCATACAGGATATCCGGATTCAGCGGCAGGGTCGCATCGTCATGACGGCCTAGACCACCAAACGAAAATCTCTTTCCGCTATCCTTCACGATTCGGGCAATTGTGCTCATTAGGGGAGATGATACGAGCTCGAGCCCACGAAGATTCATGGATAGCCGCAGATCGTTGAGACCAATCATGATCTCATCTATGCCCTTGGTTGCCGCGATCTCCTGAATGCGTACAAGCGCGCGGGGGGTCTCGACAAGGAGCATGGTGTACGCCCGCCCCTTCACAAGATTTGCAAAGACTGCAGCGTCTGCCTCCGTGTGAAAGTAGGGCAACATCAAAACGGTTGCCCCGCACTTTATCGCTACCCCGACTTCTTCGGCCGTTCCTGGATGCGGCGGATTCAACCGGACAAAAACATCGCTGGAGCGCAGGGCGCGCGCGATCTCCGAAAGATTATCCCACGTATGCTCGGATAGCCGGGTATCGTGCCCAGCCTGGCGAGCGGCCTTTCCCAGCCGCTCGATATCTATCCCAATTCGCTGAACGCCAGCTTGTTCTCCCTCGACAGCAACAGCGGGGTCCGCCGTGAGCAGCGTCAGAAGAAAGTCCTGCCCGAATGACTCCGTGTCGCTGAGCATCGATCCACTCTACAGATCAATCGGCACTTTGCCGTGCTCCGACGACAGCCTGAAATTGTCCGGGTCGGCATGATCATAGGGTACATCGTTGACATTGACATATTGAGCAATCGATCCGCTCTCATTGCGCAACCCGTGCCACACGCCCGGAGGCACAACCGCAATGAGCGGCCGCAAAACACCGAAACGAATGATGTCATGCTGTCCCTTGGTTTTGGAATTCTCGCGTCCGTCCCACAACACCAGCTTGATATTCCCACTGATGGCAATCAGGTGATCCGTCTGTCGTGTATGGCGATGCCAATCCGTGACCGCTCCGGGATTCATCGTGGCCAGAATCATGTGACGCGGTTCGATGGAAATCTCAGGCCAGTCCGTGCGGAACAGCTCCGTGACAGCGCCGCTGCGCGTGAGCACGTTGTTCAAAGCAATGGTACGAACACCTTGGATGTTAAAGGACTGAGCACGCGCACCCGTCGCGGTGACAGTCTGAGGATCCTTCTTGCCTTGTTCCATTGCCTTCCCTTCGGCCGCAATCGGCGAACAACTCGAGCCAGTTTCGAACGGCATACGGTCATCAGTCCGACTTTCCGTTCGAACTCATAAGGCTGAGACAGCCGATGACCAAGTGCTTTCGTCAAGCCATACGGCTTTGGACGCTTGCCGAAGGTTAAACAGGGGCGGAAGTAAGATCACCAACGCCAGCAGGCGCCAATCGCCGACATGCTAACTGCGCGGGAGGACGGCTATCCAAGCGGGGAGATTAAGCGGTCTCGCCAGAGGCGATTTGCCCCCGCCCCGTATTACGGGACGCAGATTCCTACATTATCAACAATGGCATAAGGCGGCGTCGCGTGAGCGCGACAGCACTCGGTTGGGGGGCTCTGCCACGCTAGGCAGGTTTCACCGTGCTTCCTTTGACAACCAGCTTGAAGCCTACGTCGATTACCTTCTTCGAAATCGTGTTGCCGGACAGCCGGCTGACAATCATCTCTGCGGCCAAGCGTCCCATTTCGTAGCCGGGCACTTCAGCGCGCGTGAGCGCCGGAACGACATAACTGGCCAGGTCCAAGTCGCCGAGACCGACAATTGCTAAATCATCGGGCACGGCGCGACCTTGTCGTTGCGCCTCAAAAAGCGCACCGACGGCAAAGCTATCGCCGCTACAAAATACTGCATCAAGCCCTTTATCGCGGTCATAAAGAGTACGCAGCGCTACGGAGGTATCGCTGAAACTAATTGGCAGCGGGAGCTCAACGAACAGATCGGCATTCAGATTGGCTTCTTCCATCGCGCGTCGAAAACCCAGCGCTCGCTGCCGCCCCCGCTCGTTGGCTCGCAGTGGACCGCAAATCATGCCGATACGACGGCGGCCAATATCAACCAGATGGCGGACAGCTTCTCGCGCCGCCGCCTGGTTATTGAAGCCAACGTTCATATCGACCGGGCGGCGTGTCAGGCTCCAGGTTTCAACGACAGGAACGCCGCTTCGCTCCAAAATTCTACGTGCTTCCGGTGTCTGGACAATGTCAGCCAATATGATGCCGTCCGATCGGCGGCCGAGCAGTGAGGCTATTAGCTTTGTTTCGTCATCACCGGAAAGATTGTTGTCGCCGAGCACGAATTGGTAGCCGCGCGGGGATAGATATTCCGAAATGCCCCGCACCATGCGCATGAATGCGGGCGTGTTAAGGGACGGAATAACGACGGCTATCTGCCGAGTCTGCCGCGAGGCTAAACTGCCCGCGATCAAATCGGGCACATAACCAAGTTTCGAGATCGCCAGCTCGACCTGTTTGCGGGTCTTCTCCGCAACCAGATTTGGTTTCCGCAGCGTGCGTGACACCGTTATCGGTGACACGCCCGCCTTGGCGGCAACATCGTCTAAAGTGATGTTGGATTTCTCAGTGCTCATGAACCATCATTTAGCTGACGCAGTGGCCATCTGTCGATTGCCACTTTTCGCCGGAGGCTTGTTCGAGATTGGCAGCGCCACGATCGAACTCAGGATCAGCGACACACCAGCCAGAACCAGCGCGGTCGAGAAATTGCCGGTGACCTCGCGGAAGTATCCGAACATAAGCGGCCCGAAGACTCCACCGATATTCCCTGCGCCATTGATGAGTCCGATGCCGACGCCCGAAACCGACGGTGGGAGGATTTCGGTTGGCATTGTCCAGAACGGACCGTAGCGGCCGAAGAACGATGCGGTGGAGAGGACCAAGAAGCCCAGGACGACCCAGATATTCCAGCCTACGGCGAACTGCGCGCAGATGAGAAAAATACCCGAGAGCGACGACATGATCAGCATGTGCCATTTCCGCTCTTGCCGCTTATCCGAGCTTACGGCCACGAAATACATCACGACGACGCCGGCAAGATAGGGCAGAGAAGCCAGAAGGCCAACAATGTAGATAGGCATGCCGTGCGAACTATCCCTGATCACACTTGGCAGCCAAAAAATCACGCCCCATTCAGCCATCAGCGCTAGAAAATTATAGAGCGCGAGCAGCAACACGGCTGGGTGCATCAGTGTTTTTGCCCAATGACCGGTTGGCTCGCTAGCAAGCTTTCGCTCGTT
Organism: Afipia felis ATCC 53690; assembly: GCF_000314735.2. Taxonomy (NCBI): domain Bacteria; kingdom Pseudomonadati; phylum Pseudomonadota; class Alphaproteobacteria; order Hyphomicrobiales; family Nitrobacteraceae; genus Afipia; species Afipia felis. Next base: position 2,975,093 of record NZ_KB375270.1, on the reverse strand, counting down.
GGACAGTTCGCTGACCAACATCTCCCGCTCGGCCTTCGGAAGCCACTCGGCTTCGGCCGGCGTGTCATCGATGGCGAACCACCAGACGATGCCCCACAGAAGAGCTGGCACCGCTTCAAACACAAACATCCACCGCCAGTTCATGAATGTGAGAACAAATCCCGTAATCGGGTTTGCAATCATCGGCCCGACGGCGATTGCCATCAGGAAAAGCACATTTGCGCGCGCCCGTTCGGCGCGGGTAAACCATCGGCTAATCAGGACGATAACGGACGTGAGAACGCCACCTTCCGTCACGCCAAGCAGAAATCTATTAGCGACGAGTTCGGTGGTCGTATGCACGAACGCCGTCGTCATCGACATAAAGCTCCAGAGGACAAGCAGACCCAGGATGACTTTCTTGGGACTCCAGGTCGACGCGAGACGCCCTGCCGGGACCTGAAGGACGACGTACCCCCAGAAGAAAACGCCGGTCGCAAACCCGATTTGGGAAGCTGTAAGGCCCAGGTCGGCCCGGATGCCGGGAATGGCCATCGCAATGTTGGTTCGATCGATGAACGACAGAACGTACATGACGAATGATACGCCAAGTATTCGAAACCAGCGGTTTTGCGATATCGGCACTGATGCGCTCATAAGGTCCCTCCCGATTAGTAGCGCTTCCCATAAGCTTGCGCCAAAATGACAGCGCAATCATTTATTATTGACAGCGCTGTCATTGTCAGATCAAAATGGCAGCGCTGTCAATTAAAAGATTGGTCACTGCAATGCCCAGCCCGAAAAATCTGGTCGTGATACTTTCCGACGAACATTCCGCCAAGGCGCTCGGATGTTACGGACATCCGCTCGTCCATACGCCCAATCTTGATCGACTTGCCGCTTCCGGCGTTCGATTTGACGCGGCGTATTGCAACTCTCCGGTATGCATCCCCTCTCGCGCATCTCTTGCGACAGGACGATACATTAATCAGGTTGGCTTCTGGGATAATGCCGATCCTTACGATGGGTCTGTAACCAGCTGGCACCATCGGCTGCGGTCAACAGGACACCGCGTTGTCTCCATTGGAAAGCTGCATTTCCGCTCGAGTGAAGACGACAACGGATTCAGCGAAGAAATCGTCCCGATGCATGTCATCGAGGGCAAGGGCGACCTCATGGGGCTGGTTCGAGAAAACCTCCCACGGCGGGGAATGTCCTGGAAGATGGCCAAACTCGCCGGGCCGGGCGAGTCTCCGTACACATTTTATGATCGCGATATCACTGCGCGCGCGCAGACCTGGCTTCAGGAAGAAGCCCCGAAGTACGCCGACAAGCCGTGGGTGCTTTTTGTATCACTCGTCTGTCCGCATTTTCCGCTTACAGCGCCGCCTGAGCATTTCTACCGCTATTACAATGATCCACGATTGGCGTCGCCAAAGCTTTACGAAGACATGCACCGCCCCAACCATCCCTATCTGCAGGATTATGCAGGCAGCTTCGTCTATGACGAGTTTTTCGATACTCCGGACAAGCTGCGCCGGGGGCTGGCGGGATATCTCGGGCTCTGCAGTTTCCTGGATGAAAACGTGGGAAAATTGCTTGCCTGCCTGACGGACACCAATCTCTCCGACACCACACGGGTGATCTACACCAGTGACCACGGCGACAACATGGGAGCCCGTGGATTGTGGGGTAAGTCCACCATGTACGAAGAAACCGCAGCCGTGCCTTTCATCATGTCCGGTCCCGACATCCCGCGCGGACAGACATGTGAAACTCCCATCTCGCTGGTCGATTTATATCCGACAATCCTGGCGTCGGCCGGTGAAGCCTTGACGGCCGACGAGGAGCAAAACCTTCCAGGGGCCTCGCTGTTCGATATCATCGAAGAGCAGCCAAAAGACCGCGTCGCATTTTCCGAATACCACGGAATGGGAACGACCAGACCCGCTTTCATGGTGCGGAGCCGCCGCTGGAAGTACGTCAATTATCTCGATTACCCGCCGCAACTCTTCGATCTTGAAAACGACCCGGAAGAGCTGAATGACCTTGCTGGCAACCCGAAATACGCGGATGTCGAGGCCGACATGCGTCGCCGGCTTGAAGAAATTTGCGACCCAAAAGAGGCCGATGCGCGCGCGCGGGTTCGGCAGAATTCGCTGCTTGAAAAGAATGGTGGTCGAGACGCTGTGATTGCACGCGGCGATCTCGGCTTCTCGCCTCCGCCAGGCGTGGCGGCTGAACTCGGTTAAGTCAGGAGAACGCAAAACGAAGCGAACCGGCTCATCGGAGCGGTTTCAAGGCCTTCGGAGCGGACTGCCTGCTCCGAAGGCTTTTTTGATGCGGTATCGCTCGGCTGGTTTTATCGTTCGTGAGTTCAAGCAAGATCGAACGGGTCATACGCCCGCCGCGATTCGGATCGGAACATGAACCATCAGATTTCAAACATGAAGAACATGACCGATGTGCCGGACATGATCCGGCTTACTGGCGGCGTCTATGTGATGGGTTCTGACAGGCACTATCCTGAAGAAGCACCCGAACATCGGGTTAAAGTCGGCAGCTTCCTGATCGACCGGACACCGGTGACAAATCGTCAGTTCAAAAACTTTGTCAGACAAACCGGATACATCACCTTCGCGGAGAGGATGCCAGACCCAAAAGATTATCCGGGAATACTTCCAGATATGATGTTTGCCGGTTCGCTGGTCTTCACGCCTCCGGCGTCGTCCTCTCATCGGCACAGCTGGGCGCAATGGTGGACCCTTATGAAGGGAGCCAATTGGCGCAGGCCATACGGCCCCAAGAGCAATATCAATACGCTCGATAGCCACCCTGTCGTTCACATCACTTTCGCTGATGCCCTTGCATACGCTCAATGGGCCGGAAAGGATTTGCCGACCGAAGCTGAATGGGAGTTTGCCGCGCGCGGCGGGCTGGAGAATGCCGACTTCGCATGGGGCAACGAGCTCGCACCCGGAGGCACGTATCTCGCGAATACCTGGCAAGGAGAATTTCCTCACGAGAACCTGGCTCTCGATGGCTATGCCCGCACCTCGCCTGTGACCGCCTTTCCGCCGAACGGTTACGGCATTCACGACATGATCGGAAATGTTTGGGAGTGGACAAAGGATTGGTACGGTTCACGCCATCAAGCGGATGCGCAAAAAGCCTGCTGCATACCTGAAAACCCGCGGGGAGCGCGAGAAGAAGACAGCTTCGATGCTGGAGACCGCAACACTCGTATTCCAAGGAGGGTTGTAAAGGGTGGCTCGCACCTATGTGCGCCGAATTATTGCCGACGATACAGACCCGCCGCTCGTCAAGCACAGCCCATCGACACGTCTACGAGTCACGTCGGATTCAGGTGCGTGATTCGAGCCGACTGAGCTAAAAGACTGGTGCCGCAAGAGGGACTCGAAACCCCGACCCCCGGGCGTTCTGGTGGAAGTGCCCATGATGCTGTCGGTTGTAAAGATCGTAAAAGCGACACGGTCTTGGTATGAACCCGAACTGAGGTTTGAAATTCATCGACTCCAGAATCATCTGGAGTGAATTCATTTTCTATAATTAGGCGCGGCGTTCATCTCGCAAGCGAGCACCCTTCACCAGTCCGAAAATGGCTGGGATCACGACCAACGTTAGCAGCGTCGATGAGACCATGCCGCCAATCATCGGCACTGCGATCCGTTGCATGATTTCGGAACCAGTACCTGTACTCCACATGATCGGCAGGAGGCCTGCCATGATTGCCACCACGGTCATTATTTTGGGCCGCACACGATCCACAGCGCCCACCATGATCGCGTCGGCGAGGTCACGCCGCGAGACCGGTCGACCTTGCGCTTGACACAAGGCCTGTACTTCAGCCCACGCGTGGTTGAGGTAGATCAGCATAACGACGCCCGTTTCCGCCGCGACACCGGCCAGAGCAATAAAGCCAACGGCAACTGCGACAGAAAGATTGAAACCAAGCCACCACATCAGCCAGAGTCCGCCTATCAGCGCGAATGGCAACGAGAGCATGACGATCAGGGTCTCGGTGATCGAGCGGAAATTGAGATAAAGCAGGAGGAAAATTATCAGGAGCGTGACAGGTACAACGACCTTCAACCGGGCAGTCGCACGTTCGAGATATTCATACTGACCGCTCCAAATCACGTAATAGCCTGGCGGAAACTGAATCCCGGACTGCACGGCATACTGGGCGTCGGCGACGTATCCTCCGAGATCGCGATCCCGGATATCGACATAAATGTAAGTTGCGAGTTGGCCGTTTTCTGTCCTGATCGAGGTTGGCCCGCGTGCAGGTGTCACGCTGGCGACTTCTCCCAATGGCACAGCCCCGCCCCCGGGCATCGGCACGAGAATATCGCTCGCGATTGCCTTCGGACTGTCGCGAAGATCCCGAGGATAGCGCATGTTGACAGTGAATCGTTCTCGGCCTTCAACAGTGGTCGTTATGCTTTGGCCACCAAGTGCAGTTGCGATCGTGTCCTGCACGTCCTGCACTAAGATGCCGTACCTCGCCAATTCCTCACGATTGGGTGTGATCTCAAGATAGTAGCCGCCGAGCGCACGCTCCGCATATGCCGACGATGTCCCCGGAACAGCCTTAAGTACCTGCTCGATCTGTCGCGCGAGTGTGTCGATCCCGGCGAGATCAGGACCAATCACCTTCACGCCAACCGGCGTGCGAATGCCAGTCGAAAGCATGTCGATGCGAGCCTTGATTGGCATGGTCCAGGCATTGGAGACGCCGGGGAACTGTAGCGCCTTGTCCAATTCTGCGATGAGGCCGTCGATCGTCACGCCGCGGCGCCACTGCTCCTTTGGCTTGAGATTGATGATGGTCTCAAACATTTCCATGGGCGCTGGGTCTGTGGCCGTCGACGCACGTCCCGCTTTGCCAAAGACAGAGGCCACCTCTGGAAAAGAACGAATGGTCCGATCCTGAGTTTGCATCAGTTCGGCGGCCGAGGTCACCGAGATACCGGGCAGCGTCGTCGGCATATACAGCAGCGTGCCTTCGTTCAGGTTCGGCATGAACTCTGTCCCGAGTTGCCGCGCGGGCCAGACCGAAATTGCGAGAACTCCGACGGCAAGAAGGATCACCAATACTTTGGCCTGCAACACGCATTTGATCACCGGCTTGTAAATCCAGATCAGGAATCGGTTGATCGGATTCCGGTGTTCCGGGATGATCCGGCCACGAACGAAGATCACCATCAGCGCTGGCACCAAAGTGACTGACAGCAATGCCGCAGCTGCCATCGCAAAGGTCTTGGTAAAGGCAAGCGGGCTGAACAGCCGGCCCTCTTGCGATTCCAGCGTGAAGATCGGCATGAACGAGACGGTAATGATCAGAAGGCTGAAGAATAGTGCTGGGCCCACCTCCGACGCTGCATCGATCAGGACGGAGATGCGCGACTGGCCGTCTTTGGACCGTTCGAGATGTTTGTGCGCGTTTTCGATCATGACGATTGCGGCGTCGATCATGGCGCCGATCGCAATCGCAATGCCGCCGAGGCTCATGATGTTGGAGCCGATATTTAATAATTTCATCGCTCCGAATGCCATTAGCACGCCGACCGGCAACATCAGGATGGCAACAAGCGCACTCCGGACATGTAGCAGAAACACGATGCACACCAGAGCAACGATGATGCTTTCTTCGACCAGCGTGTGTTTGAGCGTCGTGATAGCCGCGTTGATCAAGTTCGAGCGGTCATAGACCGGCACAATCTCAACTGACTTTGGTAGACTTGTTGCGATCTCCTTGAAGCGCTTCTTAACGTTGTTGATGACGTCGAGCGCGTTGATGCCGAAGCGTTGCAGAACGATACCGCTCGCCACCTCGCCTTCACCATTCAGTTCGGCAATCCCCCTCCGCTCGTCGGGTCCAAGCTCAACACGCGCCACGTCGCGCAAGAGCACCGGCGTGCCTTTGTCGGCCTTCAGAACGATGTTTCCGAGATCATTGATGCTTTTGAGGTAGCCTTTCCCCCGAATGACGTATTCGAACTCGGACAGTTCGACAGTGCGCCCGCCAACGTCTGCATTGCTGGCGCGGATTGCATCGCGCATCTTCTGCATGGTGATGCCGAGATCGCGCATTCGCTGCGGATCGAGAACCACGTTGTATTGTTTGACGAAGCCGCCGACGCTCGCCACTTCCGAGACGCCCTCCGCCCTTGCAAGAGCAAACTTCAGATTCCAATCCTGGATTGTTCGTGTGTCTGCGAGGTTCAATTCCTTGGATACCACTGCATACTGGTAGACCCAGCCTACGCCGGTCGCATCCGGCCCAATGGTTGGCGTGACGCCTGAAGGTAACCGCGAAGCCGCGCTGTTGAGGGATTCAAGCACGCGCGAACGCGCCCAATAGATATCGGTGCCGTCGTCGAAAATGACGTAGACGAAGGAAACGCCGAAGAACGAGAACCCACGCACCACTTTCGATTTTGGGACCGTTAACATCGCGGTGGCGAGCGGATAGGTGACCTGATCTTCGATCACCTGCGGCGCCTGTCCGGAATATTCGGTGTAGACGATAACTTGCGTATCCGAGAGGTCTGGAATGGCATCGAGCGGCAGATGAGCCAGCGCGTAGATGCCTGCGGCAGCCGCAAAACCGGCACCGAACAGAACCAACAGCAGATTGCGCGCCGACCACGCGATGACACGGGCAATCATGGCCGTGTTCCCGTGCTATCAGGTCTCAGGGGCGTCGGCTTTTCGTCGTTCGCGGCAGCAAGTCCTTTCAGCGCGGCTTTAAGATTGCTTTCGGCATCAATCAGGAAGTTTGCTGAGGTGACGACAGCCTCGCCCTCTGACACGCCTTGAGTGACTTCGACGAAACCGCTGCCATGACGACCAAGCTTCACTTCACGCGGCTCGAAGCGTCCTTCGCCTTTGTCGATCAGAACGACCTGACGGCTTCCGCTATCCAATACCGCACTTTCAGGTGCCGCGAGTACCGGATCGGTCGTACCAGCCTTGATCTCAGCATCGACATACATCTCGGGTCGCAATAGTTCGTCGGGATTAGGCACCTCGACTCGAATCCGCGCAGTGCGCGTTGCTGCATTGAGATGCGGATAAATGAGCGCGACGGTGCCATCGAACGTTTGGCCGACGAGCGCACGCGGCCGGATAGTCACCTTGGCTCCGACAGAGATTTGCGCCAGATCGCGCTCCGCCACATCGATGAGCACCCAGACAAGGCGGTGGTCGGCGATCCTGAACAACACTTCGCCAGGCGCCGCACGCATGCCATTCACGGCATTGCGTTCAAGAATCTCTCCGTCCTGCGGAGCAACCCAAGGAACCGAGAGTGAGATTTCCCGGCTGCGCTCAAGCTCCTTGATGGCTAAATCCGGTGTGGCCAGGTTCTCCAATCGGCGCCGTGCGCCCTTCAGATCCCTGCCCGTGGCTCCAGCATTAATGGCGGAGAGATATTCCGCAGCCGCGCTCGATAGCGCCGGACTGTAAACGTTCATAAGCAATTGCCCCCTATGAACGTGGTCGCCGGTTGTGACATTGGCGACGCTCTCCACGAATCCCTCGAATCGCAACGCGACAACCGAAACGCGTCTCTCATCCTCCTGAACGGTTCCTGGCGCGCGGATCAGCGACGTCACTGTCTTCTTGACGACGAGCTCAGATTTCACGCCTGTGCGTTGAATCTTTCCCGGCGAGAGCTTGACCGATCCGTCATTCGTATCCTCGTCTTCATAGACAGGAATGTAGTCCATCCCCATCGAATCTTTCTTTGGCGTCGGCGACGTGTCCGGCAATCCCATGGGGTTGCGATAATATTTGATCTTACGGCGTTCTTTGGCGTCTGCTTCGACGTGTGATTGTGAATCGGCGTCCTCGTGCGCAGGGTCGTCGAAACTCACGTCGGCACCAGCGGGCACCACGCGATAGTCTCGGCCATCCGGGGTTTTCTTCGGCGTCAAGGAGTAGAACGGTCTGCCGTCCGGATCTTGAAAGTAGATAGGCGCACCCGCCGCCATAGCGGCGGATACGATTGAATATTCAGGATGCCGCAGCCCCAGTTCGCGGCTGGACATCAAAGCGATACCTGCCGCTGCAATGATTGCAGCGGCAGTCGCGGAGAGACGGCGCGGAGTCATTTTTCGGCCGTGACGACTAACTTGGTCTCAACAGTGCCGGTCTCACCCTGCACCTTGGCGCCAAGTGAAAGCTGCCACCGTCCCGCCATGCTGAAGTTTGCCTTGAACCGATAGGTTCCTGGCTCCGTACCTGGCATCGCGGTGACCTTTGTTGCCATCTCCTGCATGCCATCCGGCTCCATGTCGAGCCGGGTTGCAAAGATCACAGCATCAGGCACGGCTTTGCCGGTGGTTTTGTTGACGAGGCGTACGGCGACGATGCGATCCGACCCAGCCTGGACCGTCGGCTGCATGAGTTGAAACTCGTAGTCCTTGATGTCGGCATGCGCGGGCAACGTCATGCCTACTAATGCAGCACCGAATAGCGCGACCGTTGCGGCGCGCGCGCGATAGAGACCCTTCATGATTTTAGATCCTCGATATGTCTGACGTGCCGCCATAGCGGCATACAACAATGCGCGCGCCATCCGGCACGCGAACTCACGCAGGTCAGACGTGTACTCGAGGGGGATAATCGGGAGGCTTGGCGCCAAGTCCGTCGATCAGAAGGTCGTCGGCAGGAAGCAGGGCTTCACGCACTGAGTGGCGTTCAATAAGCGAGGCCGCGCTGGACGGTGCAGGAAAGGAAATCGTCAACATGCACAACGCGACGAAGGGGCATCCATCGCAGTTCTTATTTTGAGTTTGATCAGGGCAGCAAGGCATATCGTCGGCCATCGACATAGCCTGCATCTGGCTGACCGCAGCCATCGCTGGTGTGCCCAACACCGGAATCGTCAGCGGGGCGAGCAAGAGCCCCACCCCGACAAAAAGCATGATCCAGAAATTGGTTAACCGCTTCAAGCGCATGCCCTGTTTTCGCATGACCGGCATGGTCTCGCAAATGGTAAAACATCACGATTCCGGCAAGGTAGCCAGAGCCGCAAGATCTGGAAGGCCGAGGTCAAGAATATTCCCGCCATGATCGCAGCGACGATCAAATCTGGCCACGCCGTCGCCGTGCCCCAGACGCCCAGCGCCACAAACATCACGGCCACGGCATGACTGCAATTCCGGATTGTACGGGAATGCGCGCCGTTACCGTCCTGACCAACTTTCGATTGTAAAAGAGGTGGTGCCGCAAGAGGGACTCGAACCCCCGACCCCGTCATTACGAATGACGTGCTCTACCAACTGAGCTATTGCGGCGAACCGTGAGCGCCGGTTCGACAACCGGCTTGAACAGGCGCGTGTTTATCGGTCGCGGCCCGGTTTTGCAAGATTCTCGGGGTCATTTCAGCCGCCCAGCCGCGACACGAACCCCCGCCAGCCGCCGGGCTGCCGCTCATGGCCGCCCTCTAGATCGTCAGAAAAATTGTCCTCCGGAACGCCCGGATCGTCGGGCGCGCGCACCAGCGGAATAATGGCAGATGCCGCAGGAGGGCGCGATTCACCTGCCGGGCGGGTCCGGAACACCGGCGGAGCCACATTCTCAGGCTTCACTGGTTCGGGAGTCGCCTCCATGAGGCCAGCCTCCTCGGCGGCAGGTTCGTCAGCCTCGACAACCACGGCCTTCGATTCAATCGCCGGTGGAACCGCGGGCTCCGGCAATCTTGCCTCTGCAAGTTGGGGGGCGCCGGCCTCAATCTCCGTGCGCTCGGACGTCAGCGCCGCCACCGGCGTTACCCACTGGAAAGCATCGAGCCGTCCGGTGACCGGGGACACCGGCCGCCAGCGATCCGACACATAGCCATCCGCCGTCCATGCGGGATCGGGCGCGGCACGCACCGCGCGCGCGGTCCATTCACGAGCACGGCCCTCGTCATGATTGCCGGCCCGCTCCAGCTCCGCCATCAACAACGCCACGCGCTGGGTAGGTGTAGCCAGCAGCGGCGCGAGCGCTTCGCGAGCCCGATCGAATTCACTCGCCTCGATGGCGGCGCGCGCCACCGCCAGGCGACTCTCGCGATGATCCGGCATCTTCTGCGCGAGAAGCTCGACGCGCGCCAATCGCTCGCGCGCCGAATCGCCGAGCCGAACATGCGCATAGGCATCGGCCAGGTCGGGATGCGGATTGGCATTCCACGCCACCTCGATCGTGCGCATGGCGCGGCGAACCTGATTGTCCTCGCTGTAGAATTTCGCGGCCAGCACGGCTGCCGGCACCAGTTGCGGCGCGAACTTGATCGCCTCCATCGCGCTCTTGCGTGCGAGATCGCGGTCGCGCTCCTCCAGTTCGAGCGCGCGCGCGGTGAGAAGTACGCCACGCTGACGCCGATATGGCGCATTCTCGATCAGGCCTGCCGCCTTGTTGGCGTCGAGCAGCGCGAGCGCGCCGTCCCAGTCGCTTTGCGCGCAGCGAAAGCCAAGCACCGCGTGCGAAGCCCACGGCGAATTCGGCGCGATCTTCAGGGCTTCTTCCGCTGTCGCGACCGCGGTGTGGAGATCGTCGTTGCGTTGCGCCTCGATGAAAAGACCACGCAGGCCGAGAAGGCGCATGTCCTTCCGTTCGGCCATGGCATGGAAGGCATGCTGCGCGCCGGCGCGGTCGCCTTCGAGCTGCGCGGTCTGCGCCTGCAACAACAACGTCAGCGGATCGTGCTCCGCCAGTCGCTTTGCCGTCCCCGCATGACGATGCGCAATCAATGCGTCCCCGGTGCCGACGGCGATCAGGCCCTGCGTGATAGCATGCCGCGCTTTCGCCTGGCGTTTCTCGTGACGGCGACGGCGCAACCGCGCGGGCGTCTTCCAGAACGCGCGGACGATCGTCCACACAAGCATCGCGGCAATCGCGAGGATCAAGATGACGAGCACCAGAACCGGCAGCGAGGTCTCGGCGCGCCATCCGTTCCACGACAGCACGACGCCGCCGTTCTGATCGGCGACCCATGCCGCACCGAGCGCCACCACCGCCAGCAGGATCAGGAAGGAGAAGATGCGAACCATGCGGATTCCGATCGCGAGGCTTCAGAACATCAGTGAGACGGCGAAGGCAGCGCCGCCGTGGCGGCCTGATTGAAAGCACGCGAAGCGGCAAGCGCCGCCGCGCGTGCATGAACCTTGTCGATCCATCCTTGCAACGCGTTGCGATCGCTCTCCGGCAGTTGTGCGACGATACGCTCGGCCTGTTGCAGATCGCTGCGCGCCGCCGCTGTTTTTGCCTGCGCGAGCAAAGCCGCGCGATCCGAGCCTGCGTCGTCGATCCGCGTCACACGCACGAGGCGCGAGGCGCTGTTACGCAGCCGGTCGATCCATCCGTTCGCTGCCTGCGTATCCTCGCGTTTGACCTGGAGGCGCGGCAATTGCGAAACCAGATCGCGGCTAAGTGCATCAGCGCTCGGCACGCCGGTTGTGGCAAAGGGCTCGAGCGGCTTCAGCGCGTCGACTGTTCCGCCACCAAGCCGCGTGGCCGTGGCGAGCGCGGTCGCATAAGGAAGACCCTGCTGCACGGCTTGATCGAGCGCGGACGCTGCGAGCGCGCGGCGCAGCGCGGTGTCGTCCGGCGGCGGAGCGGTCGGCTTCGCGGCCTCCGCGCTCACGATTTGCTGTTCGATCTTCGACAATCGTCCTTCGATGCCGGACAAATCCGGCGCGGCTGCACTTCGGGCGGCAGACGATTCCAGCGCGGCAAATTTTTCCAGCGCCGCGATCTTGGCGGACGCGTCCTTCATCTGGTCGCGCAGCGCGGTGACATCATTGCGAATCGCGGCAAGCGAAGCATCGAGCGCATCGAGACGTTTTGCCAGTGCGCTGGTGTCCGCAGGCGTTGCCGGCTTGTCTTCGAGATTGGTCACACGCGTCGTCAGATCCTCGATGGTTGAGGTCTGTGCGGGCGGAATGTCCGGGTCGGAATTGTTCGGCGACAGGACGCTCCAAAGCCCACTCACCAGCAGCGCGACGACAGCCGCGCTGAACACCGCAGCCAGAATGATCCGCGACGGTACCACGGCTGGCGCCGATGCCGAATCGCTCGAGGTCTCTTTGTCTTTCGACGAGGACTTGCCGCCAAAACGGGCACGCCAGCCCGTTCGCGGCTTGTCCGAAGAAGATTCGCCCGCCGCTGCCTTGTCCTCGGCACCGGGCGTGGTGTCGGTCACTTCGGAGGGATCGAGATCAATGGTCGGCCCGGCCCGCTTGGGAGCGGCAGCCTCGCTGGTCTCACGCTGGTCGTCGTCTGTGCCCATAGCCTGCCCGGTTTCCTACACGCTATCAGATTTGGCCCTGCGCCGCTCCAGCGGAATTGCACGATGAAGCACCTCGAATATCCCACTTTCGTCAGGCGACGACGCGGCCAGCACCCGTGAGGCGCCAGCATCGCGCAAGACTGCCGCCACTACGTCGGAAATACAGCATTGCGGTAGAGCCAGCGCGGAAATCTCGAGCCCCGCCGCCTGAACCGCGCCGACAAACGAGCGCGCGCTGCGCCTGGAGTAGTGCAATATAGCCTCGACATCACCGGCGGCGAACGCCGCCTCCACGCTTTCGGAGAAACGCGGCAGCGGGATCATCCGATAGGTCGTGAGCGTGGTGACGTGATACCCGCGAGCATTCAGGTCCGTTCCCAGATCGCGGCTGAGATCGGCGCCCGCGAGGTAGCAGATTTGACCAGAGCCGCGCAGCCGCTTCTCCACCAGTTCGCAGAGCGCGACCGCGTCACCCGACGCACTTTCCACATCGGCAAAACCGAAAGCACGGGCCGCCTGCGCGGTGGCATCGCCGACGGCGAACACTTTCGTGTCGCGCAGCCGCTCCGGCAGCGCCTGCCCCTCAATGCCGCGCAAGGCATTCGCACTGGTGACGATGACCGCGTTATAATGTGCATCCAGCTCGTCGCGCACGGCAACCGGCTCGAACCGCAGCGCGGGCGACAGCAAAACGCCGTACCCGGCCGCGCGCAGGGCGCTCGCGGTCGCTTCATTGTCCGGAAAAGGCCGCATCACCAATATCGCCATTCGTACCTCAATCTGCGGAACCCACTTTTACCGGACGCCCGCTAATGCTACCCGAGAACCAAGCAAAACGCCGCTTTGGCGGCAAACACAAGTGGCCCAGCCGATCTCATTCGGCAATCCCGCCTGAAGGTTGATTTGGCGCAAGATTCGACAATGCTCGTTTTGGGAATAGAAACGACCTGCGACGAAACCGCCGCCGCCGTGATCGAGCGGCACGCGGACGGCAGCGGGCGGATTCTCTCCAATATTGTGCGCTCGCAGATCGCCGAGCACGCGCCGTTTGGCGGCGTGGTGCCGGAGATCGCTGCGCGCGCCCATGTCGAAATGCTCGACGTACTGGTGGAAAAAGCCATGACCGAAGCGGGCGTCGAATTCTCGCAACTCGACGGCGTGGCAGCGGCGGCGGGCCCCGGACTGATCGGCGGCGTCATCGTCGGGCTCACGACTGCGAAAGCCATCGCGCTCGTGCACAACACACCGCTGATCGCAGTCAATCATCTCGAGGCACATGCGCTGACGCCGCGCCTCACCGTGCCGCTGGCGTTTCCCTATTGCCTGTTTCTCGCCTCCGGCGGCCACACCCAGATCGTCGCCGTGCTCGGCGTTGGCGACTATGTCCGGCTCGGCACCACGGTTGACGACGCGATGGGCGAAGCCTTCGACAAGGTCGCCAAGATGCTCGACCTGCCCTACCCCGGCGGTCCGCAGGTGGAGCGCGCCGCGCGCGATGGCGACCCGGAGCGGTTTTCCTTCCCGCGACCGATGCTTGGACGAAAAGACGCAAACTTCTCGCTATCCGGCCTAAAGACCGCGGTGCGTAACGAAGCGTCGCGGATCGATCCGCTGGAGCCGCAGGACATCGCCGATCTGTGCGCCGGCTTTCAGGCCGCCGTGCTTGAATCCACCGCCGACCGCATTCGTTCCGGCCTGAGGTTGTTTCGCGAGCAATTCGGTGCTCCCCGCGCGCTGGTCGCGGCCGGTGGCGTCGCCGCCAATGTCGCGATCCGCAACGCCTTGCAGGAAATCGCGGCCAACGACCAGATCACCATGATCGTGCCGCCACCGCAGCTTTGCACCGACAACGGCGCGATGATCGCCTGGGCCGGTGCCGAACGGCTCGCGCTCGGCCTCACCGATGCCATGGCGGCGCCGCCACGCGCACGCTGGAAACTCGACGAGGCCGCCGAGACGCCGACAAAATTCATCAACACCCGAGCGCGGCATTGACGCGCACCGCGAAAAGAGTCCTCAACCGTACTCCACGCAACGTCAAAGCAGGCTCATGACATCCTTCGACACCATTTCGGTCATCGGCGCAGGCGCATGGGGAACGGCGCTCGCCAATGCCAGCGCACGTGCAGGCCGGACGGTGACGCTGATCGGTCGCGACGCGGCAACTCTCGACGCGATGAAAAGAAGCGGTGAGAATCCGCGCCTGCCCGGCATCAAGCTCGATCGCACAATCAAGGTGACTGGCAGTCTCGCTGACAGCGCGAAGGCGGGCATCCTCTTGCTGGTGACGCCGGCGCAAAGCCTGCGCGATGCGATGACGGCGCTTGCGCCTCATGTCGCTGATGGAACGCCCGTCGTGATCTGCGCCAAGGGGATCGAGCGCGGCACCCACAAATTCATGACCGAGATCGCCGCCGAAATTCTGCCGCAAGCGCGGCCCGCGATTCTGTCGGGGCCGAGTTTCGCAAGCGACGTCGCGCGCGGACTGCCGACGGCCGTGACGCTTGCCGCTTCGGAAGAAAAACTTGCTGTCGCGCTGACGCACGCGCTCGGGTCTGCTTCGCTGCGGCCCTATCACACGACGGACGTGCGCGGCGTCGAGATCGGCGGCGCGGTGAAGAACGTGCTGGCGATCGCGGCCGGTATCGCCGCCGGAAAGCAACTCGGCGCATCGGCGCTCGCCGCTCTCACCACGCGCAGCTTCGCCGAGTTGATGCGTTTTGGTCTTGCCTGCGGCGCGCGCAACGAGACCATCGCGGGCCTGTCCGGCCTCGGCGATCTGATCCTGACCTGCTCGAGCCCGCAGTCGCGCAACTTCGCTTTCGGCATGGCGCTCGGCCGCGGCGAAAAATTCTCTCCCGACGTGTTGAGCGAAGGACAGTTCACCGCGCCGGTGCTGCTCGAGATCGCAAGCGAGAAAAAAATCGAAATGCCGGTCGCAGAGGCGGTCGCGCATGTGCTTGGCGGCGCAATCACCGTCAACGAGGCGATCGAAATGCTGCTGACCCGCCCCTTCAGGGCGGAAGGATAGAGAATAGCGATTGTCGCCATCGTTTTTACCAATCGGCGATCCGCATAGGGAATGATCGATGAATTACTGGCTCGTCAAATCCGAACCTTCGGTCTGGTCATGGGATCAACAGGTCGCCAAGGGCGCGAAGGGCGAGGCGTGGACCGGCGTGCGCAACCATTCCGCCAAGCTCAACATGATGAAGATGAAGAAGGGCGACCTCGCCTTCTTTTATCATTCCAACGAAGGCAAGGAGGTCGTCGGCATCGCCGAGATCGTGCGCGAGCATTATCCCGACCCGACCGATGAATCCGGCAAGTTCGTCTGCGTCGATATCGCTGCGAAAAAGCCTTTAAAAAAGCCGGTAACCCTGGTGGCTGTGAAGAGCGAGGCCAAGCTCGCCGACATGGAGCTGCTGCGGTTGTCACGATTGTCAGTGCAGGCTGTGACTCCTCAGCAGTGGGCGATCGTATGCAAAATGGGCGGAATCTGACGCACTCAAGCGCGCCCCTTCTATCGATATTTTCGCCTGCGGCGTTTCGCCCCTCACGCGCGCGACCGTTTGCTCAACCGATTGAGAAAATTCGATCGTGTCTCGACAAAAGTCCTAAATCTTCCAACTTGTCCCGCTCCCCTCGGGGGGCGCATAATCCCGGTCAATAAGATCAGCCGCCCAATTCATGGGCGATCCGGGAGAAGACGATGTCCGAGACGATTCATCCAGTCACGCCAGATTGGGCCAAACGCGCTTATGTCGACGAGGCGAAGTACAACGACATGTACGCGCGCTCGATCACGGACCCGGACGGGTTCTGGAAGGACGCGGCACAGCAACTCGACTGGATCAAGCCGTTCACCAAGGTCCAAAACACCTCGTTCGATCCCGGCAAGATTTCCATCAAATGGTTCGAGGATGGCGTTCTCAACGCCGCCTACAACTGCATCGACCGCCATCTTGAGAAGCGTGGCGACCAGACAGCGATCATCTGGGAAGGCGACGATCCGTCTGAATCGCGCCACATCACCTATCGCGAATTGCACGACGAAGTCTGCAAGATGGCCAACATCCTGCGGCTGCGTAACGTCAAGAAAGGCGACCGCGTCACCATCTACATGCCGATGATCCCGGAAGCGGCCTACGCGATCCTCGCCTGCGCGCGGATCGGCGCGATTCATTCCGTGGTGTTCGGCGGGTTCTCTCCCGATTCGATCGCGGGCCGCATCGAAGACTGCAAATCGAACGTCGTCATCACCGCCGATGAGGGTCTGCGCGGCGGCAGGAAGATTCCGTTGAAGGCGAACGTCGACGCAGCGATCGCCAAGGTCGGCGGCGTCGATTGGGTCGTCGTCGTCAAGCGCACCGGCGGCGCGGTCGACATGGATCCGACGCGCGACGTCTGGTACCATGAGGCTGCGGCAGTGGTCGAAAGCGAATGCCCGTGCGAGCCGATGAATGCGGAAGATCCGCTGTTCATCCTCTACACCTCGGGCTCGACCGGCAAACCCAAGGGCGTGCTGCACACGACAGGCGGATATCTGCTCTTCGCGGCGATGACGCACCGTTACGTGTTCGACTATCACGACGGCGACATCTACTGGTGCACCGCCGACGTCGGCTGGGTCACCGGTCACAGCTATATTCTCTACGGTCCGCTGGCGAACGGCGCGATCACGCTGATGTTCGAAGGCGTGCCAAATTATCCGGACAATTCGCGGTTCTGGAACGTCGTCGACAAGCACAAGGTCAACATCTTCTACACCGCGCCGACCGCGATCCGCGCACTGATGCAGGCAGGCGACGCGCCGGTGAAGAAGACCTCGCGCGCCTCGCTGCGCCTGCTCGGCTCGGTCGGCGAGCCGATCAATCCGGAAGCCTGGGAATGGTACTACCGCGTGGTTGGCGACAGCCGCTGCCCGGTGGTCGACACCTGGTGGCAGACCGAGACCGGCGGCATCATGATTACGCCGCTGCCCGGCGCCATTGCGCAGAAACCGGGCTCAGCGACCAAGCCGTTCTTCGGTATCGTGCCGCAGATCGTCGATGCTGACGGCAAGATGCTCGAGGGCGAATGCAGCGGTAATCTCTGCATCGCAAAGTCGTGGCCCGGCCAGATGCGCTCCGTTTATGGTGATCACGAGCGTTTCGAGCAGACCTATTTCTCGAGCTACAAAGGCAAATACTTCACCGGCGACGGCTGCCGCCGCGATGCTGACGGCTATTACTGGATCACCGGCCGCGTCGATGACGTCATCAACGTCTCGGGCCACCGCATGGGCACTGCGGAAGTCGAAAGCTCGCTGGTCGCACACGAGAAGGTGTCGGAAGCTGCCGTGGTCGGCTATCCACACGACATCAAGGGCCAGGGCATCTACGCTTATGTCACGCTGATGACGGGCGTCGAGCCGAGCGAGGAGCTGCGCAAGGAACTGGTCGCCTGGGTGCGCAAGGATATCGGCCCGATCGCCCAACCTGACCTGATCCAGTTCGCGCCGGGCCTGCCGAAAACCCGTTCCGGCAAGATCATGCGCCGCATCCTGCGCAAGATCGCGGAAGACGAGCCGTCGAGCCTCGGCGATACAACCACGCTTGCCGATCCGAACGTCGTCACCGATCTCGTCAACAACCGCCAGAACAAGAAGGCTGTTCACGCCTGATCCGGTTTCAAGTTTTCTCGCATTCAAGCCTCTCCCTTCCGGGAGAGGCTTTTTCTTGACCGCGGGTGAGGCCCATCACGGCATTGTTAGGACGTCGCGGCACTCTCGCGGCGGTTTCCCCGCAACTGTTGTTTTGCGGACATTTACACCTCCGCCGATTTTTCCTTTATGGCGCGCAGCCGCACGGCGCGGGCAGAAACGGTTCGCTCACCTGTGCGGCGTAGGCTGCAAGCGCTTGAAAAGCTGCGCGGCCTGACAGGATTTTGCGGAGACTGATTGCCATGCGC
The DNA here is from genome assembly GCF_000314735.2 of Afipia felis ATCC 53690. Lineage (NCBI taxonomy): Bacteria > Pseudomonadati > Pseudomonadota > Alphaproteobacteria > Hyphomicrobiales > Nitrobacteraceae > Afipia > Afipia felis. Next base: position 2,956,858 of record NZ_KB375270.1, on the reverse strand, counting down.
CCGTTCATTTCAACCGTTGCAGCTGCCATTGCCGCCGGCTCGCTTGCCCTCGCTGCAAGCGCCGCGCCCGCCCTCGCGCATCCCGACATGGTTCGCGCGCCTGCGGGTTATTCGCCCGGCACCATCGTGGTGAAGACAAACGAGCGCCGGCTCTATCTGATCCTCGACGAGCAGCACGCTATCCGCTATCCGGTCGGCGTCGGCAAGCGCGGCAAGGAGTGGGCCGGTGAAACGCGCATCAGCGGCAAGTACCGCAATCCCGCATGGTCGCCGCCAGAAGACGTGAAGCGCGATCACCCGAACATTCCCGACGTGATCGAAGGCGGCTCGCCGCGCAACCCGATGGGAGTCGCGGCAATGACGCTTGCGGGCGGAGAATATGCGATCCACGGCACCAACGTGCCGAAGTCGGTCGGCGGCTACGTCTCCTATGGCTGCGTACGGATGTACAATCCCGACATCACCGACCTGTTCGAGCGCGTATCGGTCGGCACGCCGGTGGTCGTGACCCACCGCTGATCAAAAAACCCCGGAATCACGGGGTTTTTTCACTCCAGTTAGTTCGGACACCAGCCGGCGCGGCGGCCGCCGCTATAAGGCCGGCCGTGGCCTGCTGCGATCAGCGCAGCGGAAATATTTGGCGTGGTTCGCGTTGCGACATCGGCGACCACCCGGCCGTTATACTTATCCGGCCCGACATTGAAGATATTGTGGACAATTACCAACAATTTCTTTAATGTTTTCGGATGGATAGGAGCCCGCCAGATCGCCCCAAAGCCTTCTCGTACGTCCGCATGTCGACGGACATCCAGCTGAAGGGCGACAGCCTCCGTCGCCAGCAGGAGCGGTCCCAGAAGTACGCCCTCGCCCATGACCTCCAGCTGGATCAGGAGTTCGATCTCCACGACATCGGCAAGTCGGGCTTTACCGGCCAGAATATCGCCTCAGGCAACTTTGGACGCTTCCTGGAGGCCGTTCGACGGGGTGAGATACCTCAGGGGTCCTATCTGCTCGTCGAATCGTTCGATCGGCTGAGCCGTCAGGAGCCGATAGTGGCTCTCGGACCATTCCTGGAGCTTGTGAAGGCTGGAATCAACCTCGTCACCCTGGACGACGAGCGCGTATTCAGCGGCAACATCTCCTTCGAAGACCTGATCATCTCCATTGCCAAGATGAGTCGGGCGAACGAAGAATCCGCCCGAAAGAGCGACCGGCTTAGCCAGGCGTGGCTGAATAAACGACGGCATGGCAGCGAACGAAAGCTAACCGCGCAATGCCCTAACTGGCTGAAGCTTTCGGCCGATCGATCGACTTTCACGGTCGTAGAGGAACAGGCTGGCAAAGTGCGTCGTATCTATGCCGATGCCTTAGCTGGCTTGGGCGCCTACTCTATCGTCCAGCATCTGAATCAGGAAGGCGTATCGACTTTTCTTGGCAAAGGTGGTTGGCAGCCGTCGACCGTCAACAAACTGCTGAGCAACAAGGCCGTGGTGGGCGAATTTCAACCCCACAAGAGATTGAACGGCAAGCGTCTTCCGGAAGGAGCACCGATCAAGGATTACTTCCCCGCTATTATCCCGGATGAGACATTCGACGCGGTTCAGCTCGCACGACTTTCGCGCAAGACTATGCCAACGGCGGAAAAGAAAGGAAGTGGCGGCCGCAAGGGTCTTAACTACCCTAATTTGTTTTCTAAGCTTGCGGTCTGTGCATATTGCAAAAATCCGATGTCCTATGTGCAGAAGGGAAAGCCACCCAAAACCAATTCATATTTGGCGTGCTCGAGCGCGATGCGCCGTTCTGGATGCGATCATAAAACATGGTGGCGCTACGACGACTTTGAAAAAGCCTTTCTGTCCCTTGTAGAGAAGCTGGACCTCGCATCGCTTGTCTCATCAGCGACGCATGCAGGAAAGCGAGCCGATACGGTCGCCAAACTTGAGGCCACGGAAGGGAAGCAGAAATACCTTGAAAGGGAGCTTGAAGTTTTGTTCGAGACCGGCGTTCAGCTGGGCAGATCAAGCGAGTTTCTGGCAAGAAAGATTGAGGAGATCGAGCCCGCAATCGAAAAAGTAAAAACAGACATCAATGAAATTCGTGCCGAGATTGCTCAGCTCGATAGCAATGCCCTGCTCTATTACGGCGATAAAAATCAGATTGCGGATTTGGTCGAAAAGGTTCGGTCAACGAAAGGCGAGAGCGTTTACAGAATTCGGTCCCAGATCGCATCCCGCTTACAATCTTTACTTAAAAGCTTAGAATTGCTGATCGAGAATGATGAGAGCGAGCAGCAGTTCGAGGTGAACTTTTGCGACGGTGCTCACTTGATGGTTTTCGTTAATCCCAAAAAGCCAGCGGAAATTCTTAAGATCATCCGCAAGAAGGACGACCTGTTCATTCTGACGGATCCTGACGGAAATGAGCTAGATCGCTATACGATGGACGAAGAAAGCGAAGTCGAGGGCTATTAAGAGCACTAATCGAATAGTGCTGCCACGTAGGGAAATATCCACGACTTCAACGCGTCATTTTTCGATCTTTTATTTTCCAGCGGCTAAATCGTGAGGCCGGGTCAGATGATGTATTGCAAAGTCTGCTTTGGTCGCGATGGCAGTTTCAATAGCAAAACTGTGCAAGCGACGTGCATCAACGAGAAGACCGGCGTTCAGTTTGAGGCGTGGGTTTGCACGATCTGTCGCAAGCATAATCGAACTACACGGGTTACCTGCCACACCTTTACGACCGAAAGCTCGACCGAATTCGAACCTCTATCTCCCGCGGAGATCGAGGACTGCCTCGGCATTTACAAAGACGTCCTATCAGGGAGGAAACCTCCATCATCACTATCTGCCGGGTCATGTAATCGCATCGACACCGGATGCAGAACAATTGACCGCCCTATCCAAAAATGCTGATCATCATGACGCATTAGTAGAATACCTTTTGGGGCGCATCAGCATGTTTCAGCGCGTACAGTTCTGGTTGAAAGGCGAGAATATTCAGAATTTTGGTGATTCTCTTACTCGCGTTTTTCTTGACCGACTATTTCTCCCCATCAGCGAAAGCTGCGGGATCATCCACTTGGTCGGCAGCTGTATCGACGATATGTGGGTTGAACCAGGTCTCGCCGCTTTCGCCGGTGTGAAGCCGTCGTTCTGGGGGTGCGGCGTTCGCACGCTTGATGGTCTTAAATCTAGTAATCGCGAGCAGATCAAAATCTACGCTGTCCGCGGACCGATCTCCGCCAAAATGTTGGGCTTGGAGGGCCGCGTTCCGATCGGAGATTCTGCGCTGGTCTTGCCAGCGATTTATCGCCCCATAATGCTTTCAGAATATCGCAACAAATCGATCTGCATTCCACACTTCAATGATGATCGCTCGGATCAAGAGATCCTTTCCCGCAGCGGATGTGATCTCATTGCGCGACCGAATATCGGACCTGAACTAGCTGACATTTATCGATTGATTGATATCATCGCGTCCGCGAAGTTTGTTCTGTCTTCATCGCTTCACGGAGCTATCGCTGCCGCGGCCTACGGCACGCCCTTCTGTTTTTGGGATGCTGGCATTCCCACAGACCTTCCTTTGAAGTGGGATGATTTTGCTGCTTCGGCCAATTTCGAGGGGAGTTTTTCGAAAAACATAACCGAAGGACAGTACACTTACGATCAATCAATACGGCCGCATATTCGGCTTCCGAAGATTGCTCCTCTCGCTAAACATGCACCATTTGCTGTCCAGCCTAGTGCCTATTTAAAGCTATTGGCATACGATGAGGGCAAGGAAGACGCTGACGAGGTTTCTGCCAAAGAATTGTCGAGTGACCTTTCAGAGAACTTGGCAAAGATCGCTACGTCTGAAACGTGGTTTAGAGAGGAGAGTAAAAAGCAGGAAGATGTTGAAGCACAGCGAACTTATCTCTCTCAGGCAATTGATCGTATCGTCACCACATTTAACAGTCGAGATCGCTTTCAAAATGGAAGGATACAAAAAGCTCAGTTTTACCGAAAAAGCAAACGCGATCGGAATTTGATCGAGAAATCAGGTCTGTTCGATGAAGCCTGGTATCGAAAGACCTACGCAGACATCAAGGACAAATCTCTTGATACGATAAAGCACTATGTGCACTTCGGGCGCTTTGAAGGCAGAAATCCGAGCGCTAATTTTGATACTGGTTTCTACCTCAGTGAAAACTTGGATGTGCTTGCTTCAGGCATGAACCCCCTTGTCCATTACATTAAGTTTGGAAAATCCGAGGGTCGGCAACCCGTGTCGAAAAAGGGGCCGTGCTCCACCTGCGAAGCACCCGTTTTGGAGCACAACTCGGCAGAAGTTCACGAATCGTCTTCAAAATTACCAAGATGGCCGAAGAAAGACGTTGAAGATCCGAAACAGAATATGGATGCGTGGTACGCGCGTAAGCCAAACATGAGATTGGGTTCTGTTCGCAGCGAGGGCGGCAGGTCTTCTATTAGTTCTGGCGATGGAGAATTGTGGGTAGAAGCAAAAATTCGGGGCGGCGAGAAACTTAACCTCTCTCCGAACATCGAAACATTTTTGCCGATGCTTATGCTTATCGCATCCGAACGCGATGTAGCATTGGAAATAAATGCCGCTCTCGACGATGCTTACTTCGCGAGCCTCAAGTATGGCTTCGCTCCATTTATTTGTTCTTTATATGGAACGAGGCCACCGACAATTATCAGAAATGGCAGCAAGCAAATTACGTCCGTTCCGGTTGGAGCCAGCGGCCTTTTGTTTAGTGCGGGAGTCGATTCATTCTACTCACTGGAGAAGTTGGGCCGGGAACTTCAGCCGGACTTTTTGATAAATATTCATGCCGGTGCTCATGACGATAACCGAGCGGCTTGGAAATTCAGGCTTGAAAATATCACCGCTATCAGCGAGCAACTAAACATTCCAATCATTGAAATTGATACGAATTTCCACATTCACTATCCGAAGGCGCATGTACATTGCGCGACAATAAGAAATATAGCAGCATGCTTAGCGTTAGCGCCAACAATCTCCACCTTCTATTATTCGTCGGCAATCGCCTACGAGGATATATCGTTCAAAACGGCTCGAGAGCACGGAATACATTTCATTGACCATGCAGCGATAGCCAACATCTTACCACCAGGTATTCGCGCCATTGAACTTGGTTACGACGCGAGCCGGTCTGAAAAGACAAAACATATCGCCATTAGCTACCTCGCCGACAAACATCTCGATGTCTGTACAAATCAACCGTATCAGGCCGGAAAAGACGCAAATATGCCGATCAATTGCGGCAGGTGTTCGAAATGCATCAGAACGATAGCGACGCTGCATCACCTTGGCGAACTGGATAAGTTTTCAGGCGTCTTTGATCTGAGTACGTGGAATATCTCGAAGAAGAAATCTCTAGCAGTTCTCGAGTCCAGCCACGAGCCATTAGATCAGGATGTGCTGGAGTTCTTCAAGGACGCCATCTGAATTAGGTGATGGGGCGAGCCTCGTCCAGTTTGTGATGATCGCAAAAGCCAGTGACGAAGGCTAAGAAAGGTACAAACTCTTTCACCAACGAGCCGATGACATTTGGAGTCAAGCCCACTCGAAAGATCGTTCGTGCGCGGCCATGATCTGTCTAATCGTTACAGAATACGCGTGATGTAACGGGTGGTTGTGCTGGTTCAGTTGGATCATAGCCGAGACGCTTCAAATAATTCTTGACGGTCTGCGCATAGAATTTACGGCCAGTCACTGTGACCGCGCCGTTATTGTTTAGATGGTTCGCTATCTTGCTATAAGACTGCCCCAATAATTCTGCGTTCAATTTTGACTTGAATGACACCGCAAATTCATCCGCGGAGGCACGGTTCTTCGCTGCCAAATACTTCCCATTTGAGCCAAGAACTTTACCTCGTCGTCTGGCCTCAGCCAACGCGGCCTTGGTGCGCTCAGAAATCAGCCGACGCTCTTCCTGCGCAAGTGCGGCAAAAATATGCAACTGAAAGTCTGATGCGTTCGGCATCTCGGCGCAGACCAGTCCGATCCCTTGCTCCATTATTTGAGCAATGAAGCTGACCCTGCGTGAGAATCGGTCTAGGCGAGCGATGATCAGCTTAGCCTGCTTGCGTTTTGCCAGAGCGAGCGCCTTCTGTAGCTCGGAACGGTCGTCGTCCCGACCAGATTGAACGTCACAAAATTCAGCGATTATCTGACCAATGCCAGCAGCATAATTGGCAACTTTAGTGCGTTGCGCGGCAAGACCAAGTCCCGATTTGCCCTGACGTTCAGTAGACACGCGATAGTAGGCAATAAATTTTGTCATAGCTGCCCCTACAGACAGCCCGATCCCATTTCCGAGATCTTATGGCAACGATTGCGCGTAAAAAAATGTCTGACTAGCGCCAAAAACGGGCACACCCAATCATCTACCTTGTTGCTAAGGTGGCACCTGTAGAAATCTGATCGCCTGTGACCGCGATTCGCGAATGATGGCAGCAGAACTTGCGCGGGAAACTTACTGTACGATCCCAAAATCCTCTACCCAAAGGATTTTGATGATTGGGCTAGAACCTATTTAGCTACCGCTGCTGGAACGGGAGATCGGCGAATAACCACGTCATACGGGTAAAGGCCAGAATCCTCCGTCCAATTCAGATTCGGTACGCTGACGAGGGCACCTTTCTCAACGTCGAAAGCCTCGATTGCGAAATGATCTGAAATCCAATTTTTGTCGTCCGGGGAAAGATGCGCCACCTCAATAAAAGCAGCAAATTCCTGAAAACGGTTCAGCAGCGGCATCAGACCCGATAGCGCTTTCGCTTCGTATCCTTCCACGTCGATCTTCAAAACAATTTTTGTTGCATCGATATTGCGGCACTCGGCACTGATAATCTTTTCGAGGGTAGTCGTTTTGACGGCGACATCTCCCTCACCTTCGACAAGACGAACCGTTCCGGACCAATCTTTGGTGACGAGAAGCTGCGATACACCTTCTTGGTCGGAAATCGCGGTTTCATAGATTTTGATCCTGCCGATTCTGCGCAACGTCTTCTTCAGATAGGGCAGAATTTCTCTGTTGGGTTCGATTGCAATGATCTTCGCACGCTCTGGCACTCCACCATTGGCAAGCATCTCGCCATAGTTCGCACCGACATCTAGAACGAAGGTCCAGTCTGCACTTCGTAGCAATTCCTGCCAGATACTGAGCGCTGGAGGATTAAAATTTCCGTTTGTTTCAAGCAGCTTTTTCCCGCGCGCATCGCTGGGGTTTACATAGATATGCGAGCCGCCTGTTGTGACGGCATAGACGTCGTCATCCTGCGTCCGAAGTGACGCGGCAAACCTTTGAGACATGTCTCGCAAAAACGCACGCACCACCTTGCACTAGACCTTCTGCGCAGAAACGACGGCCTGAAAGAACCGTTCGGAATCGTCGAGATAGTCGAGGATACGGAAATACCTCGTCCACTTCGCCTCAACATATTCAGGGGTCATGACGGTATCACCATAGGTATCTATGTTGTTCGTCGGCAGGAACAGGAAACCTGTTTTTTCCAGTTGATCCTCTGCATCCGGGACCCTTGCAAGAGCATCCGACAGCATCTGGTACCAGACATGTTTCGCCTTGGTCTCATCATTCAGATCCTTGACGAAATCATAGAACCGGCGCGGCTCTACCGTCGCCACAAGCAATCCGCCCGGCCGTAACACACGGGCGATCTCGGGAAGCCAGATGTCCTGCACATGCTTCGGCAGATGCGTGAACACAGAATACGCATAGACGATATCGAATGAATGATCCGGATAGGGCAGCGTTCCCGTCGGCGAAATGGTGCGGAGATTCCCGATTCCGGTTTTGCGTGCAGCCGTCAAATATCGTTCCGAAACATCGACGCCGTGAATGTTCGATGGATCCGCATCGCGCCAGAAACACCGGATCATTCGACCCCAACCTGCGCCGAAATCCAGAATCTTCGTCTCGGACTGGATCGGTCGCTCAATCTTTTCTGCCTGATCCCTGATCAGCGAATAGAAGTTGAATGCTTCTCCAACCGTCGTTTCCCCCGCCGATCCGACGGATTCGATCTGGATGCTGTCCTCTGGGAAGCTCGGCAACGTGACCCCGTCGACCACGTTCGACTTGGCGCTTCTCTTCAGCATCGACAGCCATTCGGCGTCGTCTAGACGAGATAAGTTCTTCGGCGAACCCCAAATTGGCTCCGCAAAGTTGTCCTGTGGCTTTTGGCCCTTCGGCCACATCCTGCGGAACATGATTCTCATTCGCTCCAAATCGGGATGCTCCTTCAATATCTCTACGTTCGCATTGAAGAACCATCGTCCGTGAGTCTTATAGAGTTGGGCCTGCCCCTTACGGGCCAGCGGCGCCCTGCGCGCCGCCGAATAGCTTTTCGACTTCGCGTGGTAGACAAATGTATTAGTCGCGATGACGGACCATATTCCGGCCCGGAACGCACGCAAGCAATAATCGTTTTCCTCGCCATAGCCATCCTTGAAAGCTACTTCATCGAAATAGCCCAAAGAATTCACAGCCTCGCGCGTGATCCCGAAACAGAACCCATGCACCATGGGAACTACTGGGAAACGGGCATACGAGGTAACCTCACAGAAACGATCAACGTCGCCCGAACCACAATTTGCCGGAAGTTCATTGGTCGCCGTCTGCGGGCCGGAGGACTCCACATCCGGGAGAGACTGATAGCTCGCAGCGTTCGACATCGGACTGACAATGCCGGCCCCCCGGGTTGAAAAAACGGCATCGGCCATCTTTTCAGCCCAACGTTCGCTCACGATCGTGTCACTGTTCAGCAAGATCACAAGATCTGCTGTTGAGGCCTGAAGGCCCTTGTTGGCGCTCCTTGTATATCCTGCGCGTTCGTCGTTCCTCAGCAACAGGATTGACGGATGCTGTTTCGCGAACGTCGCCAAATAAGACCGGGTCGGTTCGTCAGAACAATCGTCGACGATCAACAGCCGATGCTTGTCGCCGAGATAACGACGGACTGACTCCAAGCACGCCTCGACGTCCTGCAGCGCGTTGTGAACGCACACTACGACATCAATGGTCTTGTCGTTCACATGAGCTAGTCGCTCGGCACTCACATCCTTATAGGCACGATTATCGCATCGATGATTGTCGATAACGCGATTGCAAATCTCGGCCAGCTTGTCTCGGAATACGTCAAGGCGGCATTTCTCGCGAGCCTGAAGTCTTGCCGCTTCTCCCATCCGCTTCAATCGAGCGATGTCCTCGCAAAAAACTTTGACGCATTGCGCGGCCGCGTCGATGTTCTTGAATGGCACCAGGAAGCCGGTGACGTTAGGATCGACGAGTTCGCTCACCGCGCCCCAATCATAAGCGAGCGTGGGGCGGCTCGCAGCCATGCCTTCAAGCACTGTCCGCCCGAAGGATTCTTGGAAAGATGAGGTGCTGACAACAACATTGACCAGCCTTATCGCGTCCATCGCGGATGACTGATAATCAACAAAACTGAGATTGTCGGGATATTGTTTTTTTCCAGACAAATAATCCTGGATTCCGTCCAAGTGCTGCTGCCCGATAACAAGAAATCGTGCATTTGAGGCGATCTGTTTGCTTAGGCGAGCGAGCTCGATGAAGTCTTCCACCCCCTTTTTCGGCTCATTGCTGCTGATCAATCCGAATTTCACCAAGCCGTCCACGACATCGTTCGACATATCGAAGGGTTCGGGGTCGATGATGTTCGGGATCACGACAAGATCGTGACAAGCAGCGAAGCTTTCGGCCGTCGTCTTCGAATTCGCAATGATACAATCACTTGAACGGGCGATCTGTCCGGCGATCTGTTCTGCTTCGAGCCCGATGAGCGCTCGAATATCCGGATCGTGAACCACAATCTCTCGCGCATGGACGATTGCAGGCACATTCCGGAATCGCGCCGCCACCAAAGGGGCGCGGAGGACCACAGTGTTGGCATATATCAAGTCGGGGTGAACGCGATCGATCACCGAAACAAATGATTGAACGGATTCGATCGCTTCATAGTCGCTCCAGCGACTCGACTCCCATTGGCCATATGGAATCGCATGAATTTCACTGACGGATTTTTTCAACTGCTCGATATAATCGGCATTTGAACTGTTCGGCAGCGTCGCGACGACATCGAATCCAGCGCTGTTCAGAGCTGTGGCAACGTCAAGCAGGCTCCTTTCCGCGCCAAAAACCTGCGCTCCCGAATAATGAGAACACAGCAAAATCGTCTTCGCACCTTGTTGCTTTGTTCGAGCGCCCTTGATTATTTCCCAAGAGAGACTGTTTTTACCACGGAGAACAATCTCATCGTCCCGGTTGACGTACTCCAGGGCGACCGAGGCGCAAGCCTCGAGATAAGCGTAGCCAAATCTCTGGTCGGGCTCCAGATAGGCACCTTCGGCCCATTCATTCCAGGCGTTAACAAAAATTAGACGCTCATTCTCCGGGTTTTTGATGGCACGCGAAAATGCATGCCGCAGCCAATCCCCGAAAAGCTCTGGCGTAGAGCCATGAATGATTTCGCCATTCGTAGGTCTGCGCGCAGAATTATCCCATGACGGCATGACGCCAGGGTGTATCTTTCTCCCTTCATCACCAAGCCGCTCTTTCTCCGACTCGACGATCTCCGCGTACTGTCTGACACGCCACCCGGTGCGCCGCGGAGACATCGCAATCTCATCCTGAACATTAGATGCACGTATGACGTGAGGAGGAAATTCCGACAGCGCATCGAAGCCATATTTTTCATAGTCATTGAAACTGAAGGCATTCGTCGCGATCAGATACAGGTCGGGATAGCCAAGCTCCTTGGCAATCCGTCTCCAGCGCGCCGTCGTTGCCGCGGCATCCTTGAGAATCGCGGGACGATAGACCGTGAGGACCGGCTTACCGTCAATCTTCAGATAGCGCTCATCCCTGAAATACTTGTCGAGGTAACGCAAGAACGCTTCATCGTCCTCGTCCGAATGGTTTTGCGCCATCAGGATCTCATTCTCGCTTCCATCCCAGCGTCGCGACCAGTTTTCGTTTGCCCAGCATAGGCAGAACGACAAATCGAGATTCTTGTCGTTCAGGAAATTTTCTATCGGCGTTTCGAGCAGGCGCTTCCCGCCAAACCAATAGAAATGAAAACAGAACGCCGAGATCCCATACAATTTCGCCAGTTCAACCTGCCGACGCATGACATCAGGCACGCGTAAGTCGTAATAGCCAAGCTCGCCGGGCTTACGGGGCTGATAGTGACCTTCGAAAAGCGGAAACGCACGAGCGACATTTCGCCATTCGGTAAACCCCTTGCCCCACCACCGATCATTCTCCGGAATTGGATGAAACTGAGGAAGGTAATACGCGATCAACTGAACGTCGCCGGTCTCAGCCTCCTCATCCGCAACATCTGTATATTCTGGTGCCTTTTGTTCGCTTAGCGCGTTCTGCACATACTCCTCGAACAGTTCCGCTTCGAGAGACTGTAAAGCCTCAATACCTAGGAACCGCTTGCCGCCAAAGCTCGACCGCCCTTCTACAGCATCTGCTACGGCCGTGAGATAAGCATACCCATACCTGCGATCGGGCTCGAGATATGCGCCCTCGGCCCATTCGTTCCACGCATTGATGAATACAAGTCTCTCATCAGGAGGATTCTCGCTGGCGCGCGCGAAACAAACATCCAGCCATTTCCGAAATAGACTTGGGCTGGCATCGTAAAAAATAGTCCCGTCGTGCGGCCTTCGTGCGCTGTTATCCCAGCCCGGCATGATGCCAGGGTGAATGATACCCCCCCGGCAAGACTTTCTGTTCCTCATACTCAACCAACGCTGGGTATGGAAGGAGAAGTCCGCCGTGCCTCTTCGGGGTGACCTGCAAGGTCTGAGGTTGGGTTATTTTCGTATTGTGCGGCGGAAATTCCGAAAGCGCATCGAAGCCGAACTTCTCATAGTCAGCAAATCCAAACGAGTTGGTGGCAATGAGATAGATGCCCGGGAAACCCATTTTCTTAATTTCATGGCGCCAACGAAGCACCGTAGCTGCCATGTCTGGAAAGATCGAGGGGCGATAGATCGTCAGCACGGGCCTGCCGTCGACCTTCATGTATCGGGGGTCGGCAAAATACTTCCCGAGATAGCGAATGAACTCGACATCATCCTCTGGCGAATGCGCTTGAGCACGAATAAGCTCATTCTTGCCGCCATCCCATCGCCGCGTCCAGTTCTCGTTGGCCCAGCACAACGAGAATTCAATATCGAGATCCTTGTTATTGAGGAAATGATCAATCGGCAGTTCGAGCAGCCGCTCGCCCGCGAACCAATAGAAATGAAAGCAGAAAGCCGAGATTCCGTGAAGCTTCGCCAACTCAACCTGCCGCGCCATCACGGAGGGAACGCGCAGGTCGTAATAGCCAAGCTCACCCGGCACGCGCGGCTGGTAATGGCCCTCGAAATGCGGAAACGCGCGCGTCACATTCCGCCATTCCGTAAAACCCTTGCCCCATGCGAAATCATTTTCGGCAATAGGATGGAATTGCGGAAGATAGTAAGCGACCACTTTTGCCACTCCAGACTTCGGACGAGCTGGATATGTTCGGCATTCAAGGTAATCTGAGGCTGGATATTGCCCTGTCGAATTTTTCACAAACTCGTCGTAGAGTCGTGCATATGCGCAAGAGTGCCGATATGCCTCAGCAACTTCCTTGGATTCGACGAAGTCGATAATGCTTCGTATTTTGAATTCGCGCCACTGCTTCCTTCGTTGCGAGGACAGAGGATATCGCCAGACCGCCCGCAATTTCAAAAACCGAAGGGATTGATTGCTAGACGACGAATTCTTTGAATTCCTTGACGACACGATGCCTTCACAGCCTCCACTTTCGTCGATTTTAAAATAAAACCGACGCGACAATTAAACGCGCTTCATCCCTTGTGAGGCTCGAAAAATCTATGCTTTTCAGCTTCATTTGCCCCTTGTGCAGCATCGCAACTATTGTCGGAATCGCCCATAATGGCAAGGCGACCTTTGGCAGCTTTGAATACGCTCCGGCAACATCTGCAGCAGAGAATCCTCATGAGTTTCTGGACTCAAAAACTAAAGTCTCGCTTCTCCCAAAAAGCGGACCTTCCTGCTCCACTACTCGCGGAGCGTCCTGTAGAAAGAAATTGGAAGCGCGTTTCCGATGAAGACTGGAAACAGGTCCTGATCCGGAGTGTCGACGAACCCATCATCGACGGCGTATCATTTCCCCGCTTTCCTCCGCCCGATCTTCAAGCTCGCTTTGTCGGCTCCGCAAACAGCTCCGCTCTCGGAGAGGCATTGACGTTCTATTCGCTTTTTAAAAATAAATCGGAGGAGCTTGACGAGCCGATCAATGCTGAAAGCACGTTTCTGGACTTCGGATGCGGGTGGGGACGCTTTCTGCGCTTCTTCTGGCGCGAGTTCGACGAGAAGCGACTTGCCGGCGTCGACGTCGATCCTGACATGATCGAGCTTTGCAGGGCCTCCGGCATCGAGGCGCAGCTTCATCGCATCGACAATATCGGCAACCTTCCCTTCGGAGACAATTCATTTAGCCATATAATGGCTTATTCTGTGTTCACGCATCTGCCGGAGCATGTTCATCTCCACTGGATTCGCGAACTGCATCGCGTCGCCAAGAACGGCTGCATCCTGATCTGCACGACACAGCCCAGACGCTTTATCGAATTCATCGCCAGCATCACCGATCCGCAGACATCGTGGCATGCATCACTCAAGAAAGCCGCTGGCGACACCGAAGCTCGGTTGCAGCAATTCGACCGTGGCGAATTCGTTTATCTTGCATCAGGTGGAGGTGCCTATCGGGATAAATCTGTCTATGGAGACGCTATTATGCCTGTCGAGTGGCTTCGCGAAAAGTGGCACCCCTATTTTGAGATCGAAGAATACATCGACAACCGCCAGATGGCCGGCCAGGCCATCGTCATTGCAAAGCAGAAAGCCATATGATGATTCCGGGAAATTGACGAAGCTACACTCATACATTTCCGACACCAACTACCGGTCCTCATCAAAAGTTACGCAATGCCCCGCACCGCCAGTTACCAAGCTTCTGTTCTCATCACGGACAGCACCGGCTTTATTAGTTCGAACTTCATTTTCGCGTGGATCATGAATGAGTCCTCACCTGTCATCAATCTCGACAAGCTCACCTATGCGAGCAATCTGGAAACCTGAACAATCTATCGGACGCGCAGCTTGAGTTCATCCGCGGCAACCAAGCTCATCAAAAGCCCGCTCACGCAACTGCGGCCGAGCGCGGCTTCAGCCGGATCCTACGTCGATCAGTCTATCCATGGCGCCTTCACAAGGCGTCGACACATTGCAGGCCAGATCATACCTCTGGTGCGCGACGTGGCGCGGGCGAGCTTCAGCAGGCACATAAGCGCCAGCGCCGCGGCAAGGATGGATTTCAGCATTACAGATCCCTTAAGTGGCTGAGGATTAGTTCGCGGTCGACATCCGTGCATCCCGAACGAGACGACCATCAGAGCGTCGCCGATGACGTACAGCAGCCGGTGGATTTTCTCTGCCAGACCCGGCCACACCAGAGTCAGCCCCGCGATCACCAGCCAGAAAATCGCAACCCGTATGGCCCCGAAGCCGCAGGATTTCAGTCTTCCAGTTGCTGATTAGGCAGGGAACGGCGCGGCGCTTCTGGCGCCACGTAAGGCATTGGATTGCCCTTTCAGGAGGGATCGCGATTGTGCGTTGCCGCACGGAATCAACTAGTGCCAATGGTTGTTCAGGCTTGCGGCATGTTAGTGTCCATGCTGCTCCACCGGAAGGCGAGACCTATGAACTCATTATTTTCGCGCTTTAAACGCTTACCGGAACCTTCAAAAACCGCTGCCGGTTGGCCTAAATGGACGAGTGAAACTGCATTTGCGACGCCAAACTTTCACTTCGAAACGCAGATTTCGGACTACACAAAGAAGACAACTGCTGATGTTATTCAGCTTTTGAAGCCGAAGTCGTTTTTGGAGCTCTATGACTCCTACATTGCAGATGCGAGGTACGTTTTAGAGATCGGCTTTTTCCAAGGCGGCATGCCTCTCTATATCTCGGATATGAGCACCGCCGAAAAGATCGTCGCTATCGATCTAAGCCATGTACCCGAACCAATTTCCGGAATCATTTCTGCCAAAGGATTGCAGCATCGGGTCAGTATGCATGGCGGCGTCAATCAATCTGACGTTGAGCGGGTAACCGCGATCATTCAGGATGAGTTTAAGGAGAAGTCGATTGACCTGATCGCGGACGACGCTTCGCACCTTTACGAGCCAACAAAACGCAGCTTCGAGACGTGTTTCTCCTATTTGAAGCCCGGCGGGCGCTACATCATCGAAGATTGGGGCTGGTCACATTGGAACAAAGGCGATTTTCTCAAAGGCCACAAGTTATTTTCCGAAGAAACGACCCCGCTTTCGCAACTGATTTTAGAGATCGTTTTGGCTCAATGCGCACAGGGAGGTGTTATTGCAAAGATAGAAATATTTAACGGAAGCTTGATCGCAATAACACGCGGAACAGCCCTTAAGCACGGCGAACGTCTTGATCTCGATAGTCTCGTTAACGGGGGCCGGATTTTGGACCTACGCCGACGCGTCGACTGACTCAGTCAACCTTTCCTGGCTGCGTGGCACATTGGATTTTGTCGTTGGGATTGCTTAACTTCGACCACCCGATCTAGCGGGTGAAATTCTTAAAAGATCACTTCGGATATAGACATGTGGCCGTTCACTGGGGTGAAGACCCACAAACTGGACAAGCACGCCAATAGCCTAAAAAAGCGGGCAATTTGGCTGAAAGCTAGAGGTGTGGGTCGGACCAAATTGGGCCGCCTCTTTATTGATGCCCTTCTGTTCCCAACAGACGTGCGCTTAGTTTATCGCTGGTTCGTCCACTTTCACAAACGCGAACCGAAACTATTCAAACCAAAAACGTTCAGCGACAAAATCCAGGTATGGAAATTATTCAGTCGAAAGGACAAACACACACTCTATTCCGATAAACTTGCTGCGCGTGATTTCGTAAGGTCGCGCTGCGGTGATTTCGTGCATATCCCTAAACTTTACTGGACCGGGTATGATTTGAGTCTCGCTAGGACCGCTGAGCTCCCCAACAAGTTCGTGATAAAGCCGAATCACACTTCCGGCGATCTCATATTCGTTAGAGACGTCACCACCTTCGACTGGGATGGTGCAATTGAAAAATCGAAAGCTTGGTTAGCTTCTGATTTTTCATTAAGCGTAGGCGATTGGGTTTGCCGCTGGATCAAACCTCAGCTCTTTATCGAAGAACTGCTCGAGGACTCTAATGGTGAAGTACCGCTCGATTACAAATTCTTCTGCTTTAATGGCAAGGTCCATTTTGTGCAGGTCGATTTCTCGCGCTACAGCGGTCACAAGCAGGCGTTCTACGACACCAACTTCAATCGCCTCCCACTATATATAGGCCACCGCAATCTCTTTCAGCCGTACACAGAACAAGCTGAAAAACCGAAGAACTTCGATCATATGATAAAGATCTCGGAGGTTCTTTCAAAGGATGAACCCTTTATCCGCATTGACATGTATGATGGCGAAAGGCCGATCATGGGAGAAATTGGACTACACCCTCACTCGGGACTGGCGACGTTTGATCCTCCCGATTGGGAGATAGTGTTTGGCGCGCTATGCAAGTAATTCTCGATTACGAAGCGAGCGGAAATTAGTCAGGAATTCTCCAGATGCAAGAAACTACAGCAGCAAGCCTCGAAGAGGTTTTCGAAAAACGCGCGACAGAGAATGACAGTTATCCATCTCAGCTAATAACGAATGTGAATACCGAGACTGTGGATACATTCGTTCGGTTCAACTGCAAGCGTTATGCTGAATTTGGAGTGAATCTTGGTTCGACAACATTGGAAATCGCTCGACACTTGAACGGTGATGGTGAGATTTATCTCTTCGACTATCAGTACAACGTCGATTACGTTGCCAGCCTCCTAAAGTCTAACGGATTTAAAAATGTCCATCCATTTGGATCGAGTGCCAAGCTGCTGGATAGCTACAACTGGCCCCTTTCGCATTTGCTAGAGCGAAAAGCTGACGATATTTTTGACTATTGTTTTATCGACGGGGCCCATACTTGGAACGTAGATGCCCTCACCTTTTTCTTAGTTGATCGCCTTCTTGCTGTCGGCGGCTTAATCGACTTCGACGATTATGATTGGTGCCTTGGAAAGTCTCCCACCTTAGCACCTCATCTTTTCCCAAAAACTGCAGAGTTTTACACTAGCGAGCAGATAGACGATCAACAAGTTAAGCGCGTTGTCGATCTGCTGGTGAAGACCAGCCCACGCTACGAAACTATTCTGGAGAACAAGATATATCGAAAGCTCGCTCACGATGGCGACCTATTATCAGCCTCTAAGCAACCATCAATTTGGGAACGCCTATTTGGCGGTTAGGATTTCGTGACTGGCTAGCGATGCTATTGCGGACGGCCACGCCAAGGATATCAAGCCGATTGTGAGCCAGCAGCCGCACGGAGTAACCGGCAGGATGCCGGGTTGGGCATTGGGGTGTCCTGATTTCAGGGGTGACTAGATGCGCCCCATCAGCGCGCGCATCTTTTGAAACAAGCTCACTGATCCTGAGTCAGTTTCTGCTTTTGCCGACGGACGGACGTAACTGCGCTTCTTGCAGACGATCACTTCGGTGTATTCGCCTAAAATACCGTGAGTTTTATCGCACAGTCTGGTGATCCGAACGTCGAAGTCAGCCCATTCGGAGATCTTACGATAGATCTCGTAGCCGTAATCGACAGTGACTAACGAGCCGTCATTGCTGATCGGGTTGCCATGGTATTCAGGCTCCAACAGATACTTTACTTCGCCATCCTCATCCAACACTGCGCGATTAATGGCTGCATCAACCTGGTGACCGGCCCCTGCGGAGTGGTCCGATTGGAATGTTAGTTTAGAGATTGCATTTTGACTATCTCCTTTGGTGCGGGCCAGACGAGGGCCTCGGGTGCCGGCGGTCGATATCCCAGTGATGAGTGTGGACGCACCGTGTTGTAGTGGCGGCGCCAGCTTTCAATGACGGTCTGGGCTTCCTTCAATGTGTAGAAGATCTCGCCGTTGAGCAGTTCATCGCGCAGCTTGCCGTTGAAGCTCTCGCAATAGCCATTCTCCCATGGACTTCCAGGTTCGATGTAAGCGGTCATGGCTCCGACGGTGGCGATCCAATCCCGAAGCGCCTCGGCGACGAACTCAGGGCCATTGTCTGAACGTATGTGTGCAGGGATGCCCCGTGAGACGAACAGCTCGCAGAGTGCCTCGATGACGTCGGTGGCCTTGAGCTTCCGTGCGACACGGATGGCCAGGCTCTCACGACTGAACTCGTCGATGATGCACAACATCCGTGTCATTCGGCCTGCAATATTGACCCCGTAAGCCGGGGGATCGGCGTCCAAAATTGACCCCCTACCATTAGCCTGTTGCGCTGCCTGCTTCGTAACAAAGCAGGTGGTCGGAGATGCTGATCGTGGAGACGATTGCGCGGATACGGCGTGAGCACTTCATCAAGGGCAAGACGATCAAGGAGATTGCCCGGGACCTGAAGGTGTCACGGAACACGGTGCGGAAGGTGCTGAGGTCGGGAGAGACCTCATTTGAGTACGAGCGTGTTGTCCAGCCGAGGCCCAAGCTCGGAAGATGGGCAACGGAGCTCGACGTGTTGCTGGCGGCAAATGCGACCAAGGCCGCTCGCGAGCGACTGACGCTGATCCGGATCTTCGAAGAGCTGCGCGGGCGTGGATACGACGGTGGCTACGATGCCGTGCGGCGTTACGCCAGACGATGGAGTACGGACCGTGGACAATCGACGGCTGCGGCCTATGTCCCGCTGAGCTTTGCGCCTGGGGAAGCTTATCAGTTCGACTGGAGCCACGAGGTAGTTCTGCTTAATGGCGTGACGGTGATGGTGAAGGCCGCCCACGTCCGGCTGTGCCATAGCCGTATGTTGTTTGTGCGGTGCTATCCGCGTGAGACGCAGGAGATGGTGTTCGACGCTCACGATCGGGCGTTCGCGCTGTTCAAAGGCACCTGCGGGCGCGGCATCTACGATAACATGAAGACCGCGGTCGAGACGATCTTCGTCGGCAAAGGTCGTCTCTACAACCGCCGCTTCATGCAGATGTGCAGCCATTACCTCGTCGACCCGGTGGCCTGCACGCCGGCATCAGGCTGGGAGAAGGGCCAGGTCGAGAACCAGGTCGGCCTTGTCCGCGAGCGCTTCTTCACACCGCGGCTTCGGTTCAAAACTCTCGACGAGTTGAACGCCTGGCTGCTGGACAAGTGCATCGCCTACACGAAGGCACACCGTCATCCGGAACTGACCGAGCAGACGATCTGGGAGGTGTTCGAAGCCGAACGCCCAAAGCTGGTTCCCTATGCGGGCCGGTTCGACGGATTCCATGCGGTTCCGGCATCGGTCTCGAAGACCTGCCTGGTCCGCTTCGACAACAACAAGTACTCGGTCGCGGCCAGCGCCGTCGGGCGGCCGGTCGAGGTTCATGCTTACGCTGACCGCATCGTTATCCGCCAGGACGGACGTATCGTTGCCGAGCATCCGCGCGCCTTCAGTCGTGGCGAGACGACCTATGATCCTTGGCATTACGTGCCGGTGCTGGCTCGCAAACCCGGCGCCTTGCGCAACGGCGCTCCCTTCAAGGACTGGGTGCTGCCGGCTGCGATCGAGCGCATACGGCGCAAGCTTGCCGGTGCCGATGATGGCAACCGGCAGATGGTCGACATCCTCAACGCAGTTCTGACCGACGGTCTGCCCGCTGTCGAGGTGGCCTGTGCCGAGGCGATCGTCCAAGGCGTCCATTCCGCCGATGTCGTGCTCAATATCCTGGCTCGGCAACGAGAGCCCACTCCACCCGCCAACATCATGACGCCGGCTGCGCTGACGTTGTGCCATGCCCCGATCGCCGACTGTGCCCGCTACGACAATCTGAGGAGAACCATCTGATGGAACGTACTCAACTCTTCGACCTCATGGGTGAGCTCAAGCTCTATGGCATGAAGGCCGCCTTCGACGAGATCATGACGACTGCGATCAAGCGTCAGCATGAACCCCAGCGCATTGTCGGCGACCTGCTCAATGCCGAGATCAACGAGAAGCAGGCCCGCTCGATCAAGTACCAACTCACCATCGCCAAACTTCCCCTTGCGAAGGACCTTGAGGACTTCCAGTTCACGGGCACTCCCATCAACCAGACGCTGGTCAATGACCTTGCCAGCGGCGGCTTCATCGCCCAGCAGCGCAATGCCGTCCTGATCGGCGGCACCGGCACCGGCAAAACTCATCTGGCCATCGCCATCGCCAGAAGCTGCATCCGATCCGGTGCCCGCGGGCGCTTCTATAATGTGGTCGACCTCGTGAACCGCCTGGAGATCGAGACCCGAAGCGGACGGCAGGGTCGGGTCGCCGAGCATTTGACCCGGATGGACTTCATCGTCCTCGACGAACTGGGCTACCTGCCGTTCGCACAATCCGGTGGCCAATTGCTGTTCCACCTCATCAGCCGGCTCTACGAGCGCACTTCCGTCGTCGTCACCACCAATCTGGCATTTGGCGAATGGCCCAGCGTGTTCGGCGACGCGAAGATGACGACCGCGTTGCTCGACCGTCTGACTCACCATTGCGACATCGTCGAGACCGGTAACGACAGCTGGCGCTTCAAAAGCCGCGACGACGATCAAGCCACTCGCGCTCGTCTCGTCTCCGCAACCCCGGCCGGCTCCGACGACACGAGCGCTACCGCCAAACCAGCCCGATCAAAGGGGTCAAAATTGGACGCCGATCCGGGGTCAAATTTGAACGCCGATTGACAACATCCGAAACGCCTTGCCATCGTGGGTGCGGTCAGCGACGAAGTCATAGGACCAGACATGGTTGGGCCGCTCCGGCCGCAGACGGATGCACGAGCCGTCGGTGAGCCACAGACGCCCGCGTTTAGGCTGTTTGGCAGGGACCTTCAGCCCCTCGCATCGCCAGATCCGCTCAACACGCTTCTTGTTCACCGTCCAGCCGGCTCTACGAAGCAACGCCGTAATCCGGCGATATCCGTAGCGGCCATATTGGCGGGCAAGCTCGATGATGTCGGCAGTCAGTGCTGCCTCGTCATCGGGTGTCGTTGGGATCTTGCGCTGCGTCGATCGGTACTGGCCCAACGCTCGACATGCCCGTCTCTCGGAGATGCAAAGCTCGGTCATCACATGATCGACGCACGCTCGGCGTCGGGAGGGGCTTAGAAGTTTCCCTTCGCGGCCTCTGCCAGGATCAACTTGTCCAGCGTCAGATCCGACACCGCGCGACGAAGCCGGGTGTTCTCGGTCTCCAGCTCTTTCAAGCGCTTCACCTGATCGCCCTTCAGGCCACCGTACTCGTTTCGCCACCGATAGTAGGTTACTTCCGTCACACCTATCGCTCGGACTGCGTCTGCCACCTGCCGGCCCTGCGCCATCAGCACATCAACCTGCCGAAGCTTCGCAACAATCTCTTCAGCCGTATGCCTCTTCCTTGCCATCGATCTTATCCTCCATCCGAAAATCATACTTCAGGGAGGACCACTTCAAAGGGGGCAGATCAGCCATCCTCATCCAACACTGCGCGATTAATGGCTGCACCAACCTGGTGCTTATGGATTGGAAAGGTGCTGACATACATCCCTCCTGGCTTCAGTGTTCTATGTATCTCTTTGAAAACCTCGTCAGGATGGAAAACATGCTCCATCACGTCGAGCGAGATGACGAGATCAAATCCCCCATCCTCGAAGGTTTGTTTACGCAAATCTTCGTTGCGCCACCCATCAACCAATGAGCCAAAAGGCTTGTCTGGATAGTAATGGCTACCAATGTATTGCGGGCAATCTCGCTTCAGAGCAATTGAAATTCCGCGAGGCGCTGGCGAGGATTCGTGAATTTTAAGATAACGCCAGTTGGGAGCCACTTCCGACAGAACTAGAGCAAGTGCCCGCTCCCGAGGAACTGACCCTTTCTCACAGGTCTGACAATAGAATGTGCCGCGCAACCACGGCCCATATGCATGAAAAGCCGTATCTTGATGGCAAATAGGACAAAAGCCCTTCACCTCAAGGAAGTATTTTTCCGCTGACATATTATCATTCTAAAAATGCCGCGCCTAATTCGCAACAGTGCCAAGTGCCTAGACGTCAGTTTGATAGCATCCAGAAACCATTATAACGGAGGAGCCGGGTCGACACGGCATCACTTTATTGGTGCTCCTGATCTAAGTCGAAGACTGATGTGGAAAGACCCGAAGGCCGCCGCCAAGCAAGACTTAATCCGCGTAAATTCCTCTATCCTGGCTGAGGAGCATCAATGTCGTTGACATGATTGCTTGAACGCGGAGATGCGGCTTTCAATACCTTCAGGGCAAAGGCTTTGGCGGCTACGATCACGAGCCTGCTTCGTTCAGCGCCGCATCCATGGCTTTTCCGCAAGCTCAGTCGTTCCATCCGCAAGCGGACGGTTAGCTTTCCTCAAAACTGACGCTCAATTCTCGAACACCATCGGCTTGCGGTCATTGAGGATGACGCGATCCTCGAGATGACAGCGAGGCCTTGAGGACGTGGATGTGAGATGCCCGCTTTGGGTCATAAGCAGACATCTAGCCTAAAGCCTTTGAAGTCGTAAAACATAAACCAGCGTTTATGTTTTACGAGTCGGCTGACCGCCCAATGTTGCACGATTAGCGCTGCTTGGTCTTGACGGCGCATAGCTCGCCGACGAACAAGCTCTAGGGCTCGCGACGTTGTTGGAGCCAGCCACTGCCGGACCGAGCCCTTGAGATCAAGACCAACTTTTTCCTCGCTGGCATGCCAGGAAATTGGTTGGGTCTACTTTCATAGACCGCCGTTGATTCTAGTTCGCGGAATACATAAAGCGCGACGTCGGGGGGTGCCGATAAATGCAAGAATCTCGGCTATTGCGTGGTCTTCATTCGCCAGATGCTGGAGCCGAGCCAGCCGCTCGGCAAAGCCACCCGAGCCGTGGAAGAGTTTTTGATAAAACCCCCTTACAATAGTAAGTCGTTCACGCGTGAATTTGCGGCGCTTCATGCCGACGATGTTAAGGCCTTCGAGCGCGGCATATTGTCCGTTTGCTAAGCCATAGGGGATAATGTCACCACGAACCCCGCAGAGGCCGCCAACCATCACTTGTGGTCCAATTCGGGAAAATTGGTGAACGGCGGACAAACCACCGAGAAAGGTTAGATTGCCCACCTCGCAATGGCCGCCGATCACGGCCGCGGTTGCAAAAACGACGTCGTCCCCAACGATGCAATCATGAGCCACATGGCTGTTATTCATGAAAAACCCGCGATCTCCGATGTGCGTCACGCCGCCACCGTTAATCGTGCCTCGATTCATTGTGACGCCCTCGCGAATGACACAGCCGGAGCCGATTTCAAGCCGGGTTAGCTCGTCCCGATAGCTCAAATCTTGGGGTGCTCCGCCAAGTGAAGAAAACGGCGAGACTACGCAATCATTTCCAATTGAGGTATGCCCCGTCACGGTGACATGGCTGAGAAGCTTGCAATTGGTGCCGATGACGACGTTCGGTCCAATTAGACAATAGGGTCCGATCGTCGTGCCTTCGCCGACCACCGCGCCATCTTCAACCCGCGCTGCAGGATCAATCTGCTTCATGTAAGGTGATCTGCTTATTGGAGAGACTGAACGGTTCTTGCTACAGCTACGCTAGCGATGGCCCTGACACTCAAGGCCCGCGTTCTGAAGCAACAATTCGCCCGGTCAAAACTATAGGGTGCAATCTCGCCTTTTCGGCCTGAAGGTCTACGACCAGAAACGCGACGCCCATTTCGGTAAAGCGATCGTCCGCTGTTCTTGATAGTGCTGCGTAGTGTTCAATCTGGCCGTCTATTCGAAGGCACTTCTCGCACATCGGCGTCCCCATTCGAAATTGACGGGAACGTCTCGACGCCCTCATCACCGATAGATGCCAATTGCCGTGCGGCGACGCTTTTTTTGTGCGCTTTCTTGAATCAAATAGCTAGGAGTTTGGTCTCTCGACCAGGGTGAGTTCGAATAGAAAGTTTGCGGTCGTATAAAAGCCTTGATTGCTTCCTTGCTATCGCGCGGGAAATCTATATGTATTGAGCGTTCGATGCTGCCTTGATCTTGCTAAGGCGCCTGACGGCTCTTTCTCTCGACATTGCTGACATTTGAAAGTCCTGCGCATCCTTTGTGCAGGCGCAGCGCAATGTCGCGCTTTTGGAGAAGAGACGATGCCAGTCGGCACGGTTAAATGGTTCAACGGACAAAAGGGTTTCGGATTTATTCAGCCGGATGACGGTGGCAATGACGTGTTTGTTCACGTTAGCGCCGTCGAACGCGCTGGCCTACACGGGCTAAATGAAGGCCAGAAGGTTTCCTTCGAGGAGAAGGTGGACAAAATGCGCGGCAAGACGAGCGCAGAAAATCTCCAAATCGTCTAATCGATAAGGATCAATTCCACGGATGTACTGGGTTGATCTAAAGCCCGCTCAATCAAGGGTTGGGCGGGTTTTATATTGCCGTGATGTCGCTTCGATCGAATCGCGAAAATTTCGATCTCAGGCGTAGGCGGCACTTCCACCAATGTTTCGGTCAGACGCGACGACGCAGGTTTCCCTTGCAGAGGGCTTCAGACAAATGACAATCAGATCACGACGTGACAAGTTCGTGTTTAATCATCCATTTCGCATCAAAGGTATCGATCGGCTGCTCGCTGCCGGCGCATACGATGTCGTTACCGATGAAGAAATGATCGAGGGATTGTCGTTTCCCTGCTACCGGCGCATAGCGACCATGATCATGGTGCCCGGAGCGCTGCCGCATCAGCATTCGATGGAAATGCTACCGATCACCTCGGTCGATCTTGCGGATGCACAGCAACGTGACGCCGTGGCCTCAAATGGTTTATGATCCGGTCGAACTCGATTTCCACCGCGGCATGGCCGCGCAAAAGGCGACGAACCTCCGCCGGATTGTAGCCGAGGCCGAAGCCCACGCAGCCAGTTTGCGTGAACGGCAATTGCGTATCGAGACTGAATTGCTCGACGCACCTGTGGCATCGTGGTCCGAAGCCGCCGCGAAGGCACGCTATGTTCTCAATCTCTACTACACGTCATTAAGTTCGCAGGACACGCACCACCGTGATTTGGTGGCCTCTGTTCTCCGCGACTTCGCCCGGCTCGATAGCGAAAGTTAATTTCACTCGAGATTCGATCGTTTTCCGCAAACGATTGATTCTGAAACTTCGTTCAGACGTCCGGCGGGGCGTGAGGAATTTCAATGCTTGATATGACCACGAAAGAATTGCAGTCACGGCACGTCAAATTGGAGGAGGCGCGGCGGCTTGGCGTCGTGTCGGGATGGTACACTACTAAAATGAGCGGAACTTTCGTCACCGGCCCCCACGCTAGCCAGGAGGAGGCGCGCCTCAAGATCGCTGAATTGAACCCGCCCCTTCGACCGACCGCGACGCGAAAATCGTAAGGGGCATTTCGCTCAACAGGATGAATCATGAGTGCTTTGGGACATCTTGCGCCGCTGCGTGATCTCGAAGGCGAAAACGACCAGCTTCGGCAACTGTTGATTCAGGCAGGTGTCGAAGCTCAGGCCCATGATGTTGCGGCAAGATTGCAAGCCGTTAACGAGAGCAACGTCCTGGTAGACCTGAATCTTCCGGATTATCGCCTTCACGACTTAGCGACATTGCCATAAGCGGCTATCCGCGCCCGAAAGCCACACCGAATGCCATAATAAGATAAGGCGTTGAGTGGCTTTTCAATCAAAAGAGCCCATATCTAAGACGTGAGGATACTTTCCAGTAAAAGTAGCCATCGCGGCCGCTTCCCAGCGTTGCATCTTCGGTGAAGAAGCACTTGGCCGGTACAAGGAACCCAAAATGAAAAAACCTCTCCTGCTGCCTGAAGAGCAGCCGCGAAAAGTTAAGCGCGCTGATCGAGCACCCGTCGATGGCTTTTCTCTCGTCGTCGATGGTCACTACAAAAACGAATATCCTGACGGAGCGGCGGCAAAAATTGCGGCAACCGAACTGTTGGGCCGATACCCTATGTTACTCATCGAAATCTACGATGGTGAGAAGCAAACTCGGGCGAAGTTTTCCTGAGACTCTATTTGTAAGCCCAGCATTTAAAGGAAATACTACTCAAAGGGCTTTTATCACGCGGACTTCACTATCACCTAAGCGCAACTCTGAGACGGCATTCGGAGCCCGTCGGAAAGGATTGTTATGATGATACTCGCTCAAGGCGAGTTCAAAACCTATGATTCAGATCGAGACGTCGTACGGTTCAGCATGAAGAACGGTGACACTGAGGTGTTGTGCGCCATTAGCACTTCCGCGATGGACGATCTCGATTCGCCGACAAAAGTAAGCCAAAGCCAGCGCGAAGCTCAGTTCATGCGATTACGTTCCCGCATTGAGGAACGAGCCATACAGAAATTCCTTGATGCCGAGTTCGAAGGCAAGCCTGCGGGGATTATTCTACGCAGCATTGATTTCTGAAAATATCAGGAAAATCGGATTTCATATAAGAAGCCGTTGCTACTCAAGCTATCGCTATCTAGCCCCCGCTGACTGCGATGGCATAATTGAATTTGGTGAGCCAGGAAAGCCGACGCTGGGTTCGCCGCCACTAGGCTTGGCGTGGATTAGCTGATCGAGAAAAGCTTTCGTTTGTGCGTTGAGCGCGGGCGTTAAGTCTTGCGCTTCAAAATTCGAAGACGACTGTGCCGACGCCGAAATCGGCGGCGTAACAGAAGATGTTGGCAATGCATGTGAAGAAATGGTATCGGCGCCGCGCCTGAAAAGCGTCTTGGCAAGAATGATGCCGATAACTAGGACAATCCAGATAAGGAACGTTGTGTAAGATCGAGCGGCTTGAGGCGATTGAATGACGGGCGCTTGTTCACGTCAGTGCTGTGGAGCGCGCAGGCCTTCACGGGCTTGGTGAGGGGCAGAAGGTTTTTCCAGTCGAAGATCGACCGGATGCGCGGCAAAACCAGCGCGGAAAATCTGCAGCTCGCCTAACCGAAAACGATCAATTCCACGGATGTACTGGGTTGATTTTAGACCCGCTCAATCAAACGATTGGGCGGGTTTTTACTTTGCCTAAAAAACAACGCCGCAAGAGCGTCAGGAATTTGGGTGACGTCGCTCGGATTCAATCGCGTTCGCCTCGCCCAGCTTGCTCCTGATAAACTCGACGGGATCGCCTATTTCTGCGCACACCTCGTCCTCGGAAAGGCCTTGTTCCTTCGCTGCAACGAGAAGCCGTGCAGCGAGATCGGCGGCGATCTGAGAACTTCCGACTTGACCCATATCAAGTTTGGCATGGATGCTATGCTGCATCCAGAAATCGATGAACTCTTTTACGTCAGTTGTCATGCGAAGAGGTTAGCAAATGAAATTCCCGTCCGCGATAGAGAAAATCCCGCCGGTTAGCCTATCGCGTTGAGTTTAGGTGGCCTTGAACGAGGCTCCAGCCGACCAATGGAGAACGAAAATGTCTATTGAGACGCCAGAACTTTCGTTTACCTCGCCTCTCACGAATAACGCGCAGCTCGTTGCAATGCTTAGTGCGCTGCACGCCGCATTCCAAACTGCTGTTGTCATCAAAGCAGACGAAATTCTGGCCGCTGGCGTTGCAGATCGTGAAGAGCGGCTTCGGCTCTTCGACGCTTACACCGACAAGATTACGAAGGAAGCGAAGCGCCTTCAGACAGAGCGGTTTGCTGTATCGGATGAAGCAAAAGGTGTCGGCGCGACCCTCGAACTGATGGGGATGCTATATGCCGCAATTCGTGAGCAACTTTGAGCGCGGAAATGATACCGCCGGAATAGAAAAACCCCGCCGGGGCGGTTAGGCAGCCTCCTGACAAATACTCCACAACTAAAAGTTTTCAAGTCGTCCGTTGTAATTCTAGGTTGAGATCCCATTTAGGTAAGGTACCTAGAATGTCTTTAGGTATTTCCTGAAAGGAAATACGATGACCGATAGCAATCAAAATGCACCCACAGCGCCCCAGACCGCCGCTCCGGGCGAC
Organism: Afipia felis ATCC 53690; assembly: GCF_000314735.2. Lineage (NCBI taxonomy): Bacteria > Pseudomonadati > Pseudomonadota > Alphaproteobacteria > Hyphomicrobiales > Nitrobacteraceae > Afipia > Afipia felis. The sequence continues at coordinate 2,928,648 of NZ_KB375270.1, read as the reverse complement.
AATAAGCCGGGCCAGAAGCAGGATAACGATGGTGGCAATAAGCCAACTCAGAAGCCTGCTGAACAGAAGTAATTTGCCCGAATGGGCCGATGAGGAAGCCCGGCATTTGCCGGGCTTTTTTCATACCGGAGATAGCCGATGACAAAATTTCGCGACTGGTTCGTACCACCCATTGTCGTGCCGCTGCTGCTTGCCCTGCTGGTAGCGGTCACAGCTATCTGGCACTTAATTTAAGTTGCGCAGACTCATCGTTCGAGGGAATTATTTTCTTGAGGGACTCGTTTAAGTCGGTTTCATAGCCATCTATGGATCATCACCGCGCGGCCTTCCGGCATCTATCGGTGACTGAGAGTGTAGTGCTCCCGCCCTCTGCATACAGAGGTGCATCCAATGTTTCCTTCCAAATCCATGCTGCCACTTGCTCAACGCCTGATCCTAGAATCTAGGCGCCTTCGAACTGCGGCGAGTTCAACCCCTTTGGGGGAAGCGCGCCAACGGCTCATAAGGCGCGCCCAGCAGGTGGAGGCTGCTTTTCAGGTCAATGCATGGATCACATCTCCCGGCTTACAGGCTCCGACATGATGGCCGACTCGCTCTTTATGCAAGCCAGCATAAAGCGGCTTGGCCAGCTTCGTTCGCGATTGGCGCGCGAGGCCGATTCAACCATCACCGCAGCTCTATCGTGTCTTTGGGAAAAAGAGACGGAACGTAGTGGGATGGCAATTCAAAAAGAAATGGACAGATCGAAGTCGGACCAAGCCCGGATTTCCGACCAAAGGTGAGCAGGCCATGAGAAATCACCGTTCAGGGCGAAAGATCAGATTGCATTCAACGGCCGCAATAAAGCATCAGATTCTAACATTGATGCTTGAGGACGAAATTCGAGCGGCCCCTAGAAACTCTATCCTTCAGGCACACAAGTCACCGGCACTCGCCGCGCTAGAAAAACTTCGTGATCGTTGGCATGATCGGTTCTCGCCTCGGACAGCCTATAATTAGGCCATCAGTCTGCGTTTTGTAGCCGCCTCATCCGAAATTCGATCCGTCCCAGGCGGATGCGAAGCCTGGACAACCCGCAGGATGAGGCAGAATCCGACCCGCCCTATCCCTTGGTATTCCGAACGGCGTGACGTTGTAGAGCTCTCGACCACGAGCTAGGCGGCGGGGCTTCCTTTGCGCTCACCACTGTCTTGCCAGGGCCTTCGCAAGGCGGGTCACTGTTAGTTCTTGTGATGTTGACGGATAAGCCTACGGTGCGCGAACCGAGAGGCGCTTTAGGGCGACCCGGGGCGCGGCTCGGCTTGCCTGCTCTTGTGAGAGTGCCTGCTCGCCGGGCCGCGTTTTTATAAAAGTCAGCGACAGGAACGTTTGCGGGGCTGATCTATTGACCTACGCAGCGGAACTGGGGCGATCCAGCAGTTGTCATTTGAGCCGGCCGGCCTAACTCCCGGTCGGCTCCTTTTGTTTTGGCCTTACAGCTTATTCCACGGCGCAAAGCTTCTAGGGTGCCGAGCGTCCGGCTTGCCGTAACGCAAACAGGAATTGAGGATGTCCCTGAGGTCGAAACGAAGATGTAGCCCTACGCTCACAAAGCGGACAACAATACGAAGTTCATGAACGGGTTTGCGCTCGGAAAGTTTACGAGCTTTTTGTCGCTTTGGCTGAATATGGGAGAAGACTACAGTGAGCGAAAATCAACAACCATCATGAATAGCAAATCGCTTTAACCGTTACGCCGTTCGTCTTACTAGCACTGCCTTCGGCAAATGCGGCCAAGAATATTGTTGGCCAAGCTTCGGTTATCGACGGCGATACCATCGAGATTCATGGTCAGCGCATTCGCCTCTGGGGCATCGACGCTCCGGAATCCTCGCAGCTTTGCCGTAACAACAATAGCGACCTGTATCGGTGCGGAGCCGAAGCAGCCAACAAGCTGTCTGCGTTCACTTTAGGCAAGATTGTGAACTGCGAGCCCATTGATCGTGACCGCTATGGCAGAACCGTCGCCAGATGTTCGGTCAATGGAGCCGACATAGCGGAATGGCTGGTCGAGACCGGGCTGGCGCTTGATTGGCCCCGATATTCACATGGCCGTTACGGCACGACTCAAGATCGCGCTCGTCACGGAGAAAAGGGCATCTGGGTTGGGACGTGGGCACCGCCATGGGAATATCGAGCCTGCATCACTGGTGGTGGTCGTCCCTCAACTTGTTCTGACGGGGAGAGGTAGGAAGCTTCATTGAAGAAACCGATCCTTGATATAGCCCGCCACACACCACGCAGCAGATATCGCGGCAAACGCGAGCATCAGCTGAAGGATATATTCCATCACGATAGCTATCGGCTTCAGTCGTCCTCTCCGGTCCGACCAAGGAGCAAATACCCAATAACGGCAACGATTGCGCTTCTGATCTGCCCCCTTTGAAGTGGTCCTCCCTGAAGTATGATTTTCGGATGGAGGATAAGATCGATGGCAAGGAAGAGGCATACGGCTGAAGAGATTGTTGCGAAGCTTCGGCAGGTTGATGTGCTGATGGCGCAGGGCCGGCAGGTGGCAGACGCAGTCCGAGCGATAGGTGTGACGGAAGTAACCTACTATCGGTGGCGAAACGAGTACGGTGGCCTGAAGGGCGATCAGGTGAAGCGCTTGAAAGAGCTGGAGACCGAGAACACCCGGCTTCGTCGCGCGGTGTCGGATCTGACGCTGGACAAGTTGATCCTGGCAGAGGCCGCGAAGGGAAACTTCTAAGCCCCTCCCGACGCCGAGCGTGCGTCGATCATGTGATGACCGAGCTTTGCATCTCCGAGAGACGGGCATGTCGAGCGTTGGGCCAGTACCGATCGACGCAGCGCAAGATCCCAACGACACCCGATGACGAGGCAGCACTGACTGCCGACATCATCGAGCTTGCCCGCCAATATGGCCGCTACGGATATCGCCGGATTACGGCGTTGCTTCGTAGAGCCGGCTGGACGGTGAACAAGAAGCGTGTTGAGCGGATCTGGCGATGCGAGGGGCTGAAGGTCCCTGCCAAACAGCCTAAACGCGGGCGTCTGTGGCTCACCGACGGCTCGTGCATCCGTCTGCGGCCGGAGCGGCCCAACCATGTCTGGTCCTATGACTTCGTCGCTGACCGCACCCACGATGGCAAGGCGTTTCGGATGTTGTGCATCATCGACGAGTTCAGTCGTGAGAGCCTGGCCATCCGTGTCGCACGGAAGCTCAAGGCCACCGACGTCATCGAGGCACTCTGCGAGCTGTTCGTCTCACGGGGCATCCCTGCACACATACGTTCAGACAATGGCCCTGAGTTCGTCGCCGAGGCGCTTCGGGATTGGATCGCCACCGTCGGAGCCATGACCGCTTACATCGAACCTGGAAGTCCATGGGAGAATGGCTATTGCGAGAGCTTCAACGGCAAGCTGCGCGATGAACTGCTCAACGGCGAGATCTTCTACACATTGAAGGAAGCCCAGACCGTCATTGAAAGCTGGCGCCGCCACTACAACACGGTGCGTCCACACTCATCACTGGGATATCGACCGCCGGCACCCGAGGCTCTCGTCTGGCCTGCACCAAAGGAGATAGTCAAAATGCAATCGCTAAACTAACATTCCAATCGGACCACTCAGTGGGGGCCGGTCACCGGAATGCTGTCTCTTCCGCAGCGACTCGCTCGCGCTCCTGCTGTCCGGCAATTTCCCTTATGGAGTCATGGATAGAAACTTCGATTGAGGCACCGGTTTCGGAGATGTTTCTTACAAAGCAATTAATGCCACCGCTGGTCTCAATGAACCCGGCCTTCAATATTCGACGGCGTTGTGCGATCCGTTTCTCAGTCATGCTGCTATTGAGCCAATTATTATCGCGAATTAGGTCGAGCATCGCCTTTTGATGCGCTTGAGGTGTCTTCAGTCGACTCGTCTTGTTTTTTGGAAGATTTGAGAATGAACCTGACACCCACGCTTTCACCGTCAACCCAGGCCAAATTGCAGCGTCTGTAAGCGGGCGTTCCAACCGATGAGAGCACAAGAAAAAATTCCTTAAGGCCAGCTATCGATTTTTTGACGATTAGTTGAGCACCAGCCTCCGATATTTCCACGAGATCGCAATCCAAACGCCGCGTGCCATCAATGCTCATAATCCAAGCGGGATAGCCTCGAGTGAAGGATACGCGATGAGAAACCTCACGACGATTTTTATGCACGGTGTTCCTTACGCGTAGCTGCAATCATCACCATCACGTCTAAGCGGAGAAACTTCCTTTTCCTCTCAGACGTTTTTTTGATTTTATCCGCGCGATGCTGATCGTTTAACGTCTCGGATGGGAGCTCTCGGAACACGCTGCTGTAACGCCCCCTCAAACTAGTTCTCAATGCTTACATGAACCTGACAGACACCGAATGCTCCCATAGCACTCAATTTGCGCCACTCAGGCGAACGGGCCATCGACGAGTTTAGTGATAAAAAGTCAGGGACAGGCTTTTTTTCCAAAATCAGTTCTCCAAACGTTAAAGACGCCAAGTCCTTAGCTCGAACCGGTTTCCGGGAACCTTAAAAAAATCGTTCTGCCCTCTTGACGAAAAACGATCCTTTTCTAATTTTTTTGTCGCCACGCTGAGTGGTGCGGAGCGCCTGATGGGCTCCGCGAGGCGGGCGCCGGTGGTGTCCGGTGTCTGCTCGTATCCATCTTGCTCTATGGAGGATTTGGCTATGAGGACCTTTGACTTTACGCCTCTCTGGCGTTCTTCGATCGGCTTCGACCGATTGATCGACCTCGTTGATGCGGCGCAACGCAACAGCGAGGAAAGCTACCCCCCGTACAACATCGAGCGCGTCGGCGACAATCAGTACCAGATTTCTCTGGCGCTGGCTGGCTTCGCGCCGAACGATGTCAGCGTCACTGCCGAGCAGAATGTTGTTACCATTGAGGGCCGTAAGAACGAGGAAAAGCGGGAGTTCCTTTATCATGGAATATCCGCGCGAGCGTTCCGACGGCAGTTTAGCCTCGCCGATCATGTTGAGGTGAAGAATGCCTCATTCGAGAATGGCATTCTGCGTATTGATCTGGTTCGCGAAGTTCCTGAGGCGATGAAGCCCCGTAAAATCGAAATCAACGCTGGCTCTTCGCCTTCCAACGTCCACCAAATTGAATCGAAGGCTGCTTGACCTTCCTCGGGGCGGCTCGAAAACCGAGCCGCCCCCACTGGCGTCCGCAACGAAAGGAGAAGAAGGAGGACGAGATGACTATCCACGGCAGATTTAACGAAGACGATGTGTTCGATCTCAACGGCATCTTTCATCCTGGATTGGTTTATGACCATCCACGGGATGTTCTGGCCCAGGAAGGGCTGACCGTCGCAGAAAAGAGAGCCATCCTGGCATCTTGGGCTTCCGACGCTGCTGCCGTAAATTCCTGCCCTGCACTAAGGGCAATCCCCGGCCAGCGCAGACCGGTGACGATCGACGAAATCTTGGAAGCCCTCTCTAGCCTCGATCATCGCCCTCGACCGCCCGGAGGAAAGCCTGTCCGGCGTCGATCCGTATCCCGCGTGCCCGCGGCGGCCTGATGGAGGCGGCGATGTTTAAGAGCGTGCCCCAAGCCTTCGAGCTTCAGCGGCTGCGGAGACTGAAAGAGGCCATGCTTGGCTCAGAAATCAAGTTTGGGAAACCGAGAATGATCCCAGCCGAGGACTGGATGACGGATTTGGAATCCCGGATTGCCAGCCTTGAGCGTAGCCTCCGGATTGATAGCCGCCCAACGAGATAGGCTTTAGCGTAGGTCGGCGGTTGTCCGCTGGCCTACGCAATATCGAAGACTTTCTGAATACCTTTTGACAAAAACGGGGCAGCCCCATGGATGAAGAACTGCGCCGCTTCATCATTCGCGGTCATGAAAAGGTTATCGGCCATTGTCACTTCTTACTCGCCTCACCAAACCTCCGGGACGAAGATCGCGGGACCTTAGAGTCGAGGCTTGCGGCCGAGGAAAGGGCGTTACGGGGGTTAACCAGCAGTGACGGAGACTATTTCCCGAGTTCTTTTCGCACCGCCGCTGCGGAGGTTCCGACCTTATCGACGGCCCGCTTCAGCTCTTCCCGACTAACGCCAAGGTGATGCGCCCAATACTTCACCTCGTAATCTTCCTGCATGTTGATGTGACTGCGGTCCTGCGGACCCTTCTTGGACAGATCGTCGGCCATGGCACTCCACTTAGGTTGGCTCCGCCAGAATATCGTCCGTTCCTGCCAAATTGGCCCGGCTTTTATACCGGGTCAATTGAAGTCACGCGGCTTCGGCTTCAGCGTTAACGACTGATTTCGCGATGCTGGTGAGCGTTTGGTCGGTTTTCTTTTCTTCTGCCAACGTCTCTTTGAGAAGCTGGCTGGCTTTCTTTAAACCGAGCTCCTCTGCCCAAGTGATGAGCGTTCCGTAACGCGATATCTCATAATGCTCGACTGCTTGGGCCGCGGCGAGTAAGCCGGCGTCGAGGGCGGGAGCTCCCTTGTACTCCGACATGATCTCCTTGCCTTCGTCTAAGATGCCCATGATCGCGTCGCAGGTTTTGCCGCGAGCTGTCTCACCAAGCTCCTCGAAGACGGACTCAAGGCGCTCCACCTGGCCCTCGGTTTCTTCGAGATGCTTTTCGAAAGCAGCACGCAGTTCGTCGCTTTGAGCTGCCTTTGCCATCTTCGGCAATGCGCTCATAATCTTCTTCTCAGCGAAGTAGATATCCTTGAGCGTATCATGGAATAAATCCTTGAGAGTTTTAGTCTTCGACATGGGTACCAGTCTCCACTTGGAATAGGCGCTCGCGTCGAGAACAAGTCAGATGTCAGCGCGTACCGATGCGTTGGTGTCGCGGTCAGAAACCGGCAAAATGACTGCGTCCATCGTCCCCGTTGTGGCCGGTTGTCACCCGGCGCGAGCACCGGATAAATCAGCTTCTCTGCGCGAGTTCATTTGACGGAGCAACATAGGTTATGACTGAAGCAGATTGTGAGCAGTGGAAGGCCCCTCTAAGGAGCCTTCAATGTCATCGCAGTAGGATGATGAGCAAAATTAGCGGAAGCGGGATACCCAGCAACCAGAGCAAAATCGGCATGTGATTCCTCCTTTAGACGGTTGACCAATTGCGGTCGAGGAAGGCCCCGGCTTCCGTTGCCGCCAGACTTGCCGAGAAAGCGCCAATGAGAAGAGAGGCAACGATCCAATAAGCAAGCTGCATGGCTGCCTTACGAGCGGCGTCAAGGTTGCTTTTTGCCGTGACGATCGTTTGATCAACTCGCTTCTGGGCTTCGTCTTGTGACATCCCCGTGTTCTTCGCGACGACCTGCGCGACGTAGGTTTTGTCGTCGAGGGACATGTCTTTTCCGGAGCGGAAGCTGGCGGTGAGCAGGCGAGATAGTTCGGCCCGGCTGTCATTTGGGCTTGTGGTGTTAGAAGCTGCTGCGCCCGGACCGGGACGCAGAAGTTGGTCGACGTAGATGTCCATAGGGCCCGACGACGCTCTAGAAGCAGTGGCGCTCGCTGCGCCCGCAGCAAGACCGCCTGAGGTCGTTCTGGCGATGCCTGCTGCAGCGGATGCGAGAAGGACTGCACCAACGAATGTCGCAGTGGCCCAAGTGACAAAGCCATGAGCCGTGTCACGGAAATATATCTCATTTGCATGGACGCTCGAGTCCCAACCGTTGCGAAGACGGCCGGCGATATGCCCTCCCAGAGCTGATGAAATCATGGCGACGACGACAAGGAACAGACCCGTTCCTATTTTGAAGGTAGTCGCTGATACGCCCGAATCGTTCCAGGGTGACGTCAAGGTCAAACCCAGCGCCGCACCAAACCATAACAAAACAATCGTAATCGCTAATGAGACAACAGCGCCTGCAATAACCGACGCCCAGCAAATTCCAGAGGCCGCCGGAAAATAAGGGCGCTCTGAGATAGGTGTTTCCATTTTAGTCTCCCGAAGTTGGCATAGCGCCGAACAAGCTTCCTCTTCGGAGCAAGTTCCAATCTGTGTTAATCCAGATTGCCATCGGGGATGCTCAGTACCTCTTTCACCTTGCCAGTCCGATCACTAGCCAGTCCTGTTCATTCGCGAGCACATACCAGGCATCGGCCATCCGCTTATGATGTTCGGCTACGATATCATCATCGGCATCGCTGGCGAGTGAGAGAGAATCCTGAGCGTTACGCGATAAGCATCTGCAAGTTTCATGCTCAGAAAAATTGGGAGCGGTGTGTAAGTTTCTCAGGTCTCGTTTTGAGAGTCTGAGCGGGCCTCGACCCATACATAGGCTGCGTCAACAGCGGCAGAATAAAGGGCGTTCAATCGCTCTTCGTTCTCACCTTCGTCTATCGATATTCTAAGGTTTCTAATTGCGACGAAAGTGTTCTCTCTGAAGAGATCCCCGGATATGCCGCGCTCTGGTAGTGCCATCGCGCTGGCTTTCGCCAATTCGGCGTCGCCCGGAATCAGACGGGCCGCGTTGAGAGCTTGGAGGACCCCCAGAGCAATCTCTTTCTCATGCCTCGACATTCAAGCCGCCCACCCTTACTTACGCGCCTGATTTTGCAGCGCCTCGGCTAGCCTTTTATCGAGATCCGCTTTGCGCAAGGCAATGGGCCGGTCGAAAGTGTTGTTCTCGGAACGGATACCCCGAACGACATTTTCTTCGATTTTATCGATGTTGCAATCTTTGAACGTGCAACTTGTGAACGCGAGCTGCTCCGTGCCTTCGTCTAGCAGCAAGATGCAATCAACAAAGAGGCAGCCATCAAACCGCGTGAAATTTAACTGCGACCGGAAGTCGAAAGTCCGCCGATGATAGTCTTCTTTCCAGAAGACTCGCTCCTCACGTAGGTCAATAGTGCTCACGGCTACCTGCTTGGGTTTACCGGGGGGAGGACGAATTGCTCACTTCAGCGTTCGCCGCTTTAAATGCTCGGCTCATTTCCTGGCCGCTGCGAATGGAAATGCCATGCCGCTGAGCCATCGATCGAACCCCAGACGCAGTTCGATTTAGCGCCGCTGCTATGCGATAAATGGACCGTCCTTGCTCAGCATACAAACGCAAGGTGCGCAAATCGTCTTCAGTCCAGCTTCCGTTCTTCACAGCAATCCTCGCAGGTACGATAGATTGCCGTATAACGATGAGATAGTCGGCTAGTTCCGATGGTGGCTAGGACTTCGGCGCTGCCGAACTCAGCACTTTTGCTATCTCCGCAAGACTGTCAGCGGTGCTCGTATTGCCGCCAAGCACTCCGAGAAGGTTCTTCTCGCGCTCCTCATCCAGGACCGCGTGAGCGGCAGCGATCCGCTCCATTTCGTTGGCCAGCTTCCGATATGTGTCGGCAAGCGCAGCGAAGATCTTACGCTTCCCTTCGTTCAGCGCCGTTTGACCAATGGTTTCGCAGGCTTGAGCGTCGGCGTGGAGTTTGTCGATAAAGAGCCGAATATCTTGCATTTCTATCCTCTCACCTTAACCAGTCGGCTTTAGCAGACTCATCGTATAGAGCGCTTCTCCGCAGCATAAAGCTTTTCCATGCTCTCCTTAACTGCGGCTGATCCGCATCTTGGAGGAGATAATTTATCCCGAATAGCAGTTAAAGCGCCCATGCTTTACGCCTCGCAAAAATCCGCGCGAGACGCTCTGCTCCATTTCCCATTCAAGATATTCGTTTGCAAGTATTAGCGCGCGTATTGCGCTGCGAAGGTCACCGCCGCAAGCTGCAATCGCCTGATCGGCAGCCGCGTCTAATCGATCCGATTCCGCCTGGGGATCAGGCTCCGGTTGTGCCGACATGATGATGTTCCGTATTGACCTCTCTTAGATCATGTTCCTATTTTGTTCTCATACAGTCAAGTAGACCGAAACGACGTTTCCCACCGCCGTGGAAGCTCGAAAGGCCAAACGCCGATACGTTCATGGTAACCGACGCGAATAATATGCCGCTCGCCATTGTACCGTGCCGCGACGATCTGAAAGATATCCCTTTGCATCATCGTTCGCTTACGTCTGACGAAGCAAGGCGGATCGCAAAAGCAATCACGCGCTTGCCGGAATTTTTAATGCAGCGACAAGACTTCCATCCTCGAGGGAGCGGGAAGCCGTGGTCGCCGTTACGTCCGTATCACGTAGCGCTTGAAGACACCTACGTTCGCGAGAATTGGGACAGCATCGATACGCTTTGCAAATACAACCGCATTCCGTTCGATCAAACGGGCGAGCGAATTCAGAGCTGGATCGTTCATGAGTTCGCCTCCCAGCTCGACGCAATGATGTTTTGGGATGAATTTAAAGGGAGATGGCTGTTCGGCCCAGAATTCGTCTATCCCGAGCGACCGATAAGTCTGCCGAGAATGAAACGTCCGCCGCATTGGAAGAAAACATTTCGACAGCCACCACGATACTAGCGAGACGATCGCTGCATTCGAGCATAAGCTATGGTTCACTCAAGGCGTTGAAGGAAGGATTCAAGGTAGGCAGACGGAGTGCCCTTCATCCTGAGGAGATCTGTGCGAATCCGAAGTCGTGCCAGAGCTAGTTCTGTTTTTCCCTTGAGAGCGAAAGAGCTCGCTGAGAATCATCTCCATGCCAGCAATCCGGTCGGTCACCTCCTTAAGGCTGCGCGCTGCTGTCTCCAATAATTCCCGGTCCTGGGTCACGATGTGCGCTCTGCATCCGCTAGGCAGCCTTTCGTCGCCCTTTCCGGGCGGCTTTTTTGCCACCTGCCTTTTTTGACTTCCGGCTAAGACTGCCTTTCAAAGCCTCCATTAGATCGATGACGTTGCCTTCTGCCTCGTTTCTCTCAGGAGCTTCGATGGTTTTGCCTGAAGCCTTTCGCTTCACGAGGGCCTTCAGCGCATTCTCATATTTGTCCTTGAAAGTCTTTGGATTGAATTTCGCGGCCTTAGTGTCGAGAATATGCGAAGCAAGGTCGATCATGTCCTTGGAGACACGAGGAGACGGAATGGCATCAAAATAATCGCCCTCATCCCGCAATTCGTAAGGATAGCGCAGCGTTGTTCCCAATAAGCCTTTGTCCAGCGGCCGGAGTGCAATGACATGTTCCCTGCTCGCAAGAACGACGCGACCTAATGCGACCTTATCCTTGCGCTTCATGGCGTCCCTGATGACGACAAAAGCGTCCGCTCCGGTCTTTCCATTCGGAATCAGGTAGTACGGCTTGTCGTAATAACGCAGGTCTATGTCTCCGGCTGGCACGAACTCATCGATCTCGATGGTGTGGGTGCTCTCCAGCTTGACCGCATCCAGCTCGTCTTCTTCAATCTCGACGTACTTTCCTTTCGTGAGCTCATAGCCCCGAGCGCGATTTTCCTTCTCGACTTCTCTGCCAGTGACTTCATCGACCAGCTTCTGTCGGAGACGATGGCCGTTATTCTTGTTGATCTGATGGAAGTGTGTTTTCTCGGCTGAGGTAGATGCCGGATATAGAGCGATGGGACAGGTCACCAACGACAGGCGCAAGTAGCCCTTCCAGTACGCACGCGGTGCCATCTGCTGTCCTCCAAAGCGATATCAATGGAGGTTTGAAGGTTTGGTTCCAGTGCACCTTGACGAATGAGATTCATTGAAGAAACCGATCTTTGATATAGCCCGCAACACACCATCCAGCCGATATAGCGGCAAACGCGAGCATGAGCTGAAGGATATATTCGATCACGATGACTATCGGATTCGATTTTCCTCTCCGCTACGGCCAAACAGTAAATACCCAATAACGGCAATAATCGCGCTGCCAGTGAAGAGCTGGAGCACCGTCACACTGACAGTAAGTGAGATGTTGCTGGTCTTTTTCCAGTTTAACCAAGCACACCATACGGCAGCTATCAGATAGATCAGCCCCATCGCAGCAAACGTGGCGGAGGCGCCAGCGTTGGCGGCTGCGTCGTCATGAGAATTAACAGTGCTGAGACCGAATAAGCTACCAAGCATGAAGATCAACAATGCTCCTGCACAGAGCGATAGGGCGACGTAAGTCGATGACATCCGCCAAAAGTAAAGATCGACGGCATGCAATCCGCGAACCGTTGTTACAATCCACCCGATGAACGAAGCCGGGATGATGAGGATGCCGATCGCGCGTACCAGCGTATTCGGCGTTGCGATCGCTCCAAAAGCCAACGGTGCAGATGCAACAAATGCGAACAGCATTACAATGCTCGACCAGTCGGCAGCGCTTCGGGGTACGGCACTATGAAGAGATTTGATCGCTACATCTTGCAACGTGACGTTCGCTCCGCCCGCAACCTGTAGGGCGACTTGCTTGTTTAACCTGAATATCCAGAAGGCAATCGCCGCTACACCAAGAAGCAAGATCGACATCCAAGTAGCAATCGTTGAGTTCGCTGGCGGTGGTGGTGCTGTAGTGGTGGTGGTGGTGTTTTGAGGCTGATTAACGACTTGCGCTTGGCGTTGCCGTTCGACTTCTTGCTGCTGTTGCTGAACCCGGGCTGATCGCTCGGTCTGGAGCTCATTATCGGATGGTTGGGAGGCAACACTACCCGGAGAAACCAGCGATGGCGGTGCAGTTGGCTCGGTGGGTACTGGCGCTAGCACGTTGGGGCTTCTGGTAGAGTTGTCTGGGAAATAGTTTCCAATCGCAGATCGCCGTTGCCTCACAGTACCTTGACCGTTCTCCGCGGTGCTTTCTGAGCATTGCGACACGAGAGATTCAACGCGAGAATCTGACGGCAATATCGCCTGTTCGACCAAATAGCGGATACTCAAGCTCTGCTGAGCCAGCTGCGTGCTGACGCAGCGAAATGTCGCCGGGGATAGCTGGTGCCAAGCAAAATTGGCGACAGCCACAGGTTCAGAAACCTGCTGGGCTTCAGCCGCAGACATAGAGAAACTAAACAGTAATACGGCGACGACAGCAGCAATGCGCATGGAGCCCCCAAGGATGAAATATGAATGACGGTTTAAAGCGACATATCTTTGTCGGTTTAAACCGGTGTCGTTATATCCGACAACAGATTTTTCTTGGCGCATGGATTTGCGCCGAACTTTTGCAGCCAATGTGGTTAAGCTGAGAGCCGAGAAGGGTATTTCTCAGGAGGAATTGGCTCACCAAGCCAAGGTTAACCGGTCCTATTTAAGCGATCTTGAGAATGCGAGAACGCACGTAGGACTGGAGATTTTGGGCAGAATAGCCGACGTTCTGGGGGTGGAAGGGGCTGACCTCCTGAAGAAGATCAAGCCCGTCCCCAAGCGGAAATGACCGTTAGCGGCTAGCCTTTTTATCCTTGGCTGCCTTGAAGTTCGCTCGTACCGCGTTCGCACATGCGGTCAGCGCTTCATCCAGACCTCCGGCGACTGCCACGGCTTTCACCTCGTCCAGCTGCGCGACCAGATCGTCAAACGTCGTCGCCTTGAGCGTTGACATACCCTTCTTCATCTCCAGCGGCTGCTTGCCATACCGAAGCTGGAAATAAATCGTCCCACTGCTATCGACCCAGAACTGCTCCCGGGAAATCCGCTTCCCTTCCCGGAAGAGGCCGATCTTATTGATCTGCTGATCGATGCTGGCGGCAAGGCGGTTACGGCGCTGCAAAATCGGATTGCTGGTCGTCGGCTTCTGAACAGAGACAAGTGAAAGTGCAGACATGGCGTTTGCTCCAGTTAATTGACGGAGCCCGCGTCACTCAGATTCAGACCCAAGACAACAGCCTGAAAATCGCCTGTTGACGCACGCGGTTAACGCACAGAGGCGGGAATCCTACCAATGAGGATTTCCATGACAGATCTCACCCGACGATTATTGTTGCAGCTTTCGCTGTCCGGCATGGCATCCGGTTGCTCGAACCAACCAAAGGCCTGCTCACACCTTGAGGAATTGTGGATGCAGCGAATGCCTTTGCTTCGCGAACGTCTCGCCATCGAGGGTCGAAGCAATTTCAATTCAACACCCGCTCGAGCAGTAAAATCTGGACCTTCATGGGATGAGATCAAGATGGCAATAGACGCTATCGAGCAGCAGATTTGGACTCTGCCTCCCGATGCAGACACGATCGCTGCACGGCTTCTTATCGACTATGAGAATTACAGCTTAGAAACTGCGACCGAAATTGGCTCGCCTAGAGAGAGCCTACGGTGGATCGCCGATGCGTATCTTCGCATTCATTTGAAAGATTTAAGCGGCTTTATTTTTCGATCGGCCTGAAGTTGGAAGCTCGATCTTTCGTTTCTCGATAATGACCCGGAATGCTGCATCTTCAGCTGCGAGCCTTTCGCGTTCCTGCTGTTCGGCAATTTCCATTATGGAGTCATGGATACGCAAAGCTTGAGCGTTTAATTCTCTTACGCCTTGGGCAGTCAGTGTGGACCGGTTGCCGACGGTTTCAAGAGGATAGCCACCATAGCGCAGTTCAAAGAACAACCTGCAGCAGCGTCCCATCCATAACTGATTGGACGAGATCAACCGTCCAGGTCTTGGCACGGTTTTAGGGGAGATTGGCGTAATAACCAATCCAAACTCACGCTCCTTGGCCGTCAATCGTCGCCCTCGGAATGTCGGCCATTCGTCAGCAATCACATTATTGGGCTTCATGATGGTCTCCTGAATTCACAGGAAACATCCATTAGCCAAGCCAAAGGGACAACGCAGCCTTGGCTAAGAAATAGAAATTTGTGATTTTTAACGTCGATAAATATCGGAATGCGACCACATCATTCCGACATCACATCTCTTTCAGAGCACGTCAAGGCATATAGCTTTGTACAGCCTATGGCTGTCACGCTCACGATGAAGATGCGAGCGAATGGCCGCACCAACGATCTCATCGCGGCTTCAGCAAACTGTCGCCATTTTTTGAACAGGCTGAATGCCAAGTCGCTCGGAGCGGCAGCCAAGCGATATGGCAAAAAGCTCAAAACCTTCGCTGTCATCGAACAGAATTTGGAAGGCCGCCTGCACTATCACATGATTATTGACAGGCCACCACACATAGCAGGCGACGATTTTTCTGCTTTGATACGCAAGCAATGGCGGAAGACTGACTTCGGATACCGCCATGTGGATATACAGCCGATGACCAGTGACGGTTGGATTTCTTACATCCTGAAAGGCAGGCAGAAGAATGGCTGCCTCCATGACCACATAGATTGGAATCACTGCTCACGCTGACTCCTGGGTGAAACCCCGTTTCAGGCAGCCAATTGCTTATCTGCATTGCAAAGGCCGTGATGCCATTCCGGCTTTAATCTCTATTGCTGTCTAAACGCCACCTAATCAATTCCCATCAATAACAATAAAGGCTACCTCAAATGTCATTACGCAGCGCCCTATGGGGATTGCCAGAGATCGAACCAGAAACGCCAAAGCCTAAACCTAAACGAAAGCAATACGGCAACATTGAACGCAGAGTATATGTTTCGACCAGTACAGACATTGAAGGCTGGTGGAAGACAAACAGACCAGAAACACTGGCTGGATGCGCTAATTTAAGGTTGGCATTGAAAACATATCGAACAGTTCAAGATTACTCGGCCAGCTATCGCTATGGGAGATTCGAGCAGCGTCTGGTCCGTCTAACCGGTCCGAATGGAAGCGTTATGATCACAAGTCGGAAAGCAAGAGCGTATTTCAACAACAAGATTCGCAACTTGGAAGTTTACCTTGAGACGCTGGCCAGCCAGTTCGGTTATGATGTTACTTTCAAGAGAAACGTCTGATCGCAGATCCTTCGCGAAGCGAAGCTATAGAAATAGGCGGGCAGTCAATGACTAGAAAATACAAATCGAACCTCAATGAAATACTTAATGCTATCGCGGAAGACTTCGACATGGGAGAAGCAGTCCCAGAACGATTCAATCCAAACTACCTCGCGCATGAGCCTGATTATGAAGAGCCAGCTCTCTTGTTTTTTGAGCGAGCCAAGCTGAATCCAAAGCACCCTGGTCACTGGCAGTTCTTATTGCTCGCCGTAGCGAACGCCATTCATTCGGAACGTACCGGACGCAAAATTATTTGGGATGCCGACAAGGAGGATAGGTTATTTCGGGCAGTCGTTCGCCATCGCAGAGAGAACAAGAAGAAGAACGTCAAACAATCCATAGAAAAGATTTGCGTCGAACTCATCGAAGCAGCGCCATATAATCAATTTTCGAAAGAGACGTTGCAAGCTCGCTTCAACATCGTTCTGCGCAGGAAACGAAAAGAAGCTAAAGCTAAGGATGCATCGCCTTCATTGAAGAGAGACTTGAAGTTCTTTGAACCCAACTAAGCAGTACGGTTTGTATATAAATTCTGCCATTTAAAAACTAAAAAAGGCGCAGCAACATCTTTTGAAAGCACGCCTCTCCGTCACGTACCTTCGGATTGTCGAAAGACGCAACCGAAACGGAGAGAAAATATGACTTCGATTATTACGATGAAAGGCACTCTTGATCGTCCTCCCGAGGGCAGCCGAGCGCGTGCAGCAATTGACGGACTGCAGTTGATGGAGGGCTCCAATCCCTCTCTCCTGATTGCTGGCCAGAATTTTACGGTGCCTGCCAGCTGGCGCTGTGCCACCAAGGTTTTCTTCGGATGCATCCCTCGGTATCCACAGAATGACCTTATGGCTTTGGAATACCTTGAATCGCTAAATGATTGCGCTCAGCTGGTGTTTCAACGCATCGACGAACCCCGATATCGATCGGTCGTTCGGCCCAACCATTTTCGCGCTCTGATCGCCCTCGACAATAATAAGAAGGGCGAATGGTGGGCAACAATGCTGATTGACCTGCCGCGGGCGTCACTTCGCAATTCCATTCATAAAATGCTTCGCGAACAAGCATCCGCTCATTGGACCCACATCGCTTCGGGCGGGTGCAACGGCGCACTTGAAAGCTTCCAGATACTCGCTCGCGCTGGTTGTCACGAATACTTCTGACACCGCAGCTGCGGCGGCTTACGGCGCCGCAATCTCTATTTCGCTCCTCCATCAATTAACAGCGCGACCCTTAAGGTCGGCGAAGGATGACTCATGACTGATGAAGACTTTGAAATGCATGTACTCGCCAACTTAGACAAAGCTGAGCAGAGCATCGGATACCACTTCAAGGGCATTCGTGAATTGATCGCGCAACACGGCGCCGTGGCGACGGCCAAGATGTTAGTCGACGTCAACATGGTACTGAACATTCACAGCGGATTTCGAGTTCTTGAAGCCGCCGACCTTGAGCACCTTTCAATCGAACAGGCCGTCGTTGACTATGCAGACTCCGGTCTCTTCACGCCCGCTGAAATTGCAACGGCTAAAGCCCGACTGATCGTAACTGCAAACCGTAAGAAGCGGGAGCGGCAGTCGTGAGCGGAGACGAAAAGCCGTCCAAGCGGAAGAAAAAGAAGCCTGCACCCAAGACGCCGCAGGAAAAATTCCAGGCTGTCCTGGAAACAGCGAATCTCGTCCGGCTGCGTGAGCGGCCGGACGGAGACCTCATTGATTTCGCCTTTCTTAAGGAGTCGATCGCTGATCTGCCCCGGCGAGAGTACCTGATCCTTGGCTTCGACACCGAGTACCAAGCGGTAAAGGAAAAAAATACACAGGACGATATCGAACAGGGGCGAGCAAAATACGAAGTTCTGTCCTACCAATTTTACGCAATTAACCCCACGGGGGAGGAATGGTCCGGCATCACCATTCCGAAATTTGGCCAGCGGATGAGTCTGACCGATTTTATCGTCTATGCAATCTCAAAAGGCGCCGAACTCGGATACACGATTCCAACGACAATCGTGCTCGTCGGACATTATAATCGCGCCGATCTCCCGGCATTCGATGACCGTAAGCAACTCTGGATGCGGTTGAACAATGTGCGCAACTCGCTCGTGTCGCTCGGGTTGCCAGTTCACATCCGTGTGCAGTTCAGTGAAGCCGAGGACGACAACATCGATCTCAGTGTTTATGTGCGTGACACGATTCTCCATGCACCTGCTGGTAAGAAAAGCCTGGCGGGCCTTGGTGGATTGATCGGCTGCGAAAAGATCAAACTGTGCGACGAGCCTACCGTCGAACGCTTGCTGAAATCGCGAATGAGTGCGGTACGCGCCGACGATTGGCCACTGTTTAAGGAGTACGCGATCGCCGATGCAGAGATCAGCGCGCGATATTACAAACAGCTCGTGGAGCGCGTGCACAGCATTCTCCCGAGGATGTTTGCGCCAACAGCCCTTTCAAATATCGGGCAGAAGCTTCTTGTCGAGAAATGGAAAGCCCAAGCAACCGATGACAAGAAGGCTTACGCATTAGAAATGGTAGGACGGGAGGCTCATAGCGAGCTTCTGTACGACGAGAAACGACAGTGCTTTCGGACGCAAAAATCAACGCCTTTTATCGAAGAAATTAATTGGCACATCGACTTTGTCTCAGAATGCTATCACGGAGGCCGCAACGAGCAGATGCAGTTCGGGCCATCGGCTGAAGATACCTGGACCGATTATGACCTGACGGGAGCCTACCCCACCGCGATGGCTATGATCGGCAAGCCGAGGTGGCGTGAGATTCGCATCGTCTCGGACCTCGATGAACTTCTCCAGAGTGATTTTGGCTTTGCTTGTGTCGAATTCAAAGCACCCGCCGGGACCCGCTATCCGATTTTTCCGGTTCGCACTCAAAACGGGATCATATTTCCCATGTCGGGTCGCAGCTATTGCGCAACGCCTGAAATTTCGCTGGCTAAGCGGCTCGGCTACGATATCGAAGTCAAGCATGCCGTTGTGATCCCACAGAACCCCGACGAACGGCCATTCTTCGACTTCATTAAGGAAGCTATCGCCAAACGCAATTCAGCGTCGGAGAAGATCGACAAAGCGTTCTGGAAGGAAGTTGCAAACTCTTGCTACGGCAAGACAGCTCAAGGCCTCCGAGACAAGCGCGTATTCGGTTTGCGAATGAGGCGAAGTGAACGCGTGCAGCCTAGCGAAATTACGAATCCCTTTTATGCGGCTTACATTACATCGATGGTGCGCGCTGTCGTTGGCGAGATCATGAACGCTATTCCTGAGAACAAGGAAGTATTCAGTGTGACGACTGACGGATTTCTCACGAACGCAACCGAAGGTGAGATGGAAATCGCCAGGAGCGGCGAACTGTGTCAGCGTTACCGCGATACGCGTGAGGCGTTGACGGGGATTGCTGAAGTGCTGTCCGAAAAGCATGCCGTCCGCCGCGTATTGGGCTGGCGGACTCGCGGCCAGGCGACTCTTGTCCCAGGCGAGAACGAGGAGGATGAGAAACACATCGTGCTGGCGAAAGCGGGAATCAAATCTCCGGTCGAAGCGACAGAGTTGGAGGAGCAGAATACGCACATTCTGCAGACATTTTTTGGACGCGAACCGAAAAATCCGATCGAGCTTGATGTTCACACGAGCGTTCGTGAGATGATTTTCTATGACGCCGACTTGGTCTCGAAGGAGATCAAACGAAACGTCCGCATGGAATATGACATGAAGCGCCGTCCGAAAGCGCTGACTATGAGCCGTTGTAACGACCCAAATGACCCTAACCGAACGATCGAGCACCTCGCTTTCATCACAGAGCCGTGGCGTAGCGTCGATGAATTCATGCTGGTCCGCAAATTTTGGGACGACTATTGGGCGAAATGTCCTCGCTGCTTTAAGACGATCGATGATTACGCTGATTTCGCGCAATTCTTCGATATGCTCAAGTCGCTCTCGCCGCGTGACCAGAAATATATGCGCAAGGACAAAGGCAGTTTGCAGCGACTCAAGCAGAGTCTTTGCCGTGCGTTCAAGCAAGGCGAAGCAGGATTGTCGGCATATCGAGAGATGAAGGCTGCCGATTTCGCCGTAAGTTTGAACCAGAGCGGCATGCAGGAGAACGGTGTTGTGGTGAAAGTGGCAGACGTTGAGAACGGTAAGCGTTTCGCATTCAAGCGTCACGCAACGCCTAGCGATCCGCTAGTCCGCAATGTGCTGTCGAGGCTCAGCGAGCGACTGCCCGGTTTGGAAATCTCGGAAATCGTTGCGCCGTACGTGGATGACGACATCAATCTTTCAAGGGCGCTGAGGGAGGTGTACTCCCAATAGTCAGGCCGGTTGCCGCGAGCCGTAAGAGTTATTGGATATATCCCATACGCAACTTTTACGGAGTCAAAGCGAGGCCATGATGGGCTCAATTATCCATTCCATTAAGATCGTGACACCGCCCTCGGCGAGCAATTGAACAAGTGCCGTGCGCGCTGCCTGCGCCATGCGTGATTCCTCAAGACATTGCGCTTTGAGTTCCGGCGCATCGACGCCGCGCAATCGCACACGTGTGGTGATGTCGAGTCCCTGCCACAGATGCACGCGCGCCTCGAAGGTATCGCCATCGATCACATAGAGAACCTGCGCGGATTGACGGACGCCTGCATCGCCGCTGCGCGAGGCTTCCACAAGCCGATCGCGTTCCGCCCGCTCAGTATTGTCCGAGGACGTATTGAACCCGCGATGCGGCAGCCATACGCCCGCAACGAGACCCGCACTGAACATCAGCGCGAGCAGCGTGCCGGCCCATATGCGGTCGCGGCGCCGCGCGGACCGGGTTGCCATACGATTCGGAGTATCTAGGAACATATCCCTAGATACTGCCGAAACCCGATGCTTGCAAGCGGATACGGGCTTTTACGTAATGCCCGGCAGCCGTCTCAGAATTCAGAAATCAGATGCTATCCCCTTGATTTCCCAATCTCCATAGCGGGTCGGCTCAGGGCCTTTCGGCCCGTTGACCTCTTTCGGAGCGCTGGAATCATGCTCAGGGTTATTTTCCTTGGCCACCGCACGCCGGGCTTCTGCTTCGGCGAGCGCACGCTGGGCCGCGGGAGGCAGCGGTCGGCGCGCCGGCGTCTCAGCCGCGCTTTCTGTCTTCGGCGCATCCGCCACATCAGCTTTCGCCATATCGACCTCCGTATCATTCAGTGCGAAACGGCGATGCGCATCGCCATGCTTTATTCGTCCCGCGTCTTATTTAAACCGCGTCACGATTCTTACATTTGGCATATTCGCATGTCATCCCTGCCGCTTCGTCGTAACTCCCCCTTCCTTCCCATCCTGTTAGCGTCGTTTTCATGAAGCCTTCGCGATTCGTTCCGCCGACCGAGGTGCCCGGCCTCGCCGCGCGCCGTATAGCCGCCGACATCATCGACGGCGTTCTCCACAAACGGCGTACGCTGGACGATCAGCTTGAAGGGCCCGCCGCGCATCCCATTCTCAAGACTCTCTCCGACCGCGACCGCGCGCTGATGCGCCGCCTCGTCGCGACCGTGCTGCGCCGTCTCGGCACGCTTGGACATCTGCTGTCGCGCCTGCTCGATCGCGGCATTCCCACCGATGCGCCGCGCGCGCAAAGCGCGCTTCTGATCGGTGCCGCACAGATTCTGTGGATGGACGTGCCCGATCACGCCGCCGTCGATCTGTCGGTCCGTCTCGTGCAGGCCGACCGACGCGCAGCGAAATATGCGGGCCTCGTCAACGCGGTGCTGCGCCGTTGCGCGCGTGAAGGGTTACCGCTGCTCGAAGAGGTTAAGGACGAGATGATCGATCTGCCGTCATGGCTCGTGACGCGCTGGATCAAGGCCTACGGCGAGGACAATGCACGGGCGATGGCGCGCGCCATTGGCCATGAGCCGCCGCTCGACCTCACGGTGAAATCCGATTCCGCAAGCTGGGCGACGCGGCTTCACGGCGAAACGCTGCCGACCGGCACCGTGCGTACGCTTCTGCACGGGCCGATCACGATGCTGCCGGGCTTTTCCGAAGGCGCATGGTGGGTGCAGGACGCTGCCGCAGCAATTCCCGCACGATTGTTCGGTGACCTTGCAGGAAAATCCGTCGCCGATCTCTGCGCGGCACCCGGCGGCAAGACCGCACAGCTCGCGCAGGCGGGCGCGCATGTCACCGCAGTCGATCGCTCCGCCGGGCGGCTCGCGCGGCTGAAAGAAAATTTCGGGCGACTTTCACTGGAAGCCACCTGCGTCGCAACCGATGCCACCGAATGGGATGCCGGCCCGTTCGATGCGATCCTGCTCGACGCGCCTTGCATGGCGACCGGCACCATTCGCCGCCATCCGGACGTCGCCTGGCTGAAGAACGAAGCCGATATGGGCGTGCTGAACGCGCTGCAAAAGCGCCTGCTGCAGAAAAGCGTCGCGCTGCTCAAGCCTGGCGGCACGCTGGTCTATTGCACCTGTTCGCTGGAACCCGAGGAAGGGGAGCAGGCAATTGCATCGCTGCTCGCATCCGAGCCGCAGATGAAGCGCAAGCCCGTCGAACCGAGCGAGCTGGCCGGCCTGTCGGAACTCATCACCCCGGATGGCGATGTCCGCACGCTGCCGTGCCATCTGCCCCACGCCGACCCGAAGCTCTCGGGCCTCGATGGCTTTTATGCCGCGCGGCTGATCAAGACCTGATCCCCATTTCTCCTTTTTTTGCAGGCACCTCCCGGCTTTTGTCCCCACACAGAGGTGCCTTGTCCGAAATTCCGGATTAAAAAGGACGCACGGAGATTCCCTCCGGCGCGGGGATGATGTCGGTTACCGGACAAAGGCGCATATCGGGACTTCTGCTCGGACGGGCCGGGCGGAAAATGATGGCGCGCGCCAGTGGTACATCGGTAGCCCTCGCGCGCCTCTGGCCCGGCCGTGCCGACCGCCTGCTGATTGCCCCGCACGATCTGCGCACCACCGACGCCACCCGCGCCGCCGAAATCTATTCGGGCCGTTTTGTGTTCGCGGGGAAAATCGTCACCTGCCACGGTCGCTCGGTGTTCGAACTCGATCCTCCCTCCGAGGAATGGGAAGTCTCCCTGCTTGGCTTCGGCTGGTTGCGCCATCTGCGCGCCGCCGATTCGGCAATCACCCGCGCCAACGCGCGCGCGCTGCTGGACGACTGGCTCGCGCATCCGCGCAAAAGCGCGGTGGCAAAGCGCGCCGACGTGGTCGGTCGTCGCATCATCTCCCTGCTGTCGCAGGCGCCTCTGGTCCTGCACGATGCAGATGCGCGTTTCTATCGCCGCTTTCTCAAGAGTCTCACGCGCGAAATCCGCTTCCTGCGTTACACCAAGGCCGACATTCCCGATGGCCTTTCACGCCTGCAGGTGCTGATCGCGCTGTGTTACGCCTCGCTTTGCCTCGCCAATCAGGCCAAGCACATCAAGGGCACCACGAAAAAACTCTCCGAAGAATTGCAGCGCCAGATCCTGCCGGACGGCGGCCACATCTCGCGCAATCCGGAAGCACTGGTCGAACTGCTCCTCGACCTTCTGCCGCTGCGGCAGACCTTCGCCGCGCGCAACATCGCGCCGCCGCCCGCGCTGCTCAATGCCATCGACCGGATGATGCCGATGCTGCGCTTCTTCCGCCATGGGGACGGTTCGTTCGCGCTGTTCAACGGCATGAACACCGCAGCGCCCGGTGTGCTCGCGACGCTGCTCGCCTATGACGACACCCACGGCACGCCGATGCCGCACATGCCGCACACCGGATTCCAGCGGCTCGACGCCGGCACGCTCACGATCATCGCCGACACCGGCACGCCGCCACCGCCACCACTTAGCCGCGACGCCCACGCGGGTTGCCTTTCGTTCGAGATGTCGAACGGCACCAACCGCATCGTCGTCAATTGCGGCATGCCTTCGACCGGGCGCGACAACTGGCGCAGCTTCGCGCGCTCTACGGCCGCGCATTCGACGCTGACCTATAGCGACACGTCGTCCTGCCAGTTCGTCGAACGCAAGACAGTGAAACGCCTGCTGCAGGGCTCGCCGATCGTTGCAGGCCCCGAAGTCGTCGAATCCTATCGCGAGGTCACGTCCGAGAGCACCGTATTGACGATGTCGCATGATGGCTATCGCAAGCAATTCGGCTTCGTCCACCGCCGCGTCCTCACGGTTGCCGCCGATGGCAGTCGCGTTGATGGCGAGGACACGCTCGCGAAAGATCCCGGCTCAGCATTCCGCGGCAGCATGGACGACTACGCCATCCGCTTTCACCTGCACCCTTCCGTCAAGGTCAATCGGCTGAGCGATGGCCGCGGCGCTATGCTGGTGCTGCCCAACCGCGACGTCTGGACCTTCGAGGCCCCGGACCAGAAAATCGACCTCGAAGACAGCGTGTTCCTGGCCGGTTCCGACGGCCCGCGCCGAACCACCCAGATCGTGATCCGCCAGCATGCCCGGCAGGTGGCGACCGTGTACTGGAGTTTCTCCAAATCCACCAATTCCGCCGCCGCGACCGCCAAACGCGACCCGCGGCGCGAGCCGGAATTGCCGCTCTAGAGCCGGGGAACAAACTATGTTAGCGCGTAGCCGCGGCCTGACCGCCATTCCTCCCAGCTTCTGGACCATCGCATGACCGACCATCCGCGCCGCGTGACCCGCGCTCTGCTTTCCGTTTCCGACAAGACCGGCTTGATCGATTTCGCCAAGGCTCTCACTGCCCATGGCGTCGATCTCGTCTCCACCGGCGGTACCGCAAAGGCGATCGCGGATGCGGGCCTGAAGGTCACCGACGTCTCCGACCTCACCGGCTTCCCCGAGATGATGGACGGCCGGGTCAAGACGCTGCACCCGAAGGTGCATGGCGGCCTGCTGGCGATCCGCGACAACGCCGACCATGCGAAGTCGATGAAGGACCACGGTATCGCCCCGATCGATCTGCTGGTCGTCAACCTCTATCCATTCGAAGCCACGGTCGCGAAGGGTGCGAGCGAGGAAGACTGCATCGAGAACATCGACATCGGCGGACCAGCGATGATCCGCGCCGCCGCGAAGAACCACGGCGATGTCGCCGTCGTCGTCGAGGCCGCCGACTATCAGGCCGTGCTCGATGAACTCGCAGCCCACAAGGGCGCAACGACGCTTTCCCTGCGCAAGCGCCTCGCCGCGAAGGCCTATGCGCGCACCGCCGCCTATGACGCGGCGATCTCGAACTGGTTCGCTGCCGAACTGAAAATCGACGCGCCGGATTATCGCGCCATTGGCGGTCGCTTGGCTGAAGCCTTGCGCTACGGCGAAAACCCGCACCAGAGCGCGGCGTTCTATGTCGGCGCCGAGCAGCGCCCCGGCGTCGCCACTGCTCGGCAGGTGCAGGGCAAGCAGCTCTCCTACAACAACATCAACGATACCGACGCCGCCTACGAATGCGTCGCGGAGTTCGATCCGGCCAGGAGCGCAGCCTGCGTCATCGTCAAACACGCCAATCCGTGCGGCGTCGCGGAAGGCGACGACATCGCGAGCGCTTACAAGAAAGCGCTGGCCTGCGACTCAACCTCGGCGTTCGGTGGCATCGTCGCGGTAAACCGTCCGCTCGACGCAGAAGCCGCTCGCGCCATCACCGGCATCTTCACAGAAGTCATCATCGCGCCCGACGCGAGCGAGGAAGCGATCCAGATCATCGCTGCAAAGAAGAACCTGCGGCTGCTGCTCGCCGGACAATTACCGAACCCGCGTGCAAAGGGATTCATTGCCAAGACGGTTGCCGGCGGCATGCTGGTGCAGTCGCGCGACAACGCCGTGGTCGACGACATGACGCTCACCACCGTAACCAAACGCGCGCCGACCAATGCCGAACTCGCGGATTTGCGCTTCGCCTTCCGCGTCGCGAAGCATGTGAAGTCGAACACGATTGTCTATGCGAAGGGCCTCGCCACCGTCGGCGTCGGCGCCGGCCAGATGAGCCGCATCGATTCCGCCCGCATCGCTGCGCGCAAGGCGGAAGACGCCGCGAAGGAACTGGGACTTGCCGCGCCGCTGACCAAGGGCTCGGTGGTCGCGTCCGACGCCTTCTTCCCGTTCGCCGACGGCTTGCTGGTCGCAATCGAGGCCGGAGCGACCGCGGTGATCCAGCCGGGTGGCTCAGTGCGCGATGCGGAGGTGATTGCGGCGGCCGATGAGCATGGCATCGCCATGGTGTTCACCGGCACGCGCCACTTCAAGCATTAAGGCCGCGCGGGCTCCTTCACCCGCGACAGCAGCGCAAGTCCCGCGACGAAGAACACGATCAGCACCGCCATGCCTGCCTTCTGGCTGGCGGTGGCGGCGGTGACGATGCCGACCGCGAGTGGCGCGAAGAACGACGTGACTTTTCCCGACAGCGCGAACAGTCCGAAGAACTGCGTGATGCGCTCATGTGGCGCAAGGCGAATGAGCAGCGTGCGCGACGCGGCCTGCAATGGCCCCGCCGCAAAGCCGATGAACAGCCCGAGCCCGAGATAGGCCTGCTCGGCAGGCGCGGCGAACAACCCGCCGCCCGGCACTGGCGGCGCGACTTTGATAACAAAGAACAGCGTATCACGATCTATCGACAGGATCGCGAGGATCGCCAGCAGCAGGATCGTCATGGCGCCGGTGATGACGGTCTTGGGACCGAGCAGATCGTCGAGCTTGCCGCCGATCCACGCCCCCAACGTGCCGCTGACCGCTAGCAGGATACCGAACGTGCCTATCTGAATCGTCTGCCAGCCGAACGTGCCCGCCGCATAGATGCCGCCGAACGCAAACAGCGCGACCAGGGCGTCCGTGTAGACCATGTTGGCGATCAGGAACGTCGCCATGTTCGGCTGCGACGGCAGCGCACGCAGCGTCTCGCGCAATTCGCGCAGGCCTTCGCGCACCGCGCCGAGCGCGGGCGTCTTCGAGGCATGATCCGGCGTGAACACAAACATCGGCAGCACGAACACGACGAACCAAGCCGCTGTGAGCGGACCCGAAATGCGGTCGCCTTCATGCATGGCCGGATCAAGGCCGAACAGTGGCGTCAATCCGAACAGCGTTCGCCCCGTCGTTTCATTGGCGGCGAGGAATCCGAGCACGAGAACGAGGCTGATAATGCCGCCGATATAGCCCGTGGCCCAGCCAGTGCCGGACAGGCGGCCGATTTTCTCCGGCGGCACGAGATAAGGCATCATCGCATTGTTGAACACAGTGGCGAACTCCGCACCGATGGTCGCGACCGCAAATGCGATCAGCACCGGCACGATCACAGACGGATCGCCCGGCCTGCCGATCCACATCAGCGAAGAGCCGATCACCAGCAGCGCGCCGAACGCCGCGATCCATGGCTTGCGACGCCCGCCCGCATCCGCGATAGCCCCCAGCACCGGCGACAGGAACGCGATCAGGAATCCGGCGATTGATGTCGCAAAGCCCCACAGCGACTGGCCGGTGGCGGGATCGGGCGCAACACGCGTCGCGAAATAGGGTGCGAACACGAAGGTCGTAATCAGCGTGAAATAAGGCTGCGCTGCCCAGTCGAAGAAGATCCAGCCGATCACGGCCGAGCGCGGCGGATAGGTACGGCTCGGCGCTGGCGCAAGTGACGTCATCTTCACCTTCATGTTCGTTGGCGTGTGAGCGGCGGGCGGGTAGGTTGTTGCCATCTTATAGATCAAATCGCGACGATTATCGCGATCTGACATTCGCCGGATCTGACAATCCCGAGACAGGAAAGCCTCCGTTTGAACCGTTTCGCCCTCGCCTTGCTGCTGCTCCTTCTTCCTGCTGCCGGTTTCGCGCAGGATGCCCGTATCTCGTCCCCGCATGTATTGCGCGCGCAACCGGTGGCCGCACACCACGGCATGGTGGTGGCGCAGGAGAAGATCGCGGCGCGGGTCGGCGCCGATGTCCTCAAGCGCGGCGGCAATGCGGTGGATGCTGCGGTCGCGACCGGATTCGCCATGGCGGTGACCTATCCGCGCGCGGGCAATATCGGCGGCGGCGGCTTCATGGTGATCCATCTCGCACGTGAGAATAAGGATATCGCGCTCGACTATCGTGAGACCGCACCGAAGGCCGCCACACCCACCATGTTTCTCGGACCAGACGGTAAGCCCGATCCGGAGAAATCGCGCGACAGCGCGCTCGGCATCGGCGTGCCGGGTACCGTCGCGGGACTTGCGGCGGCGCTCGAGCGCTACGGCTCGGGGAAGTTCACGCTGCGCAATCTGCTCGCGCCTTCGATCAAGCTCGCGCGCGACGGATTCGTCATTACCGACGATATCGCGGACACGCTGCCCGATGCGCGGCAGCGGTTTGCGCCATGGCCCTCGAGCGTAAAACTGCTGTCGCACGCAGACGGCTCGCCGCTGCGCGAAGGCGACAAATTCGTACAGCCCGACCTTGCAGATACGCTGCAAGCTATCGCCGATCACGGCACGAACGGATTCTACGATGGCCCAGTCGCGGACAAGCTCGCGAAGGGCATTCAGGCGGCGGGTGGCATCATCACCCGCGACGATCTGAAATCCTACCAGCCGGTGTGGCGCGAGCCGGTGCACGGCCACTATCGCGGCTACGACATCGTGTCGATGCCGCTGCCGTCATCCGGTGGTACGGTGCTGATCGAAACGCTGAACATTCTGGAAGGATACAACCTGCACAAGATGGGCGCGCAGACGCCCGCTTCGCTGCATCTGCTGATCGAGGCGATGAAGCGCGCCTACGCCGACCGCGCGCGCTATCTTGGCGATCCCGCTTACAGCAAGGCGCCG
Source organism: Afipia felis ATCC 53690 (assembly GCF_000314735.2). Classification (NCBI taxonomy): domain Bacteria; kingdom Pseudomonadati; phylum Pseudomonadota; class Alphaproteobacteria; order Hyphomicrobiales; family Nitrobacteraceae; genus Afipia; species Afipia felis. The sequence goes on along the minus strand of NZ_KB375270.1, from coordinate 2,900,147 downwards.
CTCGCGCGGCTTCTCTCCAAGCATTACGCCGCGCAACAGCGCGCCGATATCGACCTCGACAGATCGACGCCGGTGAAAGCCGCGGCGATGCAGCCGCATGAGGGCACCAACACCACGCATTTCTCGGTGGCGGACGCGCAAGGCAACGCCGTGAGCAACACCTACACGCTGAATTTCAGCTACGGCGTCGGCCTGATCGCAGAGGGCACCGGCGTGCTGCTCAACAACGAACTCGACGATTTCACCGCCGCGCCCGGGGCGTCGAATGCCTACGGCCTCGTCGGTTATGAAGCGAACCTGCCCGGACCCGGCAAGCGGCCGTTGTCATCCATGACCCCGACGATCGTGCTGAAAGATGGCAAGCCGGTGCTCGTGACGGGTTCACCCGGCGGCAGCCGCATCATCTCGACCACGCTACAGGTCATCGTCAACGCACTCGATTATCACATGAACATCGCGCAGGCGGTGAGCCTGCCGCGGCTGCATCATCAATGGATGCCCGATGAAGTGCGGATCGAGCGCGGCTTCTCGCAAAGGACGCTCGATGCGCTGCGCAGCATGGGTCACACGCTCACGGCGCCGATGGGGCAGACTTCGGCAAATTCGATTGCAGCGACCGATCGGGGATGGCTGGGTGCAGCCGATCCACGCACGCGGGGCGCCGAAGCGGTAGGATACTGAGATCAGCGAGGCGGCATGGGCACTCTCAACGGCAAGACGCTTTTCATCACCGGGGGCAGCCGCGGAATTGGCCTTGCCATTGCCAAACGTGCCGCGCGCGACGGCGCCAACATCGCGATTGCCGCAAAGACCACGACGCCGCAGCCGAAACTCGAAGGCACGATCTTCACCGCAGCCAAAGAAATTGAGGCTGCGGGCGGCCGCGCACTGCCTATCGCCTGCGATATCCGCGACGAGGCGCAGGTGATCGCCGCCGTCGATCAGACGGTGAAGGAATTCGGCGGCATCGACATCTGCATCAACAATGCGAGCGCGATCAGTCTCACGCCGGTGCAGACGACCGAGATGAAACGCTTCGACCTAATGATGGCGATCAATGCGCGCGGCACGTTTCTCGTCTCGAAGACCTGCATTCCACATCTGAAGAAAGCGGCGAACCCTCACATCCTGATGCTGTCGCCGCCGCTCGACATGAAGACGAAATGGTTCGCGCCCTCCACCGCCTACACGATGGCGAAGTTCGGCATGAGCATGTGCGTGCTCGGCCTTGCCGGCGAACTGAGAAACGACGGCATAGCGGTCAACGCGCTGTGGCCGCGCACGACGATTGCCACCGCCGCCGTCGGCAACCTGCTCGGCGGCGAGGCGACGATGCGCGCGAGCCGCAAGCCGGAGATCGTTGCCGATGCCGCGCACGTCATTCTCACCAAGCCCTCGCGCGACTTCACCGGACAGTTCTGCATCGACGACAAGATTCTCGCCGCCGACGGCGTGACCGATTTCGAACCTTACCGGGTCGATCCGTCCGTACCGCTGATGCCGGACTTCTTCGTGCCGGACGACGATATGCCGCCGCCGGGTGTGACGGTGGGAGCCTTTCCCGGCCCTAAATAATACCCGGGCAATATTGACAAGCTTATTTTACCCGGGTATATTATGGGCATCTTCCTTGAGCCCCGGGTTCGTCATGCCTTCCCCCCAGATCATCGCCTTCGACGAAGACCACTGCATCGCCTCCGGCGACATCGTGGACGTCGCCGTCCGGGTCAAACAAACCCTTTCCACCCGCCCGCAAAGCCAGGTCCTGCTATTCGATCTCGTGAGCAGCCGCCCGGTGGAGATCGATTTTCGCGGCTCTGTCGCGGACGTCACCACGCGGCTCAAGGCCTCGCTCGAACCTCAACGCGGACCGGGACGGCCGAAGCTTGGCGTTGTCGCCCGCGAGGTGACGCTGCTGCCGCGCCATTGGGAATGGCTCGCCGCGCAGCCCGGCGGCGCATCAGTCACGCTGCGGAAGCTGATCGACGAGGCACGGCGCAAGACCGCTGACAAGGACGAGGCTCGCGAGCGGCAGGAATCGGTGCATCGTTTCCTGTCGGCCATCGCCGGCAACAAGCCGCATTACGAGGACGTGCTTCGGGCGCTCTATGTCCCTGACGGTGAACGCTTCCATACGCTGATCGCCGACTGGCCGACGGACGTGCGCAGCCATCTCGAATGGTTGACGTCAGATTTGTTTGCCGAAATGCGTAACGCTGAAGTGAACTAATGCGCCGCGCTGCCGACAAACTGCAGCACGACATCGCGGCGATGCGGCCGTGCGCGGTGTTCGATCAGATAGATGCCCTGCCATGTGCCGAGCATCATCTCGCCGTTCTCCACCGGCACCTGCAGGCTGCTTGAGGTCAGCATGGTTTTGATATGCGCGGGCATATCATCGGGACCTTCGCTGTGGTGGATCCAGCCGCCATTTTCCGGCGCAAGGCGGTCGAGCGCATCCATCAGGTCGGTCAGCACGTCGGGATCGGCATTTTCCTGAATCGTGAGCGATGCCGACGTGTGCCGGACGAACAGCGTCAGGGCACCGCCAGCCGCCTGCGCTTCATGCAGAAAATCCCGGGCTTCCGCCGTGATGTCGAAGAAGCCGCGCCGCGGCGTTTTCACCGTCAGGGTCGAGGTCGCGATAAGGTCGGGCTTAACGCTGACGGTGTGCGAGCGGTGACCGCTGATTTTCATGCGCTTCCGATCCTTGCGAGCGTCGCGTCATCAAACCGTCCGCCGAAATATTTTTCAATCGCCGCGTCGAAGAGACTGTGCCCCTTGGCCACCTTGGCGAACAGGGTCATCGACGAACAGAATTTGAGGTCGTCGGGTGAACCGAAAATGTCGTGCACCGATTTCCCATCGATGGCGTTGACCAGCGCGGTGCATTCCTCGAGCCGCCCGCCGAGCAGGGGATGACCAAGATAGGCCGCCGCTTCCGCGCGCGAGGTGATCGCGTATTTCTGTGCCATCGCGCTGTGGCCGAGGCCCTCGATCTGCGGAAACACAAACCACATCCAGTGCGTCCGCTTCTGCCCGCCCCGCAATTCGCCAAGCACCCGGTCGTAGAGCGACCACTGCGCGTCGATGAAGCGTTGCAGGTCCGCCCCGTCTCTTTCTCTCATGGCTTATCCTCCAGCTCCGTGGAGAATAACGCCCGAGGGAACCAAAAGTTGGGGAGGCCTAGAAACGACGAAGCCGCCTTGCGGCGGCTTGCGTGGTTGCCAATTGTCTTCATGATCTGAAGATTCTGGAGCGGGCGAAGGGATTCGAACCCTCGACCCCGACCTTGGCAAGGTCGTGCTCTACCCCTGAGCTACACCCGCATCAGAAATGGACGGCTCGCGCCGCCGGGCGCAACCTATGCCAAACCCCGCACGGCAATGCAACAGAGAAAGGCGGTCTTTTTCACCCTGAAGCCTGCTTTAAGTTCGTGTTCGGGAACGATTTCAAGCGCTTCCGCAATTGAAATCGTCACTTTCGCCGCCATTTTAGGACCGGGCATGGTAAATGTGCCCAAACACAGCCATCAGCCGGGATGAAACGACGTGACGATACTCGACAATGACTCCGCCGCGGGCACCGTTGCGCCGGACCTTATCAAGGACACCACGACCCAAACCTTCGTCCGGGACGTGATCGAGGAATCCAAGCGCCAGCCGGTGCTGATCGATTTCTGGGCGCCCTGGTGCGGCCCGTGCAAGCAGCTCACCCCGATCATCGAGAAGGCGGTGCGAGCCGCCAAGGGCAAGGTCAAGCTCGTCAAGATGAACATCGACGAGCATCCGGCGATTCCCGGCCAGATGGGCATCCAGTCGATTCCCGCTGTGATTGCCTTCGTCAACGGCCAGCCGGCCGACGGTTTCATGGGCGCGCAGCCGGAAAGCCAGATCAACGCTTTCATCGAAAAATTGACCAAAGGCATGCCGGGCGGCGATGGGGATCTCCTTGCGGAGGCCGAAGCCCATCTGGCCGAGGGCGATGCCGCCACCGCCGCCGAGATCTATGCCGAAGTACTGGCGCAGGATGCCGCCAACGTTCCGGCGATGGCAGGCCTCGCGCGATGCTATGTGGTCGCGGGCTCGCTCGATCAGGCCAAGCAGACTCTCGCAATGGTGCCCGAAGCCAAGCGCGGCGATGCCGCCGTCGCCGCCGTGCAGTCGATGCTCGATCTCGCCGAACAGGCGCAGTCGGTCGGTCCGGTCGCGGAGCTTGAGCAAAAGATCGCCGCAAATCCGCTCGACCATCAGGCCCGCTACGATCTCGCGATCGCGCTGAACGCGAAGCACGCGCGCAGTGACGCCGCCAATCATCTGCTGGAAATCGTCAGGCGCGACCGCAAATGGAACGACGACGGCGCGCGCAAACAGCTCCTGCAATTCTTCGAGGCGTGGGGCGGCGAGGACGAGGCCACAGTGGACGCCCGCAAGCGCCTGTCCACCATCCTGTTCTCGTAAACGCGCAAAGCCATCGGGGATCAAATCGAATGGCCATCAATTCCGAATATCACGGGCCCGGCGATCTTCCCGAAACCATTCCGGTGTTTCCTCTGCCGGGCGCATTGCTGCTGCCGCGCGGGCAGATGCCGCTGAATATTTTCGAGCCGCGTTATCTCGAAATGGTGGACGACGCACTACGCGACGGCCACCGCATGATCGGCATCATCCAGCCCGACGCCGCGCATTCGAAAAGCGAGGAGCACCCCAAGCTGTTTCAGGTTGGCTGCGTGGGACGCATCACCCAGTTCGGCGAGACCGGCGACGGCCGCTACATCCTTGAACTCACCGGCATTGCGCGTTTCCAGGTGGTCGAGGAACTCACGGTGCTGACGCCCTATCGCCAGTGCAAGGTCGACTTCTTTCCCTTCGTCGACGATTTCGTCGCGCGCAAGGGCGAGGAGGAGGTCGACCGCGACGCCGTGCTCGACACCCTCACCAAATTCCTGAAAGCCAACTCGCTGAAGGTGGATTGGGACGGCATCCGCGCCGCGCCGAACGAAGCGCTCGTCAATGCGCTGGCGATGATGTCGCCTTACGGCCCCGCGGAGAAGCAGGCGCTGCTGGAAGCGCCCGATCTCAAGACCCGCGCCGAAATCCTGATCGCGGTGACGCAGATGGATCTCGCCAAGAAGCAGACTTCGGGCGATCCGCCGGTACAGTAATTTTTTGTCTAGTGATGGATTGCAGATGACGACCAACATTCCGCCCGCCAGCGAGTCCGACCCCGTCGACTCCAAGCTCCTGGAAATTCTGGTGTGCCCGGTGACGAAAGGCGTGCTGGAATACGATGCCGCGAAGCAGGAATTGATCTCGCGCGGCGCGAAGCTTGCTTACCCGATCCGCGACGGCATTCCGATCATGCTGCCGGAAGAAGCGCGGAAGATCGACTGATTTGATTCAGAGCGTCTCGCCGCGCAGCAGCCGCGGCACTTCGCCAGTCAATCCAGCCGCCTGACGAATGAACGCGCTTTTCAGCGGCGGCATCCGGTCCACAAGACCGAGCCCGATATCGCGGACCACACGCAGCGGCGCAAAATCGTTCGAGAACATGCCGTTCAGCACATTGGTGGCAACGCCCATCGCCATGGTGTCGAACCGCCGCCAGCGCTGATAGTGCTCGAGCACATCAGCCGCGCCGAAATCCGTGCCGAGGCGCGCAGCGTCGACCACGACTTCCGCCAGCGCGGCGACATCCTTCAGCCCCATGTTGAGGCCCTGCCCTGCGATGGGATGAATCACATGCGCGGCATCACCGACCAGCGCGAGTCGATCCGCGATGAAGGAGCGCGCAACGAAATAGCCGAGCGGGAAAGTGCGCGGCTTATCCAGCACCTCAAGCTCGCCGAGATGCAGACCGAAACGCGTCTCTAACTCCGCTTTGAAATTATCCGCCCCGAGCGCCACGATACGCGCCGCTTCCTTGGGCTGCTCAGTCCAGACCAGCGACGAGCGCTTGCCCGTGAGCGGCAGGATCGCGAACGGCCCGGCGGGCAGAAAATGTTCTTCGGCGCGGCCTTCATGATCGCGCTCATGGCCGACAGTGACGACGATCGCAGATTGATCGTAGTCCCAGCCATGGGTGGCGATGCCCGCGCGCTGGCGCAATTTCGAACGTGCGCCGTCGGCTGCGGCCAGCAAGCGCGCCGTGATGACATCGCCGCCGCCGAACGCCACCTGCACGCCGTCGTCCTTCGACTCGTACGCCGTCACGCTGTCGGTGCGCATTTCGATGCCGTTCACTTCGGCATGGCGCGTCAGCGCGTCGATCAGGTGACGATTCTCGACCATATGCGCGAACGGCTCACCGGCCGCGACATCGCCGGTGAAGGTGAGGAACGCAGGCCGCGTCGCATCCCGCAATTTGGAATCGGTGACAATCATGTCGAGGATCGGCTGCGCATCGGGCGCAACCTCGCCCCACACGCCGAGCGTCTCGAACAGCCTGCGGCAGGCGGCGACGATGGCAGACGCGCGCTGATCGCGGCTCGGCCGCACGGCGAAGGCCGGGTCGGCCACGATCACCGGAATTTCCGGCCCGAGCCCCTGACGCAACGCCAACGCCAGCGAAAGCCCTGTCAGCCCACCGCCGCCGATCACGATGCCCTGCGATTTTGTCATCGCCACTCCAACCAAATTGCCGTTACCTCAACGCACGAGACCGCTTGCGGAGCCCGGCATCCCGCGTTTTATAACGGGTTTTATAATCCCTTGCCTCCCCTGCGGATACCTCCGCGGCACCGTCACCCGCGCCGGATGCGCGCAGAAGGTAAAGCAATGCCCGCCTCGCTCGCCAACCTGATCTCTATTCTCGATCTCGAAACGCTCGGAGGCGACAGATTTCGCGGCTTCAGTCCTCCGAGCGGCTGGCAACGCGTGTTCGGCGGTCAGGTTGTCGGGCAATCACTGGTCGCGGCCTGCCGCACGGTGGAAGGCCGGCTACCGCATTCGCTGCACGCCTATTTCATCCTGCCCGGCGATCCGGCCGTTCCGATTGAATATGACGTCGCGCGGCTGCGCGACGGTGGCAGCTTCTCCACCCGCCGCGTCATCGCCTCGCAGAAAGGCGCCGAAATCTTTTCGATGATCGCCTCGTTCCATGTCCACGAGGACAGCATTTTCGAACATCAGGCCGCGATGCCGCAGGTACCGTTGCCGGATGACGTCAGGCCGCTCGATCTCCACAACGTGCTCGATGAAAAGCGGCAGAGCGAAATGCCGAACTTCATCCGCCGCTTTTTTGAAGCCGAAATGCCGTTCGAACTGCGCCCGACCAATCTCACGCGATATGTCGGCGAAAAGATCGATGATGGTCACGTCACCATCTGGCTCAAAGCCGCGAAGCCGTTGCCGGACGATCCGGCCCTGCACATGTGCGCGCTGGCCTATGCGTCCGATTTCTCGCTGCTCGACGCATCGCTCGCCTGCCACGGCCGCACCGTGTTTGAGAACGGCATCAGCGGCGCGAGTCTCGATCATGCGCTGTGGTTTCACCGCCCGTTCCGGGCCGATGAATGGCTGCTCTATTCTCAGGACAGCCCGAATGCCCATGAAGGGCTCGGCTTCTCCCGTGGCTCGATCTTCCGCGCTGACGGCACGCTGGTCGCTTCCGTGGCGCAAGAGGGCTCGGTCCGGGTGCGGCGGTCCAAACCGGCCGACTGAACCGGACGCCGTTCCGCCGGGACCCTGAAACCCCGTCCCCGGCCGTGCGGCGCGTTAAGGGCGTGGTAACTCTTGCCCGCTGCATGAGCAGCTTTGCGGCAACATCCTGTCCTGCCTATTTTATGGGCTGCACTGTCGCTGTTTTAAGCGCGTGATTGTGCGGTGCAGTTGGCCGATCCGGGGCCAAGACAGAAACATCATATTTTTCAGATCG